>CAYREA010000032.1:0-32711 GCA_964423075.1 uncultured Rubrivivax sp. | reverse complement strand
GGTGATCAAGGGCGTGCTGCCCGACCAGCCGGCCCCGCCCGCGCCGCCGCCCCCGGTGGCTGCGCCGGTGCCGGCCCCGGTGGCCGCGGCACCCGTGGCGGTGCCCGTGGCTGCACCGGCCCCGGTGGCCGGTGGTGGTTTCTTCGGCTGGGTCAGCCGCATCTTCGGTGGTGCCGCACCGGCCCCTGCTCCCGTGGCAGCCCCGGTAGCCGCGCCGGCACCGGCCGCAGCACCGGCCGCTGGCAGCGGCGACAAGCGTGAAGGCCGGCGTGGAGAACGCGGCGGCCGTGGTGGTGACCGCGGTGACCGCGGCCCGCGCAACGGACGTGATGGCAACCGCGAGGGCCGTGGTGAGGGTCGCGGTGAAGGCCGCGGCGAGGGCCGTGGTGATCGCGGCGGCCGCGGCAACCGCGCCGAGGCCCCGGCCGAGGCCGGCGCCCAGCCCGCCGTGCGTGAGGACCGTCCGCCGCGTGGCGACCGCGGCGAACGCGGTGGCCGTGGTGGCGAGCGCGGTGACCGCGGCCCGCGCCCTGAACGCAACGGCGCCCCGCGCACCGAAGAAAACCTGGCCGCCGACGCCGCCGTGCCGCCGCAGGCACTGGCCGAAGGCCTGCCCGGCGCCGAGCCGCCGCAGACCGAAGGCGAACGCGAAGCCAGCCGCCGGCGCCGCCGCCGTGGTGGCCGCGACCGTGGCGAGCGTGGCGACGAGCCGCGCAGCGAGGAAGGCAGCCCCGAACAGGCGGCCGATGCCGCCGCGCAGGGCCCCGACACAGTGCCTGCCCCGGCCGAAGGCGAAGCGCCTGCCGAAGGTGGTGAACGCGAGCGCGGCCGCCGCCGTGGCCGCGGCCGTGACCGCCAGCGCGAGGGCCGCGAGGACGCACCGGCCGACGGCGCCGAGGTGATGCCAGCCGAAGCCGGTGTCGCCATGACACCGGCCGCCGTGGCTTACGCCGAGCCCGTGGCGCCTGCCCCGGTGTACGCCCCCGCCCCGGCACCCGCACCGAAGAAGGCCGCCGAGCCCATCCGCATCGAGCCCTACGCGCTGCCGATGGACAGCCTGCTGTCGCTGGCCACGCAGGCCGGCCTGGAGTGGGTGAACTCCGACGCCGAGAAGATCCGCGCCGTGCAGGCCGCGATGGCCGCCGCACCGCAGCCGGTGCACGTGCCGCGCGAACCGAAGCGCCATGTGCTGGCCGACGAAGGCCCGCTGGTGCTGGTGGAGACGCGCAAGGACCTGTCGCAGCTGAAGCTGCCCTTCGAGCAGCACGGCACGCCGCTGTAGGCACCACGGCGGCCGGGCCCACGGGGCCTGGCCGCCGCCGTGCCCGCAGCTAGTCGAGCACAGAGCCCCATTGCGGCAGCCGCGTCCACGGCGTGTGCCGCCACATCGCCAGGCGCCGCAGTTCGCGCTGCCATACCAGGGCCTGCGCGATGACCCCGTCTTCCAGCGTGCGCCGGAACGCCGCCACGCTGTTGCCGCCGGCGCGCTCCAGCGCCAGTACGACGAAGGCGCGCAGCGTCTTCAGCTGCGGCAGCATCCAGGGATCGGCTTGCCATTCGTGGGTGCGCGCCAGTGCGGCCTGCAGGCCGTCCAGGTCACCGCTGCGCGCCAGCAGCAGCAGCTGCCACAGCCGCATGTCCTCCTGGTAGGGCTGGCGTGCCAGCGTGGCCTGCACCACCCGAGCCAGTTCGTCCCAGCGTCGCAGCACGGCCAGGCTGCCGACCAGGTTGCCCAGCGCATACGCGGGCGGGCGCTCGCGCTGCTGCCAGTCGCGCAGCCAGCGCACCAGCGCGCGGTGTTCGTTCAGGCGCGCCAACGCGTAGCTCGACTCGCCCCAGGCCGTGTCGTCGGCACGCAGCGCCGGCTCGAAGTGGCGCAGCTGCAGGCCCAGCAGCAGGCGAGCCTCGTGGTCGGCGAGCCAGCGCAGCAGGGCGCGCAGCAGGTGCGGGCCGGCAGCCCGGCGCTGCAGGCGGAAGGCGCGCAAGGCGGTCAGCAGCACGCCGCGCCGTTCGCGCTCGCGCTCCAGCCAGTCGATGGCCACGCCCACCGGGCCGCCGCCGCGCGCCACGTGCGCGTCGAGCTGCGGCTCCAGGGTGTCGGCCCAGCCGGCCTGGCGCCAGGCGGCCAGCGCGGTGCGGCAGCGGTCAATCTCGAAGGCCTCGCACGTGAACAGGCGCTGCAGCCAGGCCTGTGCGCGCTCGCGCTGGCCGGCGGCCACCGCCAGCTCGACGCCGTCGCAGGCCGTCTCCACGTCTTCCAGCAAGGGCCACAGGGCCAACAAGGCCGGCTCGGCCGCGTCGGGCACCTGGGCCGTGCGCGCGGCCTGCACCAGCTGGCGCGCCGCGAAGACATACCCGGGCGCCAGCTCCAGCGTGCGCTGCAGCGGTGCCAGGGCTTCCTGCGCCCGGCCCGCCTTCAGCAGCGCATGGCCGCGGTAGAGGTGCGAACGCGCCTCCAGCGGTGAGATCACCAGCAGCGCCTCGGCGGCCTCGAGGTAGGCCGCGTGCTCGTCACGTTCGTCCAGCCAGTCGGCCAGCTGCACGCACAGCGCCTCGTCGTAGGGCGCCTCCTCGCGCAGCGCGCGCAGCTCGCGGATGGCCCGGCTGTGTTCTGCACGGGCCCAGGACAGCCGCGGCCCCCACGCCCGCAGCGCCAGCGGTGCCGGCGCCGGCCAGGGCAGCGCGGCCAGGGCCTGCTCGATGAGGTCGAGGCGGCCCAGGCGCTGCAGGCGACTCAGGCGCGCGCGCCAGGCCGGCACGTGGCGCGGCTGCAGCGCGATGGCGCGCTCGGCCGCCGCCAGCGCGTCGATGTCGTCGCGGCCGCGTTCGGCGCGCACCAGCCAGGCGTCGACGTCGCCCGGGCGTTCGGTGACGACGGCGTCGATCAGGGCGTCGAACGCGGCCGGGGTCTCCATGCGGTCACACAGGCGGCGCACCAGGCCCCACACCCAGTCGGGCCGCGGGTCGCTCAGCAGCGACTTGCGTGCGCTGGCCAGGGCCTCGGCGTCGCGGCCCTGCCCTTCCTGCACCCAGGCCAAGAGGGCGATCAGGTCGGCGTCGTCCCACGCATCGCGCGTGTGCAGCGCGCGCTGCAGCACCTGCTCGGCGGCGTCCCACTCTCGGCCGTGCAGGCACAGCAGGTCGACCTGCGCGCGCACCGCGCGGTTCCAGCCCGGCTGCTGCGCCACGGCGCGGCCGTTGGCCGCTCGCGCCGCTTCGATGCGGCCGGCCAGGCGCAGCGCCTCGCCCAGCTCGACGTGCAGGCGCGGCACCGACGGGAAACGCGCGGCCGCGGCCTCGAGCAGCGCCAGCGCCTCGTCGGCCCGGTGCATGCGCATCAGCTGGCGCGCCTGTGCCACCGGGCCTTGCCACAGCGCCGGCCAGCGGCTGCACAGTTCGTCCAGCAGGGCCAAGGTCTCTTCGGCCGGCCAGGCACTGCCGGCCTCGGCCTGGAACACCAGCAGCCCGTCACCCAGGATCACCTGCCGGCGCAGCTCGGCCGCGGCGAAGTCGGCAGCGGCGCGCAGGGCGGCGGACTCGTGCACGTCGAGGATGCGGCGCAACGCCGACTCGTACTCGGCGTCTCGGCGCAGCGCCTGCTGCACATGGGGCAGCGCCGCGGCGTAACCACTGCGACGCTGGTGGCAGAAGGCCAGCACGTCGTGGCTGGTGGCCAGCTCGGGCGCCAGCGCGGCCGCGGCCTCGGCCAGCGCCACCGCCTCGTCGTGCCGGTCCTGGCGCGAGGCCTGCACCGCACGTTCGCGCTGCAGCCAGGGCAAGGCCGGATGCTGGGCATGCAGGTGGTCGAGCTGGGCGTTGATGGCCGCGGGCTGGTCGGGCAGCGCGTCGTAGAGCAGGCGCTGCAGGCCCAGGTGCGCCGGATGGGCGTCGGCGCGCGGGCGCCACTGGGCCAGCGCCTCGATGTCGCCGTGGCGGCGGCGCAGCAGGCGCAGCAGCAGGCGGTGGTGCGGCAGGTGCAGCGGCTCCAGGTCCACCGCCTGTTGCACGGCGGCCAGGGCTGCGTCGAGTTCGCCGCGCGCTTCCAGCAGCAGGGCTTGCAGGCGCAGCAGAGCAGGCGCGCGCGCATCGGTGCAGGCCTGCAGGTGCGCCTGGGCCGCGTCCAGCTGGCCGGCCCAGAGCGCCCGTTCGGCCAGGAAGAGGCGCAGCGCTGCGTCCTCGGGCCGCTGCTGCAAGGCGGCGCCCAGCGCCGCTTCCGCCTCGGCGTCGCGCTGCTGCGCGTCCAGCTCCTCGGCCAGCGTGATCGTGGGCTGGACCGAGCGGTCGCCCCAGGTGGCCACGCGCTCGCGCAGCCAGGCCAGGCCTTCTTCGGGCCGGCCGGCGACGCGGCAGGTGCGGGCATAGGCCGCGGCGGCCCACTCTTCCGTGGGCAACAGCGTGCTGGCCCAGCGCGCCGGCGCCACCGAGTCCGCCACGCCCTGCGCGGCCCAGAGCTGGTCGGCGAGCTGGCTCCAGGCGCGGCCGTTGCCGCCGTCGCGGCGCAAGGCCTGGGCGACCACGCCCATGGCTTGCGGCAGGCGGCGTGCGTCCAGCATCAGGCGGGCCGCCCAGCGCGTGAGCAGGTACGCGTCGGGATGGGGCCGCGCCACCAGCTCGGCCAGCCAGGCCTCGCCGGCGGCCTGTCCGCGCACTTCGAACAGGCTGGTGAGGCGGCTCTGCTGCAGCTGGCGGTCGTCCGGGTGGCGTTCGAGCAGAGCTTCGGTGACGGCCAGGATGCCGGGCTCGTCACCGTCGTACAGCGCGATGTAGCGGCGTGAGCGCAGCGTGGCGTCGCCGGCGGGCGCGCGCGCCTGCAGCTGCGCCAGCGCCTGCATGGCCGTGGGGCGGTCGTGCCGCTGCAGCGCAGCCAGCACCGCGTGCGACAGGTCCCAGTCGGCCGCATCCGGCAGCGTGATGCCCTCAAGGCGATGCAACTGCTCGGGCGGCAGCATCACCATCGCGCGCGGGCCGGGGGACTGGCGCAAGTCGAACAGCAAGTCGGCGTCGTACTCCGCGTGCAGCGGCTGGCTGGGGTCGCGGATCAGCAGCGAGCGGCGCAGGCGATCCACACCCACCACGGCCTGCAGGTGGCCGCCGCCCACGTGCTGCGTGGTCAGCGCGAAGGGCATGCCGGCTTCGACCAGTGCACAGCTGGTGTCCCAGTCGAGCGTGAACTCGCGCACGTGGAAGCCCTGCTCCGCGGCCCAGCGCCGCTCGGAAGCCTGCGGCGTGCCGTCGTAGCAGATGGCCTGCGCCACCTCGAGGTGGTCGGCCGCGCGGCCCCAGTAGCCCGACAGCGCGGTGAGCGTGGCCGGCGCGCAGGTCATCCAGTGCTGCTGCACCATGGCCATGGGCAGCAGCGTGCTGCGTGCTTCGGGCACGGGGGCCGGCGCGCGCAGGCGCTCGGCCAGGCGGGCATAGAAGCCGGGGCCGGGCATCCGTTCGGCCTGCTCCCGGGCTTCGTCCGTGCGGCCCAGTGCCAGCAGCGCATCGCTGCGGCGCGCCGCGATGGCCAGGCGCCAGGACTTTTCGGCCCGCGGCAGCGCCGCTTCCACCTGGTCGAGCAGCACCAGCGCGTCGGCGTGGCGCTGCTCGTCCTGCGCCATGCCGTGCAGTTGCCAGGCGTACCAGGCGGCGCCGGTGCGGGCCAGCGCCGGCTCCAGCAGTGCGCGGGCTTCGTCGTTGCGGTGCAGGTGCTGCAGCACGCGCGCGGCCATCTGCAGCGCGGTGCGGTACTCGGGTGCCAGTGCCAGGGCGTCGCGGGCCGCGGCCAGGGCGTCGGTGGCGCGGTCGATGCGCAGCAACGAGCCGGCGTGTTCGACGTACAGCCACGGATCCTGCGGGTCGAGTGCCAGGGCCTGGCGCTGCAGCGCCAGGGCTGCGGCGTCGTCGCGCAGTTCGGCCAGCCACACACCCTCGAAGCTCAGCCGCGCCGCGCGTTCCACCGCGCTGGCCGATGCGGGCAGCGGGTGGCGCTGCAGCGCGCGCCAGCAGGCGTGGGTGCCCTGGCTGCCGAGCACGCTGCGCAAGAGCGCGACGACGGCCAGCGGGTGCCCCGGATGGCGCCGCGCCAGGCGCATCGCCAGTGCGTCGCCCTGGCGGTCGGCGCCCAGCTGGCGCAGTGCGCGGCTGCCCTGCAGCACGGCGTCGGGCGCCGGGTCGGCACACAGGCCGTCGAGCCAGGGGGCTACGCGCAGCGCCAGGCCGGCGTCGAGCCAGGCCACGAGAGTGTCCAGCGCCGGGCGCTGCGCAGAGCCGGGCTCACCTTGGGGCTCGGAATGGGGCATGCGCCCCATGCTACGGGCCGGACCGGGCCCGTACGCCGCGCCGGCACCCCCGCGGGCTGGGGTTTACCTGGTTTGCAATCGATTGCAATCAGATCAAGATACCACGGGGTCCCGGGCCGCGCCCAGCGCGGCCGGCGCCCGTGCCACCACCGCCCTCGCCCCATGCTCAAGCGCAAAGACCAAGTCCAGCTCGTGCTGGACCATGCCCGTACCCACCTGTTGCGCGAGGCCCGCATCGACAGCCTCAACCCGCTGTGGACGCCCTTCGCCGAGCGCCTGGGCCTGCACCTGCCGGCGCTGGTCGATGAACTGGCGCCGCTCTACGGTGAACGCGACGACTTCCTGCCGCAGCTCGACGCCATGCTGGCCACGGCCTGGCAGGGCTGGGCCGCCCGGCCCGACGAGCTGCGCCGGCTGGACGCCGCGCGCGAGGCACGCCCCGGCTGGTTCGGCTCGGAACGGATGTTGGGCGCGGTGTGCTACGTCGACCTGCACTGCGGCAACCTGCAGGGCGTGCTGAAGGAGATCCCGTACCTGAAGGAGCTGGGCGTCACCTACCTGCACCTGATGCCGCCCTTCAAGTGTCCCGAGCACCACAACGATGGCGGTTATGCGGTCAGCAGCTACCGCGAGGTGAACCCTGCCCTGGGCACCATCGACGACCTGCGCCAGGTGGCCGCCGCGCTGCGCGCCGAGGGCATCAGCCTGGTGCTGGACTTCATCTTCAACCACACCAGCGACGAGCACGAGTGGGCGCTGGCCGCACGCGCCGGGCGCGCCGACCGCCGCGACTTCTACCTGATCTACCCCGACCGCACGCTGCCCGACAGTTACGAGCGCAGCGTGCGCGAGATCTTCCCCGACGAGCACCCCGGCGCCTTCACGCAGCTGGCCGACGGGCGCTGGGTCTGGACCACCTTCCACAGCTACCAGTGGGACCTGAACTACGCCAACCCGGCGGTGTTCAACGCGATGGCGGGCGAGATGCTGGCCATCGCCAACCTGGGCGCCGAAGTGCTGCGCATGGACGCGGTGGCCTTCATCTGGAAAGAGATGGGCACGGCCTGCGAGAACCTGCCGCAGGCGCACCGCCTGATCCGTGCCTTCAACGCCCTGTGCCGCATCGCCGCGCCAGGCCTGCTGTTCAAGAGCGAGGCCATCGTGCACCCGGACGAGGTGGTCCGCTACGTGTCGCCGCAGGAATGCCAGCTGTCGTACAACCCGCTGCAGATGGCACTGCTGTGGAACTCCCTGGCGACACGTTCGGCCGCCCTGCTGCAGCAGGCGCTGGCCGAACGCAGCGCCCTGCCCGCACACACCGCCTGGGTGAACTACGTGCGCGGCCACGACGACATCGGCTGGACCTTCGCCGACGAGGACGCCGCACGCCTGGGCGTCAAGGCCGCCGACCACCGCAGGTTCCTGAACCAGTTCTTCGTCAACCGCTTTCCCGGCAGCTTCGCGCGCGGCGTGCCGTTCCAGGACAACCCGGCCACCGGCGACTGCCGCATCAGCGGCACCTGCGCCTCCTTGTGCGGGCTGGAGCAGGGCGACCCGCTGGCGGTGGAACGCATCCTGCTGCTGCACGGCGTGACGCTGTCCACGCCCGGCATCCCGCTGCTGTACCTGGGCGACGAGGTGGGCACGCTCAACGACCACGGCTTCGCGCGCGACCCGGCCAAGGCCGCCGACAGCCGCTGGGTGCACCGGCCGGCGCGTGATGCCACGCGCTATGCGCAGCGCCATGACACCCGCACGCCGGCCGGCCGCATCCACGCCGGCCTGCGCCGCATGGTGGCGGTGCGCAAGTCGCTGCCCTGCTTCGGCGACCCCGGCCTCAACGCCTTCGGCACCGGCAACGTCCACGTGCTGGGCTACCTGCGCGGCGTGGGCGCCGGCGCGGTGCTGGTGCTGGCCAATTTCAGCGACCATGCGCAGCGCGTCGAGCCGGCCGTGCTGGCCGGTGCGGCGCCGCTGAGCCTGGACCACCTCGATGGCCAGGCCGTGGACCTGCGCCTGGGGCTGCTGCTGCCGCCTTACGGCCAGGTATGGCTGGCCTTCAACCTGAGTGGCAACCCGAAAGCCCTGCAATGAGCGCGTTCCTCAAGCCGCAGCTGTCGTTCCGGCAGATCCTGCACATGAATGTCGGCTTCTTCGGCATCCAGTTCAGCTTCGGCCTGCAGCAGGCCAACATGAGCCCGATCTACGCCTACCTGGGCGCCGATGCCTCGAGCCTGCCGCTGCTGTGGCTGGCCGGGCCGATGACGGGCCTGCTGGTGCAGCCCATCGTCGGCGCGATGAGCGACCGCACGGTATCGCGATGGGGCCGGCGCACGCCCTACTTCCTGATCGGCGCCATCCTGTGCAGCCTGGGCCTGCTGGCCATGCCCTTCTCGCCGACCCTGTGGTTCGCCGCCGGGCTGCTGTGGATCCTGGACGCAGCCAACAACGTGACGATGGAGCCCTACCGCGCCTACGTCAGCGACCGGCTCAACCCCGATCAGCACTCGCTCGGTTTCCTCACCCAGAGCGCCTTCACCGGGCTGGCGCAGACCCTGGCCTACCTGGCGCCGTCGATCTTCGTCTTCCTGGGCATGAACAAGGACGCGGTCACCGCCAACCACATCCCGCACATCACGATCCTGGCTTTTGTCGTCGGCGCGCTGCTGTCCTTCAGCACGGTGTACTGGTCGATGAAGAAGGTGCCCGAGCTGCCGTTGTCCGACGCCGAGAAGGCCGGGTTGCGCGCCCGGCCCGCCGGCGTGGCCGCCACCTGGCGCGACATCGTCGCCGCCGTGCGCGAGATGCCGCCCACCATGCGCCAGCTGTGGTGGATGAAGCTGTTCCAGTGGTACGGCATGACCTGCTACTGGATCTACATCGTGCCGGCGCTGGCGCGCACCATGTTCGACACCGCAGACCCCACGTCGGCGGGCTTTCGCGAGGCCGGGCTGCTCAACGGCCAGATCGGCGGCTTCTACAACTTCGTGGCCTTCGTCGCCGCCTTCGCGATGGTGCCCTTCACGCGCCGCCTGGGAGCCAAGCCCGTGCACGCGGTCTGCCTGACGCTGGCCGGAATCGGCATGTGGGCCATACCGGCCATCCACGACAAGGCCTGGCTGTTCGTGCCGATGGTCGGCGTGGGCCTGGCCTGGGGCTCGATCATGGGCAACCCCTACGTGCTGCTGGCCGGCAGCATCCCGCCCGAGCGCGCCGGGGTCTACATGGGCATCTTCAACATGTTCATCGTGATCCCGATGCTGATCCAGGCCGTCACGCTGCCGCTGTTCTACGACAGCCTGCTCGGCGGCCGCCCTGACCACGTGATCCGCCTGGCCGGCACGCTGCTGCTCATCGCGGCGGTGTGCGTGCTCTTCGTGCGCGTGGCGCCACCGGCCGGCCGCGCCCGCTGAGCGGCCGGCTCACGCGCCGGCGGCCAGCGCCGCGTCGATGGCCTGCAGCTCGTCGCTGCCGAAGGCCAGGTTCTGCAGGGCGCCCACTGCAGCGTCGACCTGTGCCGTGCGGCTGGCGCCGATCAGCACCGAGCTCAGGCCCGGATGCCACAGCACCCACGCCAGGGCCATCTGCGCCAGGCTCTGGCCGCGGGCCGCCGCCAGCGTGTTCAGGCGCTGCACCACGGCCAGGCGCGCCGGCGTGATGTCGCCCGGCTTCAGGAAGGCCGCGCGCGCGGCGCGCGAGTCCTGCGGGATGGCACCGCCGAGGTAGCGGTCGCTCAGCAGCCCCTGGGCCAGCGGCGAGAAGGCGATGCAGCCCACGCCTTCGTCCTGCAGCGCCGCGAGCAGGCCCTGCTCGATGCTGCGCTCGAACAGGTTGTAGCGCGGCTGGTGGATGACGCAGGGCGTGCCCAGCTGTCGCAGCAGCGCGGCGGCCTCGCGCAGCAGCGCCGGCGGGTAGTTGGACAGGCCGACATACAGCGCCCGGCCACTGCGCACGGCGTGGTCCAGCGCGGCCATGGTCTCGGCCACTGGCGTCTCGGGGTCGGGACGGTGGTG
The DNA here is from genome assembly GCA_964423075.1 of uncultured Rubrivivax sp. GTDB lineage: Bacteria > Pseudomonadota > Gammaproteobacteria > Burkholderiales > Burkholderiaceae_C > Rubrivivax. The sequence goes on along the minus strand of CAYREA010000032.1, from coordinate 22,414 downwards.
GTAGTACAGGTCCACGTGGTCCAGGCCCAGGCGCTCCAGGCTGCGGTCCAGGCTGTCCAACAGGTACTTCCGCGAACCGCCGTTGCCGTAGGGCCCGGGCCCCATCACGTAGCCGGCCTTGGTGGAGATGACGAGCTCGTCGCGGTGCGCCGCCAGGTCCTGCTTCAGGATGGCGCCGAAGGTGCTCTCGGCCGCGCCGGGCGGCGGGCCGTAGTTGTTGGCCAGGTCGAAGTGCGTGATGCCGAGGTCGAAGGCCCGCAGCACCAGGGCGCGTGCGTTGTCGGCAGCATCCAGCGCGCCGAAGTTGTGCCACAGGCCCAGCGACACTGCCGGCAGCTTCAGGCCGCTGGCGCCGCAGCGCCGGTAGGGCATGGTGTCGTAGCGGCCGGCGGCCGGTGTGTGGGCGTTCATCACAGGTTCCTTTCGACACGGCCGACGCCGTCGCGCGCCTGGCACACCCACACGCGCGGCGGCAGGCCCTCGGGTGAGCGGTAATGGGTCTCGACGATCTCGCGCACGGCCTCGACCCGCGAGCCGGGCAGCAGCGCCACCACGCAGCCGCCGAAACCGCCGCCCGTCATGCGCGCGCCACCCTCGCCGCCCAGCGCGGCCTGGGTGATGTCGACCAGCCGGTCGATGGAGGGCACGGTGATCTGGAAGTCGTCGCGCATCGAGGCATGCGACTCGGCCATCAAGCGCCCCAGCCGTTGCAGGTCGCCATCGGCCAGGGCCATCGCCGCATCCAGCGTGCGCCGGTTCTCGGTGACGACGTGGCGCGCCCGGCGCAGCACCAGCGGGTCCAGGCCCGCGGCGCCGGCCTCCAGGCGCGCCAGGTCCACGTCGCGCAGGGCCGCCACGCCGTAGTGCCGCGCCGCGGCCTCGCACTGGCGGCGGCGCTCGTTGTAGGCGCTGTCCACCAGGCCACGTGCCACGCGCGAGTGCACGATCATCACCGCCAGGCCCGGCGGCAGCGGCACCGGGCGCGCCTGCAGCGTCTGGCAGTCGATCAGCAGCGCATGCCCGGCCTGGCCGCGCGCCGAGATCAGCTGGTCCATGATGCCGCACTGGCAGCCGACGAACTGGTTCTCGGCCTGCTGCGCCAGCAGCGCGATCTGCGTCGGATCCAGGCCCAGGCCCTGCAGATCGTTCAAGGCCTGCAGCAGCGCCACTTCCAGCGAGGCCGACGAAGACAGGCCCGCGCCCTGCGGCACGTCGCCCGCGATCGCCAGCTCGGCCCCCTGCAGCGCGATGCCGCGCTGGCGCAGCATCTGCACCACGCCGCGCACGTAGGCGGCCCAGGGCAGGCCGGGGTGCTGCGCGATGGGCGCATCGACGCGGAATTCGTCGGTGGCGTCGCCGTAGTCGGCCGCCACCACGCGCATCAGGCCGTCGTCGCGCGGGCTGGCGGCCACCAGGGTCTGGTAGTCGATGGCGCAGGGCAGCACGAAGCCGTCGTTGTAGTCGGTGTGCTCGCCGATCAGGTTGACGCGGCCCGGTGCGCGGTGCACCTGGGCCGGTGCGGCGTCATAGGCGTTGGCGAAGGACGCCAGCACGCGTTGCAGCAGGGGGCTCATGCAGCGGGGTCTTGCAGGTAGTGGTGGTCGGGCAGGCCGCGCAGGCGGTGCGCCGCCTGCTCGGGCGTGAGGTCGCGCTGGGCTTCGGCCAGCATCTCGAAGCCGACCATGAACTTGCGCACCGTGGCCGAACGCAGCAGCGGCGGGTAGAAGTGCGCATGCAGCTGCCAGGGCGTGGCGTCGCGCTGATCGAAGGGTGCGCCGTGCCAGCCCATCGAGTACGGGAAGGAGCAGCGGAACAGGTTGTCGTAGCGCGTGGTCAGGCGCTTGAGCACGAGTGCCAGGTCGGCGCGCTGCGCGGCATCCAGCTGCGGCAGGCGCTGCACGGCACAACGCGGCAGCACCAGGGTCTCGAAGGGCCAGGTGGCCCAGAAGGGCACCAGCACCAGCCAGTGTTCGCTCGCCAGCACCACGCGGGTGCCTTCGGCGGCCTCGCGCTCGGCCACGTCCAGCAGCAGCGGCCGGCCGTGCTGCGCGTGGTAGTTGCGCTGCTGCAGGTCTTCCGCGGCCGCTTCGTTGGGCAGGAAACCGGTGGCCCAGATCTGGCCGTGCGGGTGCGGCTGCGAGCAGCCCATGATCGCGCCCTTGTTCTCGAACACCTGCACCCAGGCGTGCGTGCGGCCGAGCTCTTCGGTCTGCGCGCACCAGGTGTCCACCACCTGCGCGACGGCGGCCGCGTCCAGCTCGGGCAGCGTGCGCGCGTGGTCGGGCGAGTAGCAGATGACGCGGCTGGTGCCGCGCGCGGACTGCAGCGCAAACAGCGGGTCTTCGACCTGTGCGACTGGCACGTCGGGCATCAGCGCCGCGTGGTCGTTGGTGAAGACGAAGGTGCCGGCATAGGCCGGATTCACGTCGCCGCCGACTCGCGTGTTGCCGGCGCACAGGTAGCAAGCCGGGTCGTACGCGGGCAGGCGCGCCTCGGCCACGTCTTCCTGCCGCCCCTGCCACGGGCGCAGGGCGCGGTGCGGCGACACCAGCACCCACTGGCCGTTGAGCGGGTTGCGGCGACGGTGGGCGTGTTCGGCGGCGTCGAAGGTCGTCATCGCTGCACCTGCTGCAGTTGCACCATGAAGGCCGTCTCGGCCTGCACGCGCGGCATCGGCAGGCCGGCCTGCGCCAGCCAGGCACCACTCACCACCAGGCCCTCGGGCGTGTTGATGGCGTCGAAGAAGGGCGCCGTGTCGTGGCGCCCGGTGCGGCGCACCGTGCCTTCGGGCCGCAGCTCGCGCACGCGGTAGGACGCTGCGGCGTCGAGCATGGGCAGGCGCAGCGCGGGGGCGTAGCGGTGGTCGCTGGGCAGCGGGCGGTAGGCCAGCAGCAGCAGGTCCTGCACCGCCTCGTCGCCATGCAGCTGCCACACCAGGTGGTCTTCGCCGCTGCCCGTCCAGACCTGGCCGTGGTGCAGGCGGTGGCGGTGCTGCTTGTAGAGCGCGATCCAGTGCCGCAGCTCGTCCTTCTCGGCTGCGGCCAGCTGGCGCAGGTCGAGCTCCACCCCCAGGTGGCCCGGCAGCGCCACCGCGGCGCGGAAGGCCATGGCCTGCGTGCGGCCGGTGGTGTGCGCCGGCGCGGTGCCCACGTGCGCGCCCATGATCTCGGGCGGGAAGAACTGCAGGAAGCCGCGCTGGATGTCCACGCGCGACAGCGCGTCGATGCAGTCGCTGGTCCATACGCGGTGGGTGTGGCGCAGCACGGCGAAGTCGATGCGGCCGCCGCCGCCCGAGCAGCTTTCGATCTCCACCTGCGGATGCGCCGCACGCAGCCGCGCCATCAGCGCGTAGGCGGCGTGCACCTGGGCGCGGTAGCCGGCGCGGCCGTCCGCCAGGCCGGCCGTGGTGAGGTCGCGGTTGTGATCCCACTTCAGGTAGGCGATGGGGTGCGCCGCCAGCAGGGCCGAGATCTTGCCGAAGAGATAGTCGGCGACGGCGGGCCGTGCGATGTCCAGCACCAGCTGGTTGCGCGCGGTGAGCAGCGGCCGGCCCGCCAGCTGCAGGGCCCACTCCGGATGGGCGCGGTACAGCTCGCTGTCAGGGTTCACCATCTCGGGCTCCACCCACAGGCCGAACTCCATGCCCAGCGCGTTGACGTGGGCGACGAGCTCGCCCAGGCCGTGCGGGAACTTGGTCTCGTCGGGCCACCAGTCGCCCAGCGCTGCGCGGTCGTGGTGGCGGCCGTGGAACCAGCCGTCGTCGAGCACGAAACGTTCGATGCCCACCTCGGCGGCGGCGCTGGCGAGTTCCTTCACCCGCTCGGGAAAGACGTCGAAGTAGAAGCCTTCCCAGGTGTTCAGGTGCACCGGCCGCGGCCGCATGGCGCCGCCGGGCCAGGCCAGGCGTGAACGCAGTTCGGCGTGGAAGTTGGCGGCCAGGCCGTTGTAGCCGGCTTCGGACAACGTGGCCACCACCTCGGGCGTGTGCAGGCTCTGCCCCGGCGCCAGGCGCCCCTCGCCCGGCGCCAGCCATTCGCCCAGCTGCCACTGGTACTGGCCGTCGTGCAGCCATTCGATGGTCTGCTGGTGGTTGCCCGACCAGGCCAGGTGCGCGCCGTAGACCAGACCCGCGTGTTCGGTGGCGCCGGGCGTGGTGAGCACCGCACCGGGGAAACAGTCGTGCGAGGTGCGGCCACGCCGGTTCTCGCGCCGCCACAGGCTGCGCGACAGCACGTCGGTCTGCAACAGGAATTCGTGCGTGTGCTGGCCGGCGTAGGAACGCACCCGGTCGCAGTGGCCCGGCAGCGGCAGCGTGGCGGCAGCCAGCCATTGCACGTCGAGCACGCCATCGCCGGTGTTGCTGAGCGTGCTGCTCACGGTGAGCACGTCGCTGGCCGGATCCAGGCGCAGCGTGAGCTCCACGCGCAGCCGGGCCACGCTGTCGCTCAGCGCCAGCCGCACGTGCTGCTGCGGCACGAGCCACTCGACGACACAGCGGTCGAAGGCCTGCGCGAATTGCAGGCCGTCGCGGTGCGCCAGCAGGGCGCTCTGGCCGAACCAGCCGACGCCGAAGCTCGGCAGCAGCGTCAGCGGCTGGTCGGCGTCGAGCATGAAGCCGGGCAGCGGGCGCTGGTCACGCAGTGGCAGCGGCGGCGCGCTGTCGTCCGGCAGGCGCGGGCCCCAGTAGCGCCACAGGGGCGCTTCGTCAGGATGCACCTCCAGCAGCAGGCTGCTGCGGCGCCCGTGCAGGGCCAGGTAGGTTGCGGGGTGCGGAGCGGTGTTCACGGTGTTCAGGCCGCGGCGGGCAGCGGCAGGTCGGTGGCGGGCAGGTGGCGGTGAAGCGCCAGGCCCTGGTGGTCGAACAGGTGCAGCGCCGCAGGCGGCAGGCCCACGGCCAGGCGCTGGCCCGCCTGCGCCAGGGCGCGGCCCGGCGCCTTGACGATCCAGGAAGCATCGGGCGTGCCGCTGTCCAGGTACAGGTAGGTCGCTTCGCCCAGCCTTTCCTGCCAGCGCACCTCGCGCACCAGGTGCTGCCCCTGCGCGCCGGGCTCGGCGTCCTCGGGCCGCAGGCCCAGCGTCACGGGCTCGCCGGGCTGCAGGCGGCTGGCGTCGACCCGCGCCTCCAGCACCTCGCCCGAGCGCAGCCGCACGCGCGCAAGCTCGGGCCGGCCTTCCAGCAGCGTGCCGGGCAGGAAGTTCATCTTCGGGCTGCCGATGAAGCCGGCCACGAACAGCGAGCGCGGCCGGTGGTACAGCTCCAGCGGCGAGCCGCACTGCGCCACGCTGCCTTCCTTCAGCACCGCGTCGCCGGCGTTCAGCAGCAGGATGCGGTCGGCCAGCGTCATGGCCTCGACCTGGTCATGGGTGACGTAGATCATGCTGGCGCGGCCGTAGTCGCGGTGCAGCTTGGCGATCTCGAAGCGCGTCTGCACACGCAGCGACGCGTCCAGGTTGGACAGCGGCTCGTCGAACAGGAACACACCCGGCTCGCGCACGATGGCGCGGCCGATGGCCACGCGCTGGCGCTGCCCGCCCGACAGCTGCCTGGGCTTGCGGTCCAGCAGCGCCTGCAGCTGCAGCACGCGCGCGGCCTCGTCCACCTTGCGCGCGATCTCCGGCGCCGCCACCTTGGCCAGCTGCAGGCCGAAGGACATGTTCTCGCGCACCGTCAGGTGCGGGAACAGCGCATAACTCTGGAACACCATGGCCACGCCGCGCTTCGCCGGCGGTGTGTCGTTGACGCGCCGGCCGCCGATCAGCAGCTCGCCGCCGGTGATGTCTTCCAGCCCCGCCACCATGCGCAGCAGCGTGGACTTGCCGCAGCCCGAAGGCCCGACGAAGACGCAGAACTCGCCGTCGGCCACCTGCAGATCGACGCTGCGGATCACCGAGACGGGGCCGTAGGACTTCTGGATGCCACGCAGCGCGATGTCGGCCATGGGGGCTCACTTCGCCCCGGCAGCGGGCCGGAGCAGATGGTTGATCTTGCGGTTGGCCTCGCGCAGCGCCAGGCCGGCGGCCTGGCGGCCGAGCAGCACGGACTCCACGGCGCCCTTCATCCATTCGTCCACCTGCGCGCCGTTCTCGGCCACCGGCATGGCAAAGGTCTGGTCCTGCGCCATCGTCAGGAAGGCACCGGCATCGACGCCCTTGCGGCGATGCCCTTCCACCACCTGTTCGGCCAGCCCCCGGCGCGCGGGGAACACCACACCGTGGGCGGCCACCACGCTCTGGCACTCGGCAGACGCCAGGTAGCGCATCCAGGCCCAGGCCTCGGCCTTGACCTTGGAGCCCACCCACATCGAATCGGCCAGTCCGTTCAGCATGCTGGCACGCTGGCCGCTCGGCCCGCGCGGCAGCGGCACCCAGGCGTTCTCGAACCGGGCGTTGGCGGCGAAGTAGCCGATCTTCCAGGCGCCGTCGGGCACCATCGCCACCTTGCCGGCGATAAAGAGCGCACCCGCACCCAGGGTCTTCACGCGCGGGTACGGCGCCGACAGGCCACGCCCGGCCAGGCCGGCCAGCCAGTCGACGGTCTCCGCCAGGCGCGGATCGTCGTAGTGGAAGGGCAGGTTCCAGGGCCGCTCCTGGAAACGGAAACCGTTGCTCACGGCGAAGTGGCTCCACTCGGTCTGCCCCGACATGCCGCCCGGGCCGGGGTTCTGGTAGCCGTACACGGCCACCTGGGTCTTGTCGAAGCCGGGGTTCAGCGCGTTGCGGCCGTTCACGTCGAGCGTCAGGCGCTTGACGACCTGCTCGAAGCTGCCGCCGTCGCGCGGGTTCCAGTGCAACTCCTGCAGTTCCGCCAGCGTGACGCCGGCCTTCTTCGCGTGCGCCAGGTTGACCATCAGGGCCACGGTATCCCAGTCCTTGGGCAGGCCGTACTGGCGGCCGTCGCGGCCCCAGATCTCGACCAGGCCGCGCGGGAAGTCGGCCAGGTCCATGCCATCGCGTCGCAGGTAGGGCGTGAGGTCTTCGAGCAGGCCGTTGGCGGCGAACTCGGGGTACTTGCTCAGGTGGTTGGTGAAGACGTCGGGCGCGTAGTCGGAGATGAAGCCGGTGGAGATGGCCGTCCAGTAATCGCCCCAGCCCGACTGCGTGATCTTGATCGTCGTGCCCGGGTTCTGCTTCGCGAAGTCGGCCGCGCACTGGCGGTAGGCGGGCAGTTGCTGCGAGTCCCACAGCATGTACTTCACCTGGCCGGCCTGCGCGGGCACGGCCAGGGCCATGCAGGCGGCCAGGACGGTGCGGACGAGGCGGCGCATCACTTGCCCCCGCTGAACTGCACCGACTCGACCACGCGGCGACCGAAGCCGACCAGCAGCACGAGGGTCGGCAGCAGCGCGATGGTGGCCGCGGCCATCAGGCCGGTCCAGTCGGGCTGGCCTTCGGGGGTCTGCGTCTTGAAGGTCTGCAGCGCCACCGGCAGCACCTGCAGCGCCTCGTCCTTGGCCACGAGGTAGGGCCAGAAGAACTCGTTCCAGACGTTGATGCCGGTGAGCATGGCGATGGTGGCCAGCGGCGTCACCGACAGCGGCAGCACGATGCGCAGGAAGACGTAGAGGTGGCTGGCGCCGTCGAGCAGGGCCGCCTCTTCCAGGTCGCGCGGGATCGACAGGAAGAACTGGCGCAGGAAGAAGACCGAGAAGCCCTGCATCAGGCAGAACGGCGCCACCATGCCGGCCATGGTGTTGAGCCATCCCAGCTGCTTCATCAGCACGAAGTTGGGAATGAAGGTGACGACGCCCGGCACCATCATCGAGGCCACGAACAGCGCGAACAGGGTGCTGCGGCCCGGAAAGCGCAGCCGCGCGAAGGCGTAGGCCGCCATCGCGGCGCAGCCGATCTGCATCACCACCACGATGCCCGTGAAGAGCATCGAGTTGCCGAGCGCGCGCGCGAAGTTGATGTCGGCGCCCGAGCCGCCCATCACCAGGCCCTCTTCGGCGCTGACCAGGCCCAGCACGCGCCGGAAGTTGTCGAGCGTGGCGCCCTGCGGCACGAGTTGCCCGGACTGTTCGAACAGCGTGGCATTGGGCACCAGCGCGGTCTTCACCATGGCCCACAGCGGCAGCAGCGTGACGGCCAGCATCAGGGCCAGCGCGCACCAGGCCGCCACGCGCCCGGCCTTCATGCGAGATCACTTTCGTTGGCGCGCAGGATGCGCATCTGCAGCACCGTGTACAGCACCATCACCAGCGCCAGCGCCATCGACATCGCCGAGGCATAGCCCATCTTGTAGAAGCTGAAGGCGCTCTGCACGATGTAGTGCACGATGACGCGCGTCGAATCCAGCGGCCCGCCGCCGGTGGTGACGGCGATGGTGTCGAAGATCTGGAACGAGCCGGTGACGCTGGTGACCAGCACGAACACCATCACCGGCCGCAGCAGCGGCAGCGTGACGCGCCGGAACATCTGCCATTCGCTCGCGCCTTCCAGCGCCGCGGCCTCGTACAGGGTGCGCGGGACGTTCTGCAGCCCGGCCAGGAACAGCATGGCCACCAGGCCCATGTGGCGCCAGATGTTCACCGCGGCCACGGTGAGCAGCGCCTGCCCGTCGCTGCCGAAGAAGGGCTGGCGCTGCAGGCCCAGCGCTTCGATGGCGTGGTTCACCAGGCCCAGCGTGGGGTCGAGCAGCCACAGCCAGATCATCGCCACCAGCACGTTGGACAGCAGGTAGGGCAGCAGCACCACGCTCTTGACGAAGGGCGACCGGGTCAGCCGGTCCATCGCCACGGCCAGCGCCAGCCCGGACGCGGTCTGCAGCGGGATGTTGAGCAGCACGTACCAGAGCGACAGCTGCATGCCGGTCCAGAAGCGGCCGTCTTCCAGCATCGCGGCGTAGTTGGCCAGGCCGACGAAGCGCGGCGGGCGCAGCAGGTTCCAGTCGGTGAAGCTGATCTCGAACGCGCGCAGCGTGGGCAGCGCATAGAAGGCCACGAAGCCGATGAAGGCCGGCAGCACCAGGGCCCAGCCCGTCAGCGTCTCGGCGCGGCGGCTCGCACCCAGCGGGTGCGGCGGCCGCGCAGGCGCCGGGGCTTCGGGATGGTTCAAGCGGAGGTTCCTCGGGCACGGCGGCTAACGCGCGTTAGCTTCATCTTAGGAGAAGCCCGGATCCGGGCCATTCGGGGAAACGCTAAACCGCGTTAGCATGAAACGATGACGCGCCCGAAGAGCACCCCGAAGAGCGGCCCGGCGGCCGCGCCGGCCAGCAGCGCCGAGGTGGCGCGCCGCGCCGGCGTGTCGCGCACGACGGTGTCCTTCGTGCTCAACGACGTGCGCGACCGCGGCATCAGCGAGGCCACGCGCGAGCGCGTGCTGGCGGTGGCGCGCGAGATCGGCTACGAGCCCAACGCCGCCGCGCGCAGCCTGGCCGGCGGTGCCACGCGCACGGTGGCGCTGGTGGTGCCGCAGGTGGCGCACCTGCACGTGGACGCCTTCCTGGCGCAGCTGGTGGCCAGCGTCAACGAGGCCAGCCACCAGCACGGGCTGCGCCTGCTGATCGAGTCCACCGAAGGCGAAGGCCGCGAGCCCGGCGGCTTCCTGCAGCTGGTGCGCAGCCGCAGCATTGACGGGCTGATCGTGGCCAACCTGCGCACGGCCGAGATCGAACACCTGCACCGCCTGCGCGACAGCGGCGTGCCGCTGGTGGTGTTCGGCTGCAACCTGCCGGCCGCCGCGGGCTTCACCACCATGGGCGACGACACCTGGCGCTCGGCGCAGCTGGCCGTGCGGCACCTGCTGGCGCTGGGGCACCAGCGCGTGGGCCTGGTCAACTTCGCGCCGGCCATCTACCACTCGGCGGCGCAGCGCGAACGCGGCTGGCGCCAGGCGCTGAAGGACCACGGCATCACGGCCGACAAGCGCTGGATCGTGCATGGCGACATCAGCGCGCACAGCGGCTACGAGGCCACGCGCGAGCTGCTGGCACGTGGCGTCGGCTGCACCGCGCTGTTCGCCGGCAACGACACCATCGCCTTCGGTGCCTTGCGAGCGCTGCACGAAGCCGGCCTGCGGGTGCCGCACGACATGGCCCTGGTCGGCTACGACGACATCCCCCTGGCGCCCTTTGCCGCGCCGGCGCTCACCAGCGTGCGCACCGACCCCATCGGACATGCCCGCCTGGCGGTGCAGTTGCTGCGCCAGCAGATGGGCCACGCCGAGGCGGCGCCGGAAGCCGGCCTGCCGGCGCCGGTGCTGGTGGTGCGCGAGTCCTGTGGCGCCCACGCGGCTCCCGTCAGGGCCGCGCCTGCACGGCGCGTCAGCGCGCCCGCGCGTGGGCGCGCTCCCAAGGCAGCGGGCTGAACGGACGGCCAGCCCCGGCCTTCAAGGCGGGCTGGCCGCAGCATGGCGGCGTATGAAGTCGCCGTGCAGCGGCATGGCCGACGCGGCACGCTGCATCGCATCACGGATGCGCGCCAGGATGGCGGCCCCGTCCACGCCGCGCAGGTCAACGAGTGGGTCGTGGCGCTCGGGTTCGTTGAACTGTCCGATGTGCACCGCCAGCCAGCTGGCGGGGCCGAACAGCTCGTTGCCTTCGCTGACGAGGCGGCCGTGGCGCCTGAAGTGGTCGATCTTGTACTGCAGCGTATCGGGGATCGCCATCGCCGCGCAGGCGCGCCACAGCGGCGCGTCGTCGCGTGTGGTGAGCTTGTAGTGCAGGATCAGGAAGTCGCGGATGCGCTCGAACTCCTGGTTGCCGATGCGGTTGTACTCGGCCACGGTGAGCGGGTCGAAGTCGCGATCGGGGAACAGGGCCAGCAGGCGTGAGATGCCCGACTGCACCAGGTGCAGGCTGGTCGACTCCAGCGGCTCCATGAACCCGCTGGCCAGGCCCAGCGCGACGACGTTGCGGTTCCAGAACAGCTTGCGGCGGCCGGTGGTGAAGCGCAGCGGGCGCGGCTCGGCCAGGGCCTTGCCGTCCAGCTGCGCCTGCAGCGCCGCCGCGGCGGCGTCGTCGGACAGGAACTGGCTGCAGTACACATAGCCATTGCCGGTGCGGTGCTGCAGCGGGATGCGCCACTGCCAGCCGGCCTCGCGCGCGGTGGACCGGGTGTAGGGCGTGAGTTCGCCCGCCGGCGCGCAGGGCATGGCCATCGCGCGGTCGCAGGGCAGCCAGTGTGTCCAGTCTTCGTAGCCGGTGTGCAGCGTGCCTTCGATCAGCAGCGCGCGGAAGCCCGAGCAGTCGATGAAGAGATCGCCTTCGATCACCCGGCCGCCTTCCAGCGTCACCGATTCGACGAAACCGTCGCCCGCCCGCTGCGCCACCTGGACCACCCGGCCCTCGTGCCGCACGACGCCGCGCGCCTCGGACACGCGGCGCAGGAAGCGTGCGTACAGCGAGGCGTCGAAGTGGTAGGCGTAGTCGAAGGTGGACTGCACCTGGCGCGGGTCGGTCCCGGGCCGGTCGAAGCGGTTCTGGCTGGCGGCCACCCAGGCCATGGAGTGCTCGTCGATGCTGGCGGCACCAGGCTGCCCGCGTTGGCGCAACCAGTGCTGGTGCAATGGCGCCATGTCGAAGGGCAGGCCGTGCGGGCCGAATGGATGGAAGTAGCGGTGGCCCCGGCGCGCCCAGTCGACAAACTGGATGCCGAGCTTGAAGCTGCCCTGCGTGGCCTTGAGGAACTCGATCTCGTCGATGCCGACCAGCTGGTTGAAGAGCTTGATCGGCGGGATGGTGGCCTCGCCGACACCGACGATGCCGATCTCGTCCGACTCCACCAGCACCACGGCGCAGCGCGGCGACACGGCCTTGGACAGCGCGGCCGCCGCCATCCAGCCGGCCGAGCCGCCGCCGACGATCACGATGCGGCGCAAGGCGCGAGGGTTCGGTTCCATGCAGGCTCCGAGGGCGGCGGAGGCGCAGGAGCCCCCTTCCTCTAGAACGCGTAACGCAGCGAGGCGCTGATGCTACGGCCGTTCTCGATGCCGGCGCCGAAGATCGAGCTCGAGCCGTTGACGAAGCCGCCGCTGCCCGTGACCGCCAGCTTGTTGAACAGGTTGTTCACGTTCACCGCGCCGATCACGCCACCGCCGAAGTCGTAGTTCACGAAGCCGCCCACCACGTAGTAGCCGTCGATGGTGGTGGTGTTGCCGCCGTCGATGTAGACCACGCTGCGGCCACGCACGGTGGCTCCCAGTGTGGCTGCACCGATCTGGTAGCGCGGGCTGATCGTGTAGCGCACCTTGGGCACGCCGGCCTCGGTCTTGCCGATGACGCTGGGCTGGCCCAGGTTGGTGGTGACCTCGGACTTCGAATAGACGATGTTGACGTTGAGCGAGAAGTCGCCCATCGAGGCCGCCGTCTCCAGTTCCAGGCCGTTGGCCTTGTAGCCGATCACGTTGAGCTTGGGGCCCTGGTAGTTCGGCAGGTTGGGGTTGTCCTGGCGCGTCTGGTCGTAGTCGAACTCGGTGTTGGAGGAGTGGAACAGCGTCGCGAACAGGCCGTAGTCCACGGTCTCGGTCTTGCCGCGGAACTTGACGCCCACTTCGGTCTGCTTGACCGGGGCCAGGGCCGAGGTCGGGTTGGTCAGTGCGCCGGTGCCGGCGTCGATGTTGGCGCTGAACAGCAACCGGTCGGCGATGGCGCGGTAGCCCTTGCTGGTGCGGGCGAAGGCGCTCAGGTCGTTGTTGATGCGGTAGTTGGCGCCCAGCGAGTAGTTGGTGTAGCTGATGGAGTAGTTGACCAGGCCGCGCGGCGTGCTGCCGTCGATCAGGTAGACGCGGTTCTCGGCGCCCGTGATGCTGCCGTCGCCGTTGACGTCGTAGGCGCGCGCGCTGCCGCTGGCGTAGTTGCCGGCGGCCGAGAAGGTCTCGCGACGCACGCCTGCGTCCAGGTCCACCGGGCCCGATTCGAGGTTCAGCGACAGGTAGGGCGCATTGGTGGTGAAGTGGGTGTCGACGTCGCGCGCACAGCAGCCGCCCCACTGGTTGTTGTAGCCGGTGAGGCCCGCGGTGGTGATTGCGGCGCCGGTGGTGTCGAAGGCGTCGATCACCGCACCGTCCTTGGAGGCCTGCACCAGGCGCTCGCTGATGGCCCAGCGCTGCACCACGTTCTGGCGCGAATGGAACAGGCCGCCACGCAGGTCCAGCTTGCCGAGGTCGAGCATGAAGCTCTTGGCCACCGACAGGTCGTTGACCAGGATGCCCATGTCCGGCGTCTGCGTGTTGATCGCCGCGCTCTGCGAGATCAGGCCGGTGCCCAGGTTGCCCGCGGTCACCGCCTGGCCGGCCTGCGGGCCGTTGAAGTACTTGAAGGTGGTGCCGGCGCCGAACTGGCTTTCCGTGAAGGCCAGCGTGCCGGGGCTCCAGAACTGGGCCTGGAACGCCCCCGAGTTCTTCGACAGCCGGAACCTGTCGTCCAGCTGCCAGCCGCCGGCCAGTTCGTTGTGGAACTCGAAGCCCAGCGAGCGCGAGTTGACCTGGATGCCGTCGGTCAGTGAGTTGTTGGTCTGCTGGCGCGTCACGGGGTCGATGCCCGGCACGCTGCTGTTGTAGATGGAGTACTGCGAGTCGCGCTGCGCGTCGTAGCCCGGCGTCAGCGAGAAGCCGCTGACCTTGTTGCCGTTCTGGGTGGCGTTGATGAAGGTCTGCGGCGTGGTCGGCGCGTGTTCGTCCAGCAGCTTGAAGTGCAGGCGGAAGTAGCCCTTGCCGCCGTTGAATTCCTTGGTGACGTTGCCCTTGAGCTGGTAGCCCAGCAGCGAGTTGGGCGTGGTCTTGCGGGCGCCCTGGCCCTGGCGGTAGTAGCCGCCGACATGGTAGTACAGGTCGGGTGCCAGGCGATCGCCGACGTCGCCGTCGACACGCGTCTCGTTGTAGTTCACGCCCTTGGTCAGGCCGAACGAGCCGCCCTTGCTCTTGCCGGTCTTGCTGATGTAGTTCAGCACCGCGCCCGGCGCCTGCGAGGCGAACACGGCCGAGTTGCCGCCGCGCAGCGTCTGGATGCTCTCGACGTTGTTGTCGAAGCGGATCCAGTAGTCGTTGTTGCTGAAGTTCATGTCGCCGAACTGCACGGTCGGCAGACCGTCTTCCTGCAGCTGCACGTACTTCGAGCCGCCCGACGAGATCGGCAGCCCGCGCACGGAGATGTTGGAATTGCCGCCAGGGCCGGCGGTGGGCTCGGTGCGGATGCCCGGGATCAGCAGCAGCACCTCGGCCTCGGAGCGTGCGCCCAGGTTCTGGATCTGCTCGTTGTCGATGTCGGTCACCGACACCGAGCTGCGCATCTTGGACTTCAAGGTGCTCGTGGCCGTGATGACGATGCGCTCCAGGCCCACCACGTCGCCCGACCTGGGCTCGGCCTTGGCGGCTTCCGGCCTGGCCGTCGCCGCGGCCGACGCGGCGGCGTCCGGGGCGGCCGCGGCGGTCTGCGCGCGGGCCGGCAGGCCCAGCAGTCCGGCACAGGACGCGGCGGCCATCAGGCCGGCCAGCCGGGTCATGGGCGGTGCCTTGCGCAGGCGCTCGTGGGTGCTCTTCATCGTGTCTCCTCGCAGGTTCTGGGCTGCTGTGTGAATGTGGCGGGGACCGGTCCCCGAGGGTACTGTCGTGGCCCCTGGCCCGACCCGGGAAGGTTAGGCGGCACGGCGCGATAATGCAATCGTTTGCAGACTGGGGAAAGCGAGCATGCACATGCCGTCTAACGCGAGTTAGGTTGGTCATTCGAGTCGGCGGACAGCGACGATTTCGCAACCGATTGCAGGCTGTTGCCGGAAGGTGGGCGCAGGGCCCGGCCGGCCCATGTGAGAATCGGCGCCTTCCAGCGCCCAAACGCATCCCGCTTCCGAACATGGCCACCCGCAAGGCGGTTGCCGAACCGGCCCCCGAAACTGCCACCCCTGGCCCGCGCGGCGCCAGCGCCCGCCGCCTGCAGATGGCCGACGTGGCCCGGCTGGCCGGCGTGTCGGCCTCGACGGTATCGCGCGCGCTGGCCGGCAGCCCGCTCATCAACGAAGAGACGCGCGCCCGCATCACCGAGCTGGCGCGTTCGCTCAACTACAAGATCAACGTCGGCGCGCAGAACCTGCGCCTGCGCCAGAACCGCACCATAGGCCTGGTGATCCCGCTGGACCAGAACACGCGCCAGCATGTGTCCGACCCCTTCTTCCTGTCGCTGATGGGCTCGGTGGCCGATGCCGCCACCGACCAGGGCTACGACGTGCTGCTGTCGCGCGTGGACGCCGAGCGGCTGGACCTGGCCGCACAGCTGGTGGACACCGGCCGCGCCTGTGGCGTGCTGCTGGTGGGCCAGTGGCACCACCATGACCAGCTCAACGAGCTGGCCCTGCGCGGCGTGCCGCTGGTGGTGTGGGGCGCGCGGCTGCCCGGGCAGCTTTACTGCACCGTGGGCAGCGACAACGTGGCCGGCGGTCGCCTGGCCACCGAGCACCTGCTCGCGCTGGGCTGCCGCCGCCTGCTGTTCCTGGGCGACCGCGGCCTGCCCGAGGTGGCGCGGCGGCACGAAGGATTCGAGGCCGCGCTGCAGGCCCACGGGCTGGACGCGCGGGACAGCCTGCACCTCGACGTGCCCTTCATGGCCGACCTGGCGCGCCCGCGCATCGAGGCCTTCCTCGACGGCCAGCAGGCATTCGATGGCATCTTCGCCTGCTCGGACCTGTTGGCCATGACCACCGTCAACGCCCTGCGCGCGCGCGGCGTGAGCGTGCCCGGCGACGTGCGAGTGGTCGGCTACGACGACGTCGAACTGGCGCGCCAGCTGCACCCGGCGCTGACGACGGTGCGGCAGTCCATCGACCAGGCCGGTGCCGCGATGGTCGGCTCGCTGCTGCGCGTGGTGGCAGGCCAGCAGGCCGAATCGGTGCAACTGCCCACCGAGCTGGTGGTGCGCGAAAGCAGCGTGCGCGCCGCGCCCTAAGCGCTCAACTCAGGGCAGCCGTTCCAGCGCGCGCTGGTAGCCGGGGTCGTGCATCAGGTCGTCCCAGGCCAACGGGGCGGTCTGCGGCAACAACGCCAGGCGCCGCTGTTCGCTGTCGGGGTCGGGCAGCCAGTGGCCGCTGTCTGCGGCGCGCTGCAGGCCTTCGAGCAGGGCGTCGACCGGCTCGCCCGCGCCCAGGCTCTGGTTGCACAGCAGCACCAGGTCACAGCCGGCGTTCAGCGCCAGGGCACCCGCCTCGGCGTAGCTGAGCGTGCCGCCTTCGAGGTGGCGCGCGCCTTCCATGCTGAGGTCGTCGCTGAACACAGCGCCGGTGAAGCCGAGTTCGCCGCGCAGGATCTCCTTCAGCCAGCGCTCGGAGAAGCCGGCCGGGCGGCGGTCGACCTTGGGGTAGATCACGTGCGCCGGCATCACCGCGGTGAGCGTGCTGCTGAGCCACTCATACGGCCGCAGATCGTCGGCACGCAGCGCCTTCAGGCTGCGCGTGTCGGTGGGCACGGCCACGTGGCTGTCGGCGGCGGCCCAGCCGTGACCGGGGAAGTGTTTGCCGCAATGCGCCATGCCGGCGCGCAACAGGCCGTGCGTGAGGCTCTTGGCCAGCAGCGTGGCCACGCGCGCGTCGCGGTGGAAGGCACGGTCGCCGATGACGGCGCTGCGACCGTGGTCGAGGTCGAGCACGGGTGTGAAGCTGAGGTCGACACCGCAGGCGCGCAGTTCGCTGGCCAGCACCTGGCCCAGGGCGCTGGCGGCGTCGGTGGCGGTGAGCGCGTCCTTCATCCACAGCTCACCGAGTGCGCGCATCGAAGGCAGTGTGGTGAAGCCGTCGGTGCGGAAGCGCTGCACGCGGCCGCCCTCGTGGTCCACGCAGACCAGCAGGTCGGGCCGTATGGCCTTCATTTCGGCGGTCAGCTCGGTGAGCTGCTGGCGGTTTTCCCAGTTGCGCGCGAACAGGATCATGCCGCCGGTGAGCGGGTGCTTCAGGCGCCGGCGGTCCAGCGGGCTGAGTGTGGTGCCGGCGATGTCCAGCACCACCGGGGCGTGGTTGAGATTCATGCGGGGGTGCTGCGGGTTTCGACGACGACGAAGGAGACGGCGTACTCCGATTCGTCGGTCACCGTGACGTGGCCGACCAGGTTGCGCGCGTCGAACCAGGCCGCCAGCTCGCCGTTCAGGCGCAGCGCCGGCTTGCCGCTGGGCTCGTTGACGATCTCGCAGGCGCGCCAGGTCATGGGCATGCGCATGCCCATGCCGATGGCCTTGGAGAAGGCTTCCTTGGCCGAGAAGCGTGTGGCCAGGAAGTGCACACCACGCTGCGGCGAACGGGCGCGGCGGGCGTGGAAGACCTTCAATTCGGCGTCGCCCAGCACGCGTTCGGCAAAGCGCAGGCCGCGCCGCTCGAAGGTGGCGCCGATGCGGCGGATGTCGCAGATGTCAGTGCCGATGCCGTAGATCACGGCGCGTAGGCCCGGCGGATGCAGCGTTGGTAGGCGCGCACAGTTTCGGGAAGGCCGGCTTCAAGCGCATCGGCGATCAGGGCGTGGCCGATGGACACCTCCTGCACGCCGGGCACCCCCAGCAGGAACTCGGTGAGGTTGGCCTGGTTCAGGTCGTGGCCCGCATTGACGCCCAACCCCTGTCGCTGCGCGGCGGTGGCCGCAGCGGCGAAGCGCACCAGCTGTGCACCCTGCCCCGCCTGCCCGAACGCCGCGGCATAGGGTTCGGTGTAGATCTCGATGCGGTCGGCGCCCACGGCGCGTGCGGCGGCCATGGCTTCGGTCAGCGGATCCATGAAGAGGCTCACGCGCACGCCCAGGGCACGGCATTCGGCGATCAGCGGGCGCAGGCGCTCGCCGTCGGCGGCGAGGTCCCAGCCGTGGTCGGAGGTGAACTGGCCTTCGCTGTCGGGCACGAACGTGGCCTGGTGCGGCTTCACGGCACGGATGAAGCCCATCAGGTTGTGGAAGGGGTTGCCCTCGATGTTGTATTCGGCCTGCGGCCAGTCGCGCATCAGGGCCGCGATGTCGTGCACGTCGTGGGCGCGGATGTGGCGCTCGTCGGGCCGCGGGTGCACCGTGATGCCGTCGGCACCCGCCTGCAGGCACAGCGTGGCGGCACGCACGACGCTGGGTATGCCCAGGTGGCGCGTATTGCGCAGCTGGGCCACCTTGTTGACGTTCACCGACAGGTGCGTCATCACATGCCCGGCATCGGGCGCCACGAGCGGGTTCATCGGCTGTCCACGAGGCGCATCACGCCTTGCCAGACGTCGCGCGTGCGCAGTTGTTGGGAGCCCAGATGATAGTGAAGCAGCGCGCGCAGCGGCGTGCGCAGCGCGCCGGCCACCGGCGCGCAGGCGGCCCGCAGCGCGGCCAGAGTACCTTGTGAGAGTGCCGCTTCGAGTGTGGCCCAGGCCGCACCCGGAAGGCCGTCGGCCTGCGCGATGACACCGGCTTCGGGCCGCAGCGCATAGAGTGCGGCGGGGGCCAACGCCTGGCCGGTGAGCGTGGCCGTGTGCAGCTCGGGCAGCCAGCCCAGTTCGCGCAGCAGCACCAGCTCGAAGGCGCGCAGCGTGGGCGCTTCTTCGGCGCCTTCGGCCAGCGCGGCCAGCGTGGCGGCATAGGCGTCGAAAAGAGCGGGGTGCGCGTCCTGCCGCGGCAGCAGCCTGAGCAGCAGTTCGTTCAGGTAGAAGCCGTTGTACATGGCGGCCGTGGCCAGCAGCGCCTGGCCGCCGGCCCATTCGGCGCTGCGCAGGTTCAGCACCTCGGCCTGCTCGTCCTTGGGCGGCTTGCCCAGCTGCACCAGCAGCGGGTGGAAGGGCAGCAGCACCGGGCGGAAGTTCGAGGTCGGCCGCTTGGCGCCCTTGGCCGCCACCACCACGCGGCCCTGGGCGCGCGTGAAGAGCTCGACGATGAGGCTGGATTCGCTCCAGTCGTACTGGTGCAGGACGTAGGCGGCTAGGCTGGCTGACGCCCGCCCGCCGCCGGGCCGCCCCAAGGCGGGCAACTCCCCTCGGGCGACGACGCGAAGCGTCTTGGGGTCGACATCATTCGTAGCCATAGCTGCGCAGGTGGGCCTCGTCGTCGGCCCAGCCCGAACGCACCTTGACCCACAGCTCCAGGAAGACCTTGCCGCCCCACAGGCGTTCGAGCTCCTGGCGCGCTTCGCTGCCGATGCGCTTCAAGCGCTCGCCGCCGTCGCCGATGACCATGCCCTTGTGCGCGTCGCGCTCGACCACGATGCTGGCGGCGATGCGGCGCAGCTCGCCTTCTTCCTCGAACTTGTCGATGACGACGGTGCAGCTGTAGGGCAGCTCGTCGCCGGTCAGGCGGAACAGCTTTTCGCGGATCATCTCGCCGGCCATGAAGCGTTCGCTGCGGTCGGTGAGCGCGTCTTCCTCATACAGCCAGGGCTGCTCGGGCAGGTAGGGCTCGACGATGCCGAGCAGGCGCGCCACATCGGCCTCGCGCGTGGCCGACATGGGCACGAACTCGGCGAAGGCATGGCGCTCCTGCATCTGCTTCAGCCACGGCAGCACGTCCTGGCGGCGCGTCAGGGTGTCCAGCTTGTTGGCCACCAGCAGGGCCGGCTTGCCTTCGGGCAGCAGCGCCAGCACCTTGGCGTCGGGCAGGCCGAAGCGGCCTGCCTCGACGACGAACAGCACCACGTCCACGTCGGACAGCGAGGACAGCACCGTGCGGTTGAGCGTGCGGTTGAGCGCCGCACTGTGTTTCATCTGGAAGCCCGGCGTGTCGACGAAGACGAACTGCGCCGCACCCTGGGTGCGGATGCCGGTGATGCGGTGGCGCGTGGTCTGCGCCTTGTTCGAGGTGATGCTGATCTTTTGCCCGACCAGCGCGTTCAGCAGCGTGCTCTTGCCGACGTTGGGGCGTCCGACGATGGCCACCAGGCCGCAGCGCTGGCTCGGTGATTCGGTGGTTTCGGTCATGAGCGCAGCGGCCCGCCGGGCTTGTCGCTGGCCTTCAGCGCGTCGAGCATGCGGCGCGCGGCCTCCTGCTCGGCCGTGCGGCGCGACTTGCCTTCGCCGCGCTCGGCCAGGCCCAGCGTGGCCACGGCGCATTCAACCTCGAAGGTCTGCGCATGCGCCTGGCCGCGCGTGGCGGTGATGCGGTAGGCCGGCACTGGCACACGCCGTGCCTGCAGCCATTCCTGCAGTTCGGTCTTGGCGTCCTTGGTCCAGCTTTCGGCCTCGGTGGCCTGAATCACTTCGCCGAACAGGCGCTGCACCAGGGCGCGCGCTGCGTCGAAGCCACCGTCAAGGAAGACCGCGCCGATGATGGCCTCCAGCGCATCAGCCAGGATGGACGGGCGCAAGGCACCGCCGCCGCGCATCTCGCCTTCGGACAGCCGCAGCACCTCGGGCAGGCCCAGCGAGAGGGCCATGCGGTGCAGGCTGTCTTCGCGCACCAGGTGGGCCCGCACGCGGGTGAGGTCGCCTTCGTCGCTGCCGGCATGGCGGTCGTATAGCAGGCCCGACACGGCCAGGCTCAGCACCGCGTCGCCCAGGAATTCGAGCCGCTCGTTGTGGTCGGCGCCGAAGCTGCGGTGCGTGAGCGCGCGGCGCAGCAGTTCCGGCTGTGCGAAGCTGTGGCCCAGGCGCTGTTGCAGTGCCTGCAGGGCTGAACCCGGGCGGCCGTCCATGGCCCCTAGCGGGAGCGCCCTTCGTACTTGATGAGCAGGTACACCGAGCCGTAGATCGGGATCAGCTTGTCGTAGGCGTAGCCGATGACGACCTTGTCGTTCTCCTTGGTCACCGTCAGGTCCTTGCCAGTGATGGAGGAGATGGAGTACTCGATGTCACGCTGCTTGTCGAAGGCCTGGCGCGCCTCGGCCACCGTGGTGGGCTGCGTCTTGGCGATGGTCTCGACGGTGCGCTGGATCGTGAGGTACTCGTTGACCGTGGGGAACACGCGGATCACGACATAGGCCGCGATGCCGACCAGCATGCCCCAGAACAGCAGGCCGAACAGCGTGATGCCGCGCTGTGCCGAGCGCCGGCTTGCGCGAGAGGCGACCTGGGCCTTCATGGCTCGTTGTGCTCCTGTTGTGCTTGGCGGCTGGCCACGCTGGCTACCGGAAGGCGCCGATGCGCGAGAGGTTGCCGAAGTTCATCCAGACGAAGAATGCCTTGCCGACGATATTCTCGTCCGGCACGAAGCCCCAGAACCGCGAGTCTTCAGAATTGTCGCGGTTGTCACCCATCATGAAATAGTGACCGGCCGGCACCTTGCAGGTGACCCCTTCCGGGCTGTAACGGCAGTTCTCGGAGAACGGGAAATCGGTCTTGGGCCTGAACAGCGGGTTGCGTCGCGTGTCGACGCGGATCTTGTGCTCCACCGCGCCGAGTTTCTCCAGGTACATGGGCGCGTAGCTGAAGCTGTCGTCGTCGTAGTGTTCGCCCTGGGACGTTTCGGGCACCGGCTGGCCGTTGACGCTGAGCTTCTGGTTGACGTAGCTGATCTCGTCGCCCGGCAGGCCGACCACGCGCTTGATGTAGTCCAGGCGGGTGTCCAGCGGGTAGCGGAACACCATCACGTCGCCACGCTGCACCGGGTGGTTCTCGATGATCTTCTTGTTCACCACCGGCAGGCGCACGCCGTAGTGGAACTTGTTGACGAGGATGAGGTCGCCCACCAGCAGCGTGGGCACCATCGAGCCCGAGGGAATCTTGAAGGGTTCGAACAGGAAGCTGCGCAGCAGGAAGACGATCAGGATCACCGGGAACAGCCCGGCCGTCCAGTCCAGCCACCAGGGCTGCATCAGCAGCCGCGCCTTGGCCTCGGCGATGTCGCCATCGACGCGCTCGATGCCCATCTTGGCCAGTTCGGCACGGCGCACGGCGTCCTGCTCCTCCAGCTTGCGGGCGTCGGCTTCGCGCCGGGGCTTGAAGACCAGGCGCTCGGCGATCCAGAACGCCAGGGTCACCACCGTCAGCGTGAACAGCAGCAGCGAGAAGTTGCCCGTCCAGTGGCCGAGGAACCAGCCGCCGAGGTAGACCACCAGCACGCCGTACAGGGCGGCCGTCAAAAGGTTCATCGGGGTCATCAATCGTCCACTTGGAGGATGGCGAGGAAGGCTTCCTGCGGCACTTCCACGGCGCCGATCTGCTTCATGCGCTTCTTGCCAGCCTTCTGTTTTTCGAGCAGCTTCTTCTTGCGCGAGACATCGCCGCCGTAGCATTTTGCCAGCACGTTCTTGCGCAGCGCCTTGATGTCTTCGCGGGCAATGATGTTGGCGCCGATGGCCGCCTGGATGGCCACGTCGTACATCTGGCGCGGGATCTGCTGGCGCATCTTGGCCGCCACCGCGCGGCCGCGGAACACGCTCTGCGCCTTGTGCACGATGATGCTCAGGGCGTCGACTCGGTCGCCGTTGATCATCAGATCGACCTTCACGACGTCGGACGCGCGGTATTCCTTGAACTCGTAGTCCATGCTGGCATAGCCGCGGGACACGCTCTTGAGCTTGTCGAAGAAGTCCAGCACGATCTCGGCCAGCGGCAGCTCG
>CAYREA010000031.1:0-32741 GCA_964423075.1 uncultured Rubrivivax sp. | reverse complement strand
ACCAGCACGCCGCCGCGCGTGAGCCAGCCCAGGCCCAGCGCCGGCGAGTAGTAAGGGCGCTGGGTGATCTGGAAGCCGCCATAACCGGTGAGCAGCGTGGGGTTGTCACCCAGGGCCTTGGCGCCGCGCGGCCAGACCACGAAGTAGGGCACCTTCGTGCCGTCGCGCGAGCTGGCGAAGAACTGCTCCACGCGCATGCCGGCGGCGTCGTAGAAGCCCGGGCGCGACTTCAGCAGTTCGCGCGTGTCGCTGCCCACGCGGCCCAGCTGCAGCGTGTCGGGCTGCAGGAAGTTGGCGACGTTGAGCAGGTAGGCATCGGCCAGCGGGTCGGCCTTCTGCGTGGCGTCGTGCAGCGAGGTGGCCATCAGCGTGCCGGGGAAGGGCGCGTCGACCTCGCGGCGGGACCAGCGGCCGTCGGCCAGCTTCCATTCCTCCAGCCGGCTGGCCACGTTGTCCGACACCGTCAGCAGCACGGCGCTGGCCGTGGTGGCCAAGGCCGTCAGCGAGCGGGTGGCGGTGGGGGTGAAGAGCGCGGTGAAGTTGCGCTCGCCACGTTGCACCGCCGCTGCGTCACCCACCAACAGCGAGCCTCGCGGCCAGCTGCGGCCGGCCACCGTCCAGTCGCCGCGCAGGCGCAGCAGCAGGTGCGGGCCGGCCGACTGCAACACAGCGTCCTCCGGCAGGTCCAGCGGCTGGGGCTTGCCGCCCTGCAGCAGCGCATAACGGCGCGTGAAGAAGCCGACCTGGCGTGCGAACAGCGTGCGCTCGAAGCCGGGCGTGCGGTCGACATCCAGGCCCACGCCGACATCGCCCGCCTGGCCTTCGTAGACGGTGCTGGCCGCGGCCAGCGGCGTGCCGCGCGCCCAGCGCTTGATCTGGCGTGCATAGCCCGATTCGGTGAGCGAGCCCGGGCCAAAATCGGTGCCCACCCAGAGGTGGTCGGCATCGGCCCATTCGACGGTGGTCTTGGCCTCGGGCAGCGTGAAGCCGCCTTCGACGAAGCGCTTTGTGCTGGTGTCGAACTCGCGCACCACGGTGGCGTCGGCGCCGCCGCGCGACAGCGCCAGCAGGCAGCGCCGGTACTCGGGCGCCAGGCAGGTGGCGCCCGACCAGACCCAGTTGGCGCCTTCGGCCTTGGCCAGGGCGTCGAGGTCGAGCACGGTGTCCCAGGCGGGCTCGGCCTTGCGGTACTCGGCTAGGGTGGTGCGGCGCCACAGGCCCCGCGGGTGGGCGGCGTCCTTCCACAGGTTGTAGAGGTGTTCACCCTGGCGCTTGACGTAGGGGATCTGGGCACTCGAATCGAGCACCGCCTGCACCTGCCGGCGCAGAGCATCGAATCCGGGTGTGGCCTCCAGCTTCTTCTCGCTGACCGCATTGCGCTCGCGCACCCAGGCCAGGGCCTTGTCGCCGGCCACGTCTTCCAGCCACAGGTAGGGGTCGGCGGCGGTCTGCGCAAACCCAGGTGCGGCCAGGGCGGCGCACAGTGCCGCGGTGGAGACGAGCTTCTTCATGCGGCAGGTGCCTTCAGCGTGATGGGGTGGATCTCGATGCTGCGGCTGGCGTCGCCGACCCAGATCTGCCCGTCCTGCACGGTGATCTGCAATTGCATCGAACGGGTGGCCAGGGCGGCCAGTTCCTGGCTCTGCGCCGCCGGCAGCTGCCACACCGATAGATTGGACAGCCGCGCCAGCTTGCCTTCGATGGCGGCCCACCAGATCGGCGTGGAAGCCGCGTAGGCGTAGATCGACACGTGGTCGGCGCGGCCGCAGGCGCGCACGAGCCGGCGGTCGTCGGGCAGGCCCACTTCCATCCAGTGGCGCAGCTCGCCCGACAGGCTGTGCTGCCACAGGTCGGGCTCGTCGCTGTCGGACAGGCCGCGCGCGAAGACAAGCGCGCCGTCGTGGTCGTTCTCGGGCACGTGCAGCGCGAAGGCCAGCAGCCGCACCATCATGCGCTCGTCGGTTTCCGAAGGGTGGCGCGCCAGCGTCAGGGCGTGGGTGGCGTAGCGGGAGCGGTCCATGTCGGCGATCTGGACGTTCGCCTTGAAGACCGTGGATTTGATGGCCATCGAAAGGGCCCGCGCGGCAGCGCGCGGTGCGGCAAAGCTGCGCACTGTGCCACAGCGGGCCGGGCCGCCGCTTCAGGCTTTCTCGGCCAGGCGCTTCAGGTTGGCCAGGCCGGCGTCGAAGTCCTTGCCCACCATGCCGTCCATGAACAGCGCCATCCAGTGAAACAGCGGGTTCTTGCCCATGTCGCCGTTCATCACCCAGCTCACGCGCGTGCCGCTGCCTTCGGGCGTCAGCTGCAGTTCACCCTTGGAGGTGGTGCCGAAGTCGGGGAAGTAGAGGTCGAAGCCCAGGCGCTTGGCGGGATCGGCCGCGGTGAAGGTCATGCGGCCGTCGCCTTCGGACTTGCTCTTCCATTCCCACACCGCGCCCACGCCGCTTTCCGGGCCCGAGTAGGTGATGGCCATGGCCGGATCGCGCTGGTTCCACACCGACCATTCCTTCCAGCGCCGCGGGTCGGCGATCAGGCCGTACACCTTGTCGGCCGGCGCACTCACCACAGTGCTGCGCGTCACCTGGAAGGTGCCCGGCAGGAGCATGCCGCCCACCGCCAGCAGAGCCACCAGCGCGAGCAGCCCGCCCACGGTCCACTTGAGGAACTTCATCGCCATACCCTCTCTGGAAACCACAAAAGCCGGCAGTGTCGCGCGGGCAGGCGCGCGCAACAAGGGTGGCATCATTGCCGCCTTTCCGGCGTGGCCGGCCACTGTTCTCGAGGAATCACGATGAAGGTCCACAAGCTCCTGCTGACCGGCCTGCTGCTTGCCCTGGCGGGCTCCGGTGCGCTGGCCCAGACGGCGCCGGCCCCGGCCAAGCCGGCCGCCAAGCCCGCAGCCAAGCCGGCCACCCCCGCCGCCAAGCCCGCGGGCAACGACGGCAAGACGCTGTCGCTGCAGGGCGGCAACGGCACGGCCGCTGCGGCGGGCAAGCCCATCCTCACGCGCGACGAATTGCGTGAGTGCCTGAGCCGCGAGGAGTCCATCCGCAAGCGCCTGGCCGAGATGGACGGCCGCCGCGCGCCGCTGGACCAGGAGAAGGCGCTGATCAACGACGACAAGGCCAAGCTCACGGCCGAGCGCGCGCCGCTGGACGACCTGAAGAAGCAGGCCGAGGCCTTCAGCGGGCGCATGAAGGAGTACGGCGCGCGCGTCGAGGCCTGGAACAAGCGCGCCGCCGACCTGGCGGCCAACAAGCGCACCGACGCCGGCGTCGAGCGCCAGAAGTCCCTGGTCAACAAGGAGCGCGAAGACCTCGAGAAGGAACAGAAGGAACTGGAGGCCGAACGCGTGCGCCTGAACAGCGCCAACGAGTCCGCCATCGCCGCCTACAACGCCAAGATCGCGGCCTTCGACGGCCGCGTCAACGACTGGAACCAGCGCAACGCCGCCGTCAACGAGGCTGCCAAGGGGCTGGAAGAAGAACGCACGCGCTGGGTGTCGGAATGTGGTGACCGGCGCTACCGCGAAGACGACGAGATCGCCATCAAGCGCGGCAAGTGAACCTGCCGAACCCGCTGCTGCAGGCCTGGGACACGCCCCACGGCCTGCCCCCGTTCGCGGCGCTGCAGCCGGGGCTGTTCGAACCCGCGCTGCGCGAGGCGATGGCGCAGCAGCGCGGGGAGCTGGCGGCCATCGGCGCGCAAGCCGCCGAGCCCGATTTCGACAACACGCTGGCCGCCTTCGACCGTTCGGGCCGGCTGCTGGCGCGCATCGCGGCCACCTTCTACAGCCTCACTGCGTCGGCCACCAGCCCCGAACTGCAGGCGGTGCAGCGCGAGATGGCCGCACCGATGGCGGCGCACGCCAGCGCCGTCTACACCGACGAAGCCCTGTTCCGCCGTGTCGACGCGCTGCACGCGCGGCGCGACATGCTGGGCTTGTCGCCCGAACAGCAGCGCCTGCTGGGGCGTGTGCACCTGGACTTCGTGCGCGCCGGCGCGCGCCTGGCGCCGGCCGAGCGCGAGCGCCACGCGCAGGTGATGCAGGACCTGGCGCGCCTGACCACGCGCTTCGCGCAGAACGTGCTGCATGACGAAAGCAGCTGGCACCTGCCGCTGGCCACCGAGGCCGACCTGCTGGGCCTGCCCGCCTTCGTGCGCGCCGCCGCGCGCCAGGCGGCGGCCGAACGCGGGCTCGAAGGCCATGTGATCACGCTGTCGCGTTCGCACATCGTGCCCTTCCTCACCTTCTCGCAGCGGCGTGACCTGCGCGAGACCGCCTGGCGTGCCTGGACGAGCCGCGGCGAACATGGTGG
This sequence comes from uncultured Rubrivivax sp., assembly GCA_964423075.1. Taxonomy (GTDB): domain Bacteria; phylum Pseudomonadota; class Gammaproteobacteria; order Burkholderiales; family Burkholderiaceae_C; genus Rubrivivax. The sequence goes on along the minus strand of CAYREA010000031.1, from coordinate 28,422 downwards.
CGAGCACGACAACCGCGGGCTCATCCGCGACATCCTGCGCCTGCGCCACGAGCAGGCCGCGCTGCACGGCCAGCGCTGTTACGCCGACCACGCGCTGGCCGACACCATGGCCGGCACGCGCCAGGCGGTGCAGGGTTTGCTTGACGAGGTGTGGCCGCGCGCGCTGGCCGCGGCCGAACGCGAGCGCCAGATGCTGCTGGCCGCGATGCGCGACGAAGGCGCCGGCACCACCGAGCTGGAAGCCTGGGACTGGCGCTACTGGGCCGAGAAGGTGCGCCGCAGCACCTATGCCGTGGACGACGCCGAGGTCAAGCCGTACTTCGAACTCGGCCGCGTGGTGCAGGCGGCCTTCGACTGCGCGCAGCGCCTGTTCGGCCTGCGCTTCACGCCGCGCGCGGACATCCCGGTCTACCACCCCGACGTGGTGGCCTACGAGGTGCACGACGCGGCCGGTGCGCTGTGCGGCATCTTCCTGCAGGACAACTACGCCCGCTCCACCAAGCGCAGCGGGGCCTGGATGAGCGCGCTGCGCTGGCAGCATGCCAACGGCACGCCGCAGATCCCGGTGATCGTGAACAACAACAATTTCGCGCGCGGGGCGCCGGGCGCACCCACGCTGCTGTCGCTGGACGACGCGCGCACCCTGTTCCACGAGTTCGGCCACGGCCTGCACGGCCTGCTGTCGCAGGTGACCTACGAGCGCCTGTCGGGCACCCAGGTGCTGCGCGACTTCGTCGAGCTGCCCTCGCAGATCTTCGAGCACTGGATCGGCGAGCCCGAGGTGCTGCGCCGCCACGCGCGCCACCACCAGACCGACGAGCCCATCCCCGATGACCTGGTGAAGCGCCTGAAGGCCGCGCAGCGTTTCGGCCAGGGCTACGAGACCGTGCGCTACACCGCCAGCGCCATCACCGACCTGGCCGTGCACGCGCTCGAAGACGCCGAGCCGCCGGCCGACATCTGCGCCTTCGAAGCCGAGGTGCTGCAGCGCCACGGCCTGCACGGCCCGCTGGCGGCCACCGGCGTGATGCACCGCTACGTGCACTTCCAGCATCTATTCGCCAGCAGCGCCTATGCCTCGGGCTACTACGTCTACCTGTGGGCCGAGGTGCTGGACGCCGACGGCTACGAGGCCTTCAACGAGGCCGGCAGCCCCTTCGACGCCGACGTGGCGGCGCGGCTGAAGCGCCACGTCTACGCCGCCGGCAACAGTGTCGAGCCCGGTGCGGCCTACGCCGCCTTCCGCGGCCGGGCGCCGGTGGTGCAGCCGCTGCTGCGCAAGAAGGGTCTGCTGGAGCCGGTCTGAGCCGGCTCACATGGGCTTGAACCGCCAGGCCCAGGCCTGGCTCACCGCCAGCGTCTCGCGGTGGTTCTTCAGCTGCAGCGTGAAGCGGCCCAGGTCGTCGCGCTGCGCGCGCGCGATGGCGCTGGCGCGCACGATCACGCCGCGGTGCACCTGCCAGAACTCTTCCGGGTCCAGCCCGTCGGCGATCTCGCGCAGCGCCTTGCGCACATGGGCTTCGTCGCCGGCGGTGACGACGCGGGTGTACTTCTCGTCGCTCTGGAAGAACAGCACCTCGTCGATGCCGAACATCTTGATGGTGTCGCCCACGCTGGCGCTGAGCCAGCGCAGGCGCGGCGGTGTGCCGCCCGCGCCGCCGCGCTGTTGCAGCTGCGCGGCCAGGCGCTCGACCAGGCCGTCGAGCTCGGGTGCCGCGGTGCGCGCGGCCAGGCGTTCGCGCAGGCGCTGCACCGCCTGGGCCAGGCGTTCGGTGGCGATGGGCTTGAGCAGGTAGTCCACCGCGCCGGCTTCGAAGGCGGCCACGGCGTGGCTGTCGTAGGCGGTGGTGAAGACGGTGTGGCAGCGGCCGCTGGCGGCACGCGCCACGTCCAGGCCGCTCAGGCCCGGCATGCGGATGTCGAGGAAGGCGATATCGGGTTCGTGCTGGTGGATGGCCTCCACGGCCGCCGGGCCGTGTTCGCATTCGGCCAGCACCTGCAGTTCGGGCCAGGCCGCGGCCAGCATTCGGCGCAGCTCGGCGCGCGGCAGGTCTTCGTCGTCGGCGATGATGGCGGTGGGGTGCATCGTGCTCACTCCAGCGGCAGGGTCAGGGTGGCGGCCACGCCGCCTTCGGCGCGGGCCTTCAGCACCAGGGCGGCGCGGCCCTGGTACATCTGCTGCAGGCGTTCGCGGATATTGGTCAGGCCCAGGCCGCTGCCGGCCGCGGCGCCGTCGGCAAAGCCGGCACCGTCGTCGGCCACGGTGATCTCCAGCATGCCCGCGCCGTGGCGCTGCGCCAGCACCTCGATGCGCACCGGGCCGATCTTGGGCTCGACGCCGTGCTTGACGGCGTTCTCGGCCAGCGAGATCAGCATCAGCGGCGGGCAGGGCAGGGCCAGCAGCTCGGGCGCCGCGCGCACTTCCCACTGCAGGCGCGGCATGCGCGCGGCCATCAGGCCCAGGTAGGCGCGCACGATCTCGAGCTGGCCGCCCAGCGTGGCGTCGCTGCCCACGCGGCTGCGCAGGCGCGGGATGCTGGCGCGCAGGTAGTCCACCAGGTGGTCGATCATGTCGCTGGCGCGCACGGGGTCGGTGGCGATGGCGCTGCGCACGCCGGCCAGGGTGTTGAAGAGGAAGTGCGGCTCCACCTGCGCGGCCAGCACCGACAGCTGCAGCTCGGCTTCGCGCCGCTGCGCCTGGGCGCGCGCCAGCTCTCGTTCGCTTGCCAGGCTGGCCAGTGCCTGGCGCTCGCGCCGGCGCGCCCACAGGCCGGCGCCGCCGCCCAGCCAGAAGGTGGTCATCGCACTGGACAGCCCGTTCATCGTGCGCGCCATCGGCGACAGCTCGGGCGGCCGGCCCGCCGGTGGGGCCGACGCGGGTTCGTCGGGCGTGCTGACGACCACGCCGACGGACATCACCATGCGCTTGCGCTTGCCCTGTTCGTCCACCTGGCCGGTGGCCTCGGCCACCCATTGCTTGAGGTACTCGGCCCCCACCACGTGGAAGGCCAGCAGCGCCAGCACCAGCGCCAACATCACCGTCGCCAGCGCCGCCGTCTCGTGCGCCGGCGGCCAGCCCTGGCGCCGCACCCACACGCCCAGCCAGGGGCCGGCCAGCAGCGGGGCGAACATCTGCACCGCCAGCTGCAGCAGGCCGCCGAAAGGCACGTCCTGCCAGCGCAGGGCCAGCAGAGGCACGGCCATCAGGGCCAGCACGAAGAGGCCCAGGATGGCAAAGGCGCGCACGCGGCCGCGCGCCCAGCCGGGGCTGTACACCGGCCAGCGCCGGTAGTGGCTGAACCAGCCGTGGCCGCTGCCGGCCAGCTCGGGCGGCAGGGGTTGGTCCAGGCGCTGGGTCTCCAGGGTGATGGCCTCTGACATGGGGTGCGAGCGTAGCGCGCGGCGGCTTTGCGGCGGCTCTGGCGCGACCAAGCCGAGCCCGGCCGGCGCCAAGCCCGTGCAAGACGCGACGAAGGCGCGCAATGCGGCAGCAACAGGCGGCCGCACAGAATGGCGCATGCAAAGCTTCATCACGCGCCGTGTGCTGCTGGCGGCCGGCAGTTTCTGGCCGCTGGCCGCCCGCGCGGTGCCCGCGCCGCAGCCGGGTGAGTGGGCCGACAACGCGCGGCAGCGCCGCCTGCCCTGGCTGCTGCGCCTGCCCGACGGCCCCGGCCCCTGGCCCTGGGTGCTCTACAGCCACGGCCTGGGCGGCAGCCGCGAGGGCGGCGCACGCTGGGGCGAGGCCTGGGCCGCGGGCGGCATCGCGGTGCTGCACCTGCAGCACCCGGGCAGCGACCTGGCCGTGGCGCGCGGCGGGCTGCAGGCCGTGCGTGCGGCGGCCAGTGCCGAACAACTCATCTCGCGCGTGGCCGACCTGCTGTTCGCCATGGGCGAAACCCGGCGCCGCGGCAGCGCCGGCGAAGCGCTGTGGGCGCAGCTGCGGCCCGACGCGCTGGGCGTGGCGGGGCACTCCTTCGGCGCCGTCAGCACCCAGGCGCTGGCCGGTGAACGTTATGCCGGTGGCCGGGCCGTGGACGAAAGGCGGCCGCGCGCCTTCATCGCCTTCAGCCCGTCGTCGCCCATCGGGGGTGGCAGCGTGCAGCAGGCCTTCGGCGGCATCACCCGGCCGTTCCTGGGTGTCACAGGTTCCGAGGACGGCGACCCCTTCGGCAGCTACCGCGGCGGCCAGCGCCGCGCCGAGGTCTACGAGGGCCTGCCACCCGGCCGCCGCGCGCTGCTGTGGCTGGACGGCGCCGACCACGGCACCTGCGGCGGCGGCCGCCCGCCGGGCCTGTCCAGCCGCACGCTGCAGACGCGCAGCGCGCTGGCCTTGCAGCGCGAGGCCGCGCACCAGGCGCTGGTGGCGCGTGTCAGCACCTTGTGGTGGCAGGCCCATCTGGCCGGCGACGAAGGCGCGGCCGCCGCGCTGCGCAGCCTGGACGGCCTGGGCCCGGGCGACCGCTGGCGCATGGATTAACCTCGCGCCCTCGCGAGGAGACAAGACGCATGTTCGACACCGCCATCGCCGGCAGCCTGCCCAAACCCAGCTGGCTGGCCGAGACCGAAAAACTCTGGCCCAAGTGGAAGGCCGAAGGCGCCGAGCTCGCCCAGGCCAAGCTCGACGCCACGCTCCTGTGGATCAAGGCCCAGGAAGACGCGGGCCTCAGCACCATCGGCGATGGTGAGCAGAGCCGCCAGCATTTCGTGCACGGCTTCCTGGAGCAGGTGGAAGGCATCGACTTCGAGCACAAGGTCGAGATGGGCATCCGCGCCGACCGCTACAAGGCCATGGTGCCGCAGGTGGTGGCGCCGCTGAAGCTGAAGGGCCGCGTGCATGCCGCCGAGGCGCGTTTCCTGCGCGCGCACACGCAGCACAAGATCAAGTTCACGCTGCCCGGGCCCATGACCATCGTCGACACCGTGGCCGACCGTTACTACGGCGACCGCGTCAAGCTGGCCATGGCCTTCGCCGAGCTGCTGAACCAGGAAGCGCTGGCGCTGCAGGCCGACGGCGTGGACATCGTGCAGTTCGACGAACCCGCCTTCAACGTCTACATGGCCGACGCCGCCACCTGGGGCGTGCAGGCGCTGGAGCGCGCGGCGCAGGGGCTCACCTGTACCACCGCCGTGCACATCTGCTACGGCTACGGCATCCAGGCCAACGTCGACTGGAAGAACGCGCTCGGCCAGGAATGGCGCCAGTACGAACAGGTGTTCCCGGCGCTCGCGGCCAGCTCCATCAAGCAGGTGAGCCTGGAGTGTTTCCACTCGCACGTGCCGCCTGACCTGATGGGCCTGCTCAAGGGCAAGGACGTGATGGTGGGCGTGATCGACGTCGCCAGCGACACCATCGAAACACCCGAAGACGTGGCCGACACGATAGGCCGCGCGCTGCAGTTCGTGCCCAAGGATCGGCTCATCGCCTGCACCAACTGCGGCCTGGCGCCGATGAAGCGCGAAGTGGCCGAAGCCAAGCTGCGTGCGCTGGCCGCGGGCGCGGCGCTGGCGGCTCGGCGCGCCGGCCCTCCGGCGCACCCCTAGCTCGCAGGACGAAAGCCCTCGCTGCTGGGGATGGCCTGGCCGGGCTCCGCAGAGCCAGCATGGGCGGGTCGCAGATTCGTGGAGTCGTGCCATGGCCGTGAAGATGGAGAAGCCCCAGCCCTGCCTGCCCCCCACGTACCGGCCGGCCAACGCGCTGCCGTACCGGGTGAAGAACGGCGATTCGTTCGTCTCGGTGGCGGCCCGGCTCGGCATCACGCCCAAGCAGCTGCTGCTGTTCAACTTCAACACCGACAACCCGCTGCACGTGAACTACTACCTGCAGCACAACCTGGGCTGCAGCGTGCCCACGGCGGACGGCAAGAACCTGACATTCAAGAACGCCCGTCCCGGCATCCTGTACCAACCGGCCGTGCCGGCCGTGGTCTTCCTGGGCAACAGGGAAGGGGCGCCCGGGAACCTGACCCACCAGACAGTGCACGGCCCGCTGATCCTCGACAAGCCCGAAGACCACGACTTCATCCAGGTGAGGATCGCGTTCGTGATGGCGATGGTCCTCAACGCCCGCATCCTCGACCCGCTCTTCTTCGAGTACCGCCAGTTCATCCGCGCCGACTGCCGCGTGGCCGACGAGAAGGACAACTGGCACAGCTTCGGCTTCCGCACCGCGCGCAAGCCGCACCAGCTGCCCAGCGACATGAGCAAAGCCGACACCGTCTATGCCGACCCGGTGGTGTTCCGCGAGGACGTGGAATACAACAAGGACACCGGCGTGGTGCGCAAATACGGCTATCGCTCTGAGCTGCCCCAGGACATCGACCGTTACCACCCCAATCAGGCCGGCCATGCCTACCAGTGCATCGACGTGCCGAAGGTCAACGTGCCCAAGACCAACCTGCGCGCGCCCGACGTGCAGGGCCCGCCGTCAGGGCGCATACCCAGGAAGATCGAGGTCAGCTTCGGCTTCAAGGCCCAGGTCATCGAACTGATTCCGGATCACACCCCCAAGGTGCACGCGGAACGCAGCTGGTCCTACAGCAGCCGCTGGCGCATCAAGGAGCGCTATCCGCTGGACGTGGAACCGTACTGAGCGCCGGGCCGGTCAGCTGTTCAGCACCGCCAGCACGTCGGAGTGGAATTCGCGCCGGTACAGGATCCACACCACCCCGGCCGTGGCGGCCATGAAGGCCCAGGGCGAGAAGAACCAGGCCACCACCGCGAAGGCCATGTAGTACGCGCGCAGGCCGTCGTTGAAGGTCTCGGCGGCCAGGCCCATCACGCGGCCGGCGCGGGCTGCAAAAACCTCACGCTCGGCCTCGTCGCTGAAGGTGTCGGCCGGTGGCGCCGCCGCCACCACCAAGGCGCCGAAGGTGTACTGGCGCAGGCTCCAGGTGAAGCGGAAGAAGGCGTAGACGAAGATCGCGCAGAGCACGCCCACCTTCAGGTCGAACACCAGCAGCGAGGTGCGTGCGGCGAAGGGGATCTCGCGCACGATCTCGTTGGCGCGGTCGGTGGTTGACAGCACGGCCAGCAGGCCGCCGATGATGAGGATGGTGGTGCTGGCGAAGAACGAAGGGCTGGCCGACAGGTTCTGCACCACGGCGCTGTCGACGATGCGGTTGTCGCGCCAGGTCACCTGCATCATCCATCGCGTGCGCTCGCGGTTGGTCAGGGCCAGCACCGAAGGCTGCACCGCGGCGCGCTGGTGCGCGAAGCGGGCGTAGCCCACCCAGCCGGCGAAGAAGAGCAGCAGGGCGGCCCAGTCCGCGCCGGGCAGCACCTGCAGCAAGGTCATCGTGGCGTTCATGCGGGCGACTTTAGCGCCCGCGCCGGCCCATCGATCAGGCCAGCAGCTTGATCGCTTCGGCGATGCGTTCGCCGAACTTCTTCGCCGTGGCGATGTCGCCGGGGATCATCTCTTCGGCCGAGGCGTCAGACGGCGTGGCCGTCATCAGGCCCGAGAACGAGCCCACGTTGTTGATGTCGGCGCGCGTGGCCGCCTTGCTGTTGGCCGGCATCAGGCCCGTGCCCACCCACAGCATGCTGTGCTGCTGGCTCAGCGTGAACAGGTAGTGCAGCGTCGACAGCTTGTCGCCGTTGAGCGTGGCGCTGTTGGTGAAGCCGGCGGCCAGCTTGTTCTTCCAGACCTGGGTGAACCAGGGCTTGCTGGAGGCGTCGGCGAACTTCTTGAACTGCCAGCTCACGCTGCCCATGTAGGTGGGCGAACCGAAGACGATGGCCTTGGCCGCGGCCAGTTGTTCCCAGCCGCCTTCGGGCAGGTTGCCTTCGGCGTCGATGGCCAGCAGCGTGCCGCCGCTGCCTTCGGCCACCGCCTCGGCGACCTTCTTGGTATGGCCGTAGCCGCTGTGGTAAACGATGACGATCTTGCTCATGCGGGGACTCCAGAGGGTCGGTGAGAGGGAGGGGGTTCAGGCCAGGGCCGGGCGCTGTGCGGCAAAGCGGGCGTCGATGCTGGCCGGGCCGGCGCCGAAGGCCACCACCATCAGCAGGCCGCCGGTGACGGCCAGGTTCTTCATGAACATCAGCTGTTGCACGAAGGCCTGGTCGGCCGGCAGGGCCCAGAAGTTGTGGAACACGAAGGTGGCCACCAGCGTGAACAGGGCCAGCGCGCCCGCGGCCACGCGGGCTTGCAGGCCGAGCGCCAGCGCCAGGCCGCCCACCAGTTCCAGCGCGGCGGCGCCGAAGGCCAGCAGCGTGGCCAGCGGCAGGCCCTTGCTGGCGATGTAGCCGGCGGTGCCTTCGAGGCCGATGAACTTGGAGTAGCCGGCCAGGATGAACATCAGGGCCAGCAGGACGCGGGCGGCAACGACGATGGGAGCAGAGGTCTTCATGGTGATTCCTGGTGAAATGAACGGGTGGGTTTGTCAGGGGGCGAGGTCGAACACCAGCACTTCGGCGTCTTCACCGCCTTCGAGCACCAGCTTCGTTTCCTGGTCCAGGCGCAGCGCGTCGCCGGCGCCGAGCTGCCGGTCGTTGACGCGCAGGCCGCCGCGCACCAGGTGCACGTAGGTGATGCGGGCCGGGTCCAGCGCCAGTTCGGCACGTTCCGCCCCGGTGAAGAGGCCGGCGCGCAGGGTGGCGTCGGCGTGGATCGTGACGCTGCCTTCGCGCCCGTCGGGCGAGGCCACGGTCGCCAGCCGGCCGCGCTTGCCTTCCGCAGCGAAGTGCTTCTGCTCGTAGCCGGGCTGAATGCCGTTGCGGCTGGGCAGGATCCAGATCTGCAGGAAGTGCGTGGTGGCGTCGGCCTCGTGGTTGAACTCGCTGTGGCGCACGCCGCTGCCGGCGCTCATGCGCTGCACGTCGCCGGGGCGGATGACGCCGTCGGTGCCGATGCTGTCCTTGTGCGCCAAGGCGCCGTCGAGCACGTAGCTGACGATCTCCATGTCGCGATGGCCGTGCATGCCGAAGCCGGTGCCGGCGGCGATGCGGTCTTCGTTGATGACGCGCAGGTTGCCCACGCCCATGTGGCGCGGGTCGTAGTAGTCGGCAAACGAGAAGCTGTGGAAGCTCTTGAGCCACCCGTGGTCGGCATAACCGCGGTCGGCTGACTTGCGAAGTGTGAGCATGGTGCGTTTCTCCTTGCAGCCAATGTAGGCGGCAGGCACCCGCCCAGGGCTGACCGGCCTTGACGAGCCCGTTCAAATAAGATGAAGCCATGGCCGACCCGACCGAACGCTTCCACGCCCTCACTCCCGACGCGCTGGCAATGATGGACACCATCGCCCGCACCGGCAGCTTCGCCGCCGCGGCTCGGGAACTCGGCAAGGTGCCTTCAGCGCTGACCTACAGCGTGCGCCAGCTGGAAGAGGCGCTGGACGTGCTGCTGTTCGACCGCAGCTCGCGCCAGGCCCAGCTCACCGCCGCCGGCAGCGAGCTGCTGCACGAAGGGCGCCGCCTGCTGTGCGAGATGGACGCGGTGGCCAACCGCGTGCGCCGCGTGGCCAGCGGCTGGGAGCCGCAGCTGTCGATCAGCGTCGAGGACATCCTCTCGGTGCCCACCGTCTTCGAGCTGGTGCAGGCCTTCTTCGAGGTGCGCGCCACGCCCGACCTGCCCGATGGCCCGGCCACGCGGCTGCGCCTGCGCACCGACGTGCTGGCCGGCACTTGGGAGGCGCTGATCAGCGGCCAGGTGGACCTCGCCATCGGCGTCTCGGCGCTGCACGAGAACCCGGGCGGCGTGGAACTGCGCCCGCTGGGCCAGATGGCCTTCGTGTTCTGCGTCGCGCCGCACCACCCGCTGGCCGGCGCCACCGAGCCGCTGAGCGACGCGCAACTGGTGCGCCATCGCGCGGTGGCCGTGGCCGATTCGGCCCAGCGCATGACACCGCTCACCGTCAACCTGCTGCCGGGCCAGGACGTGCTCACCGTGCCCAGCATGCGCGCCAAGCTCGAAGCCTTGCTGCGCTGCCTGGGCTGCGGTTTCCTGCCCGAACCGCTGGTGCGGCCGCATCTGGAGGCCGGCACCCTGGTGCAGAAGGCCACCGCGCGCGCCGCCCTGGTGGCCGAGATGCACTACGCCTGGCGTGCCGACCGCGCCGGCCCCTTGGGCCTGGGCCGCGGCCTGCAGTGGTGGCTGGCGCAGCTGGAAAGCGCCACCACGCGGCGCGCGCTGCTGGAGCGCCACGCCGGCCCGCTGGCTTGAATGTCGGCCTACCGCGGCCGCTTTGCGCCTTCACCCACCGGCGCGCTGCACGCGGGCTCGCTGGTGGCGGCGCTGGCCAGCTGGCTGGATGCACGCGCCCACGGTGGCGCCTGGCTGGTGCGCATCGAAGACGTCGACACACCACGCTGCGTGGCCGGCGCCGACCGCGAGATCCTGCGCCAGCTGGCCGCCTGCGGGCTGGTGCCCGACGAGCCGCCGCTGTGGCAATCCACTCGCGGCGCAGCCTATGCAGCCGCGCTGCAGACGCTGGTGGACGCCGGCCGGGCCTACCCCTGCGGCTGCACGCGCAAGGACATCGACGCCTGGTGGGAAGCCCACGGCGTCGCCCACGCGCCCGAGGCCGAGCGCATCTACCCCGGCACCTGCCGCGCCGGCCTGAACGGCAAGCCGGCGCGCGCCTGGCGCCTGCGCGCAGAAGGCCTCGTGCACTGGCACGACCGCCGCCTGGGCCCGCAGGTGCAGAACGTGGGCACCGCCGTCGGCGACTTCGTGCTGCGCCGCGCCGACGGCCTGTGGGCCTACCAGCTGGCGGTGGTGGTGGACGATGCCGCGCAGGGCGTCACCCACGTCGTGCGCGGCGAAGACCTGGCCGACAACACCGCGCGCCAGATCCTGCTGCAGCAGGCCCTGGGCCTGCTCACACCGAGTTACCTGCACACACCCCTGGTGCGGGCCGCAGACGGCCGCAAGCTCAGCAAGCAGAACGGCGCCACGCCGCTGGACCTGCGCGACCCCACGGCCGCCCTGCGCGCGGCGGCGCAGGGGCTGGGCATGCCGCCGCTGCCGGGCCATACGGCGTCCGAACTGCTGGCTGCAGCCGTGCCCGCCTGGGCTGGCATCATCGCGGGCTTCACAACGAGGAGCAGCGCCCCATGAGCAACGACAACCCGTCCGCCCTTCAGATCGTCGACCTCGTCGAAGGCAGCGGCGAAACCGCCCAGGTGGGCCAGCGCGTGCGCGTGCACTACACCGGCTGGCTCTACGAGCCCACGGCCGACAAGAGCCGCGGCAAGAAGTTCGACAGCAGCAAGGACCGCGGCCAGCCCTTCGCCTTCGGCCTGGGCCAGGGCCAGGTGATCCGCGGCTGGGACGAAGGGGTTCTCGGCATGAAGGTGGGCGGCACGCGCGTGCTGACCATCCCGCCCGAAATGGGCTACGGCGCGCGCGGCGCCGGCGGCGTGATCCCGCCCAACGCGACGCTGGTGTTCGAGGTCGAGCTGCTGGGCGTCTAGCCGGGCATAGACCCCGAGGGTCGCCATCTTGGGGGTGGCGCGGCGGCGGCGGGACGTTACGCTAGCGCGCTCCGCGGCTTCCCAGGCGCCACCCCGATGGCTGAGATGACAGACCTGCTGCGCGGCGTGCAGTCGGGCGACCCCGGCGCCGCCAGCCGGCTATTCGATCTGGTCTATGGCGACCTGAAGCGCCTGGCCCACCACCGCCTGTTCCGCAGCGGCGGCGTGGCCGAGATGCACACCACGGCGCTGGTGCACGAGAGCTTCCTGCGCCTGGTCGACCGCGGCCTGCTGCAGGTGAACGACCGCAATGCCTTCTTCGGCTACGTGGGCCGCGTGATGCGCAGCGTGGTGGTCGACCACCTGCGCGAGCAGCAGGCCGAAAAGCGCGGCGGCGGCCAGGCGCTGGTGACGCTGACCACCGGCGTCGAAGGCGTGGCGGTCGACGACCAGCAGATCCTGGCCATCCACGACGCGCTGCAGGCGCTGGAGCGCATCGCGCCGGCCTACCACCAGCTGATCGACATGCGCTACTTCGCCGGCCTTTCGGTGCGCGAGGTGGCCGAGCTGCGCGGCGTGTCCACGCGCAGCATCGAACGCGAATGGGAGAAGGCGCGTGCCTTCCTCGTCCGTCTCATGGACGAAGCGGCCTGAACGCTGCATGCCGACCGACGTGCAAGCGCCGCGCCTGCGCGAGCTGAGCCCCGAGCAGGCCGCGCGCGCGGCCGCGCTGCTGGACGAGGGCCTGGACGTGCCGCCGGCCGAACGTGCGGGCTGGCTGGTGGCGCTGGGCGCGCGCGAAGTCGAGCTGGCGCCCGTGGTGGCGGCCCTGCTGTGCAGCGCCGATGACGCCGAAGCGCCTGAAACCGCGCAGCTGGTGGCACGGCGCGTGGCCCAGCGTGCCATCGAAGCCACCGAAGGGGCCGATGAGTTGCCCTCGCTGGAAGGGCGCCGCTTCGGCCCCTGGCGTGTGCTGCGCCTGCTGGGACAGGGCGGCATGGGCGCGGTGTGGCTGGCGCGGCGCGACGACGGCCTGTTCGAGCGCGAGGTGGCGCTCAAGCTGGTGCACGCGAGCTGGTTCGGGCCCATGCTGCACCAGCGCTTCGCGCAGGAGCGGCGCATCCTGGGTTCACTGGAGCATCCGCACATCGCGCGCCTGCTCGATGCCGGCGTCGCCGCCGACGGCCAGCCCTACCTGGCGTTGGAATACGTGGTGGGCGAGCCGCTCGACCAGTACTGCGACGCCCACCATGCCACCCTGCCGCAGCGCCTGCAGCTGATGCTGCAGGTGCTGGACGCGGTGCAGCACGCGCACCAGAACCTGGTGATCCACCGCGACCTGAAGCCGGCCAACATCCTGGTGACGGCCCAGGGCCAGGTGCGCCTGCTCGATTTCGGCATCGCCAAGCTGATGGTCGAAGGCGTGGGTGAGGAGACCGAACTCACGCGCCACGCCGGGCGCCCGCTGACGCCGCACTACGCCTCGCCCGAGCAGCGCGACGGCCGCGCCGTCGGCACCGCCAGCGACGTCTACGCCCTGGGCGTGGTGCTGTTCGAGCTGCTGTGCGGCCAGCGCCTGGAGATGGTGGGCCCGCTGGCCCCGCGCATGAGCCGCCTGCCGCTCACGGCAGAGGCCGCCGCCGCACGCGCCACCACGCCACCGGCACTGCTGCGCGCGCTGGCCGGCGACCTGGACACCATCGTGCAGAAGGCACTCAAGGCCGACCCCGCCGAGCGCTACCCCACCGCCGACGCGCTGCGCCAGGACCTGCAGCGCCACCTGGCGGGGCTGCCGGTGCAGGCGCGGCCGGCCAGCGCCGGCTACCGGCTGCGCAAGTTCGTGGCGCGCCACCGCTGGCGCGTGGTGGCGGCCGGCGGCGTGGTGGCGCTGCTGGTGGGTGCTGCCGGCGTGTCGCTGTGGCAGGCGCAGCAGGCGCGCGAGGCGCTGCTGCTGGCGCAGGCCGAGTCGCAACGTGCGCAGGCCGTGCAGGCTTTCATGCTGGACCTGTTCAACGCCAATACGCTGCGCCAGGCCGACCCGCTCAAGGCGCGCCAGGTCACGGCGCGCGAACTGCTGGACGCCGGCGCGGCGCGTGCCGCGGAGGCACTGCGCGACGCCCCGGTGGCGCAGGAGGCCGTGCTGGGCGCGCTGGCCGACCTGTACTTCCAGCTCGAGTTGCTGGACGACGCGGCGCGCCTGCGTGGGCAGCGCATCGAGGCGCTGGAGCGCCTGCATGGCCCGAACGACCCCCGTGTTGCCGACGCGCTGCTGGAACTGGCCAACGACTGGGCCTCGACGCACCAGCGCGAAGCCGGGCTGGCCGCGCTGAGCAAGGCGCGTCGCATCGCCGAAGTCGCGCCCGACGCCACGGACGAACAGCTAGGCTGGATCGAGATGGAGACTGCGCGCATCGCGCAGTACATCTCCGTCAGCGCGATGCGGCGCGACGCCGACCGCGCCCTGGCCCGCTTCCGCGCCTACACGCCGCGCTGGACCAGCCTCTTCCACGCCACCCAGATGGCCGCCCGCGCGCGCTACCTGGCTGGTGACCAGGCCGGCGCGCAGGCGCTCAACCACGAAGGCCTGGCGCTGGCACGGCAACACGAACCGCAGGCGCCGGCCTGGCTCAAGACACCGTGGGTGCACCTGGCCGAATCGCAGATCGAAGCGCTGCAGTTCCAGGAGGCCGAAGCCAACCTGCGCCGCGCCTGGAGCCTGGCCGTGCAGCAGGACGGCCCCATCGCCAGCGTCACCCTGCAGACCCAGGCCAAGCTGGGCGGCCTGCTGCACGCCACCGGCCGGCGCGAAGAAGGCTGGCGGCTGCTGCAGGACGCGCTGGCCGGCCTGGACAACCCCAAGGCGCGCGTGCGGCCGGACGCGGTGGCCGCCATCCGCCGCTTTGCCGGCATCGCGGCCAATACGCGCGGCGAATACGCCCAGGGCCTGGCACTGCTGAACGCCGAGATCGCCGACCTGCGCGCCCACTACCCGCGCCCGGTGTCGCTATCGCGTGCGCTGCTGCAGCAGGCCGTGTCCCTGACCGGCCTGACGCGCCACGCCGAGGCGCAGGCCGCGCTCGACGAGGCGCTGACGCTGTGGCTGGGCGCGGCCGCCGACGGCGGTGCCGCGCCCTACATGGCCAACCGTTTCCACCTGCAGCTGGCGCGTGCCGCGCTGGCGCGTGGCGACGATGGAGTGGCCCGGCAGCACCTGCAGGCCGTGTCGCTGCCTGCCGCAGCCGCTTCCATGCTGGTGCTGGACGAGGTGCAGGTCGCCACGCTGCACGCCGAACTGGCGCTGCGCCAGGGCGACCGTGGCGCGGCCGAGGCGCAGGCCGCCGCCGCGCTGGGGCGGCTACAGGACAGCGGCCTCGCAAGCTACGCGCCCGAACTGCAGGCCGAGGGGCAGCGGCTCCGCGACCAGGCCCGCCAGGGCCGCCGCTAGAACGGTTCGAACAGCGCCTCGGGCTGCACCGTCGGCGTCGCCGTGCCGCCTTGCCAGGCGGCGTTCATCGTGGCCTGCAGCTCGTTCAGGATGGTCCGCAGCGGCGCGCTGGCTTGTGCGAGCGGCTCGGTGCCGAGCAGTGAACTCAGGCGCGGCGAGTGGTCCAGCAGGTAGTTGCGCACCAGGGTCTCAGTGACCGAACTCTCGACGATGCCGCTCTTCGAGCCGGTTTCGAGCGTGAAGCGCAGGTGCATCGCCAGCGTGTAGCAGAAGGCTTCTTCCACCAGACGCTGGGCCGCATCGGCCGCCGGCTCGGGCGAGCCCAGCAGGTGCAGCAGCGGGCCCAGTGCCTGCTGCAGGCGGTCACGCCAGGCGGCGTAGCGGCGCAGGTCCAGCAGCTTCCATGGGTCCTTCTGCAGGAAGGCATCGGCCATCGCGTCGCCGTGGCGCTGGCGCAGCCGCTCCACCAACGTGAACAGCATGTGCAGCATCTCGTGCACCGCATGCTGCAGCGCCGCGGCCGGCGCCAGGCCGGCAAAGGCCGGCGCGTAGAGCGTGATGCCGCTGAAGTGCGCGTCGCTGTGGCGGCCGGCCACGACTGCACGGTCGGCACTGCGGGCGCTGAGCCACAGCCGCACGCGGTGCTCGAAGGGCGCCGGCGAGCCGTCGCGCAGGCGCAGCCGCATCGCGATCTGCGCCACCCGGGCCTGCTTGTGCACCTGCCCGCGGGCGTCGATCACGCCATGGCCGCGCGGGAAGAAGTGGGTGCGCAGCAGCGACACCGCGAAGCGCAGCAGCTCGGGCACACCGCTGCGCGGCTGGCGCGGCAGCCAGGCTTCGGCAAGCCGCAGGCCGCGGCCGAGCAGGCTGGCCGTGGCGGCGACGCCGGCGGCTCGGCTCTCCTCTTCCTCGAAGGCCAGGTCCTCGCTCTCGAACTCGTCAGCGGCCGGGCTCTCGTCGGCCGCTGCGCCCTCGTCCTCGGCGTCGTCGGCAGTCTCGCGTGACGGTGCAACAAAGGCAGCGGGCACGAGGCGCCCACCGACGAGGCTGGAGGTGCCCCTGCCGCCCTGGTTGTTCATCCAGTCGTTGATCTGGCTCAGCATCTGGGTGGTGACGGGCGCGGCGCGGTTGTCGGCCACCTGGTGCGTCTGCGGGTTCTGGCTGCCCGGCCCGCCGTGCACGGCCAGCAGGCACCACACGCCATCGCGCTGCGCGAACACCGGACCACCGCTGTTACCCGGGTAGGTATCGGCGTCGTGCAGCACATGCGGGTGGCGCACGTGGCGCCGCAGGCTGCCGCTGGATTCCCACATGCGTGCCGCCCAGGTGGAGCTCTTGTTCCGGCGCGCCAGCCTGATGCGCTCCTTGAGCTTGTCGTCCGCGTCGGCGCCCTGCTCGCGGGGCAGGATCGTCCTGTCAAAGGTGTCGCCAGGGTAGCCGGCGACGGTGATGGTGCCTGCCAGATCGGCAGCGGAAGGCGGCCGCAGTTCGGAGACCTGCGGATCCTCGCCCCAGTAGCCCAGCCGCTTGAAGCGCTTGTGGCTCGCTGCCGCCAGGTTGTCCTTGACGACCAGCAGCGCGTAGTCGTCCTGCAGGCTCGCGCGGACGACGGTACCGCGCGGCGGCGGCCGGCCCCACCACACCCGCCTGGACTGACCCAGCGGTGCCTTGTCGTTCCGGCCGTCGCGCGCTGGCGTGACGACGATGCGCGTCACGGGCAGCTGGTACTCGACGCCGTCGAACTTCACGGGCACGGGCCCGAGCACATGGGCCGCGGTCAGCACGTGGCGCGGGCCGATCAGCACGCCGCTGCCGCGTGTGTGGTCGGGCAGGTGCCGGGCATCGCGGCCGAGCGGGCCGGTGTCGTAGTAGATGTCGAGCGCGCAGATCCAGCGGTAGGGCACGGCCAGCGTGTCGGCCACCACCTTGCGGCTGTCGGTGCCGATGACCTCGCTCTCTTCCGTCGGCTCTTCGCCCTCGGGAGCTTCGTCCAGCGGCGCTTCTTCCTGGGCTTCGTCCAGGGCTTCGCCGACGAAGCCTTCGCCGTCAGCGCCGAACTCGAAGCTGGCCTCGGCTTCGTCGGTGGCCGGCTCGGTGTCGGTGATCAGCTCCAGCGTCGGCTCCACCTCGCCGTCCAGCGTCTCGTGCACCAGCTCGAAGTCTCCGGCTTCGGTGCTTTCGCCGTCCGGCTCCAGCTCATCGAGCAATTCCTTCACCAGCCCCATCGGCCGGCTGTCGCGTGGATAGGTGTCGGGCCGGTCGGCGTAGGCCAGGCCGGGGTCGTTCAGCGTCATCCAGCCGCCTTCGGCGCGCGTGGCGTGGGTGAAGGACCAGGCATCCAGCCCCCCCCTGGCGTTGCCCACCAGGTGCCACTGTGTGATCAGTGCCGTGTCGCCCAGCACGCGGCCGGCCGGCTGCGTGCGCGCGGGCACCACGTTGACCAGGGCCACCGAGGTGGGAAAGAGGAAGTTCTTGAGCGGAGCCTGCTTCGGATTCCGAAAGCCCTGGCCCGGCGGCACCGGCGTTGGGCCTTCGAGCCCGCCGACGGTGGCTCGCACGCCGCGGCGTTCGTCCACGCCCTGGGCGCGCGTGATGACGCTCAGCCAGCCGCGGTAGGCGTCGAACAGGTGCCCCTCCTTCTTCGGGCCGATCACCTTGCGCAGGCCCGAGGAGATCAGCTGCAGCAGCCGCGGGCCCTGGGTCGAGCCCGGCAGCTGGCCGTCGAGGTTGCACGAGAAGTGGATGTCGCCCGACACGATGGCCAGGGTGCGCAGCGGCGAGCCCTTGTTCTGCAGCTCGCGCAGCAGTTCGCGGAACTGCGCCCACACCAGGTTCATGATGGGGTGTTCGAGATCATTCTTGCGGCGCGCCTCGGCCTTGCTGCGCGCGCCGGTGGCCAGCTTGGTCACGCCCTCATGCTGCATCGCGAAGGCCAGCGGTGCCGGCATCAGCAGCGGCACCGGCAGCACGACGAAGGCGCTGCGCGTGCGCGCTGCGCCCAGCACGGTGCGCAGCCAGTCGAGCCGGGCCTTGCTCATGCCGCCCTTGCCATGCACCTCGCGGTCGGTGCGCAGGTCCAGCACCACGAACGGTGTTCCGGATGTGGGCACGCGGAAATTCCAGCCGAGCAGGTTCGTGCGCGCTGCCGGCCTGGCCTTCTTGTCGGTGGGCGCCACGGCGCGCGTGTGGATCAGCTGTCGCAGTTCCGGCAGCGCGTCGTGCCCCTGGTGGCGTGCGCGCTCCAGGATCTGCACGCGCGGGTCTGCCGCGGCCACCACCGGTTCCAGGTTGCCCCAGCCCTGGTACAGCCAGTAGGCGGCCAGTGCGTCGGTGATCGTGGCGGGCCACATGCCCAGCGCATCGCGCGGGTGGTGCACGCAGGCCAGCCAGTCGGCGTCGGCGTTCCAGTCGTCGGTGACCTCGTGGTCGTCGAAGATCATGTAGCTGGGCAGGTGGGCCAAACCGCGGCGCGCGCCGTGCACCAGCCAGGCCTGTTCGTAGGCGGCGGCATATTCGGCGTAGTCGGCCACGTGCACGCCGCCGATGTCGCCGGCGGCCGGATACGGCAGGCGCACGTCGCGCTGCTTGGGCTGGAGGATGCGGAAGGTGGGCGCCTGCAGCAGGCCGCGCCGCTTGTCGACCTGCGGCACGTCGCTGGCTTCGATCGGCGGCTGCCACAGCAACTGGTTCATCACCTGCAGCTTCTGCACCGCAGGCGGCTTCTCTTCGGGCAGCATCGCGCGGGTCTGGAACTGGGCCTGCTTGAGCGCGTCGCGCGCGTCTGCGGCCGCTGCTTCCACACGCACCGGGTCGCGCGAGGTGTTGCGTTGCTGGTCGACGGCGTCGATGTCGGCCGCGGGCGGGGCCGGCAGCACCGTGCCGCGCGTGGTGTAGCGCGGTGCGAAGCGCCCGGCCCAGGCGCCCAGGGCCAGCACGTGGCCCTGCTTCGGGCCCGGGAAGGTGGCACTGTGCCGCGCCCGCACGATCTGCTTGCCCAGCCGCACGCCGATGTCGTCGGCATAGATCTGGTCGCCGGTGTGCATGAAGAATTGCGGCCAGGCCGCGAGTTCCTGCTTGTGCAGGAAGTCGTTGCCGAAGCGGGCGAGCATGTCGTCGCCCTGCACCTGCTGGTTCTCGTCCGTGTCATCGGGGTGCACGCGGCATGAGCCGTGGGCGAAGCGCAGCGCCTCGCCGCTCTGCGGCAGCGTGCGCAGGAACAGCCAGGGGCTGCCGCTGATGGAGATCGCTCCCAGTGCCACCTGCTGCGGGTCGAGCGCCGCCTTCGGCAGCTGGCGCGGGAAGCGGGCCTCGGTGAAGTCGATCTCGGTACGCGGCAGCGGGCCGGTGGGCGGCTGCGGGGCCAGTTCCAGCGTGTACATCACCACCGAGTCGGCGGGCAGTTCGTCCAGCGTCAGCATCGCGTAGTGGCGCCCGCCGACACGCACGCTGCAGGTGTGGCGCGTGCGCACGCCGGCCGGCACCGCCGTGCTGGTCGGCTTTTTCTTCGCATCGGGCGCGGCGCCGTAGTGCACGCGCACCAGGCCCGGTGCGCTCAGCTCGAGCCAGATGCGCGCCTGGTGGTGGTCGGTGTAGCGCACCAGCGGGCCCAGGCGGATGGAGAGCGGCTCGGCCTGCAACTCCACCAGGTTCGTGCCCTTCAGCCAGCGCACCGGGCGCCGCATGATGTGCTCGTGCTGGATGTAGCGGAACACGGAAGGTGCCGTGTCCTTCTGGCGGCGTGCGGCGTAGTCCTTCCAGAACGCGCTGCGTGCCGCGGGGTCGGTGCTGTCTGCGGCGCGCCAGTCGAACAGCGAGCCGCCGTATTCGACGCCGGGCTCGTCCACCAGCAGCGCCGCGCCGCTGACGATGCTGCAGACATGCCCTTCGACATGGAATCGGAATGGCTTGCTGCGGTCGAAGGACCTGGCGCCCTGCACGAGCACGTCGGCCTCGCCGGCGACGAGCGTGCCGCGCAGTTCCAGCGCACCCTGGTGCAGCGACCAGGCCACGCCGGACAGCGGGACGCCCTTGGCGTCCACCACGCGAAGGCCCGCCGCGGCCGTGGCTGGCATCGGCTGCGCCTTCGGCTCAGGCATCACCTGCTCGAAGGGCGACCGCAGGTTCGGCGCGGCGCCGAGCACCTCGCCATCGATGAAGGGCGAATGCAGACCGGGTGTCTTCACGGGTGTCTCCCGGTGCTCAGGCGCTGGTGGTGACCTTGCGCGACTTCACGTCCACGCCGCGGATGGCCGTCCAGTTCAGGATGATCTGGCGCATCGCGGCCTCGGGGCTCAGCCCGAGGCCGTCCGTGGTGGGCGTGTACAGCGCCGGCACGGCTTGCGCCCGGTTGTAGTCGCCGGCCTCGATTTGCGTGAGGATGCGCGACAGCGGGTCGGCGATCTCGAAGAAATGCTTGGCCAGGCCGTGCGCGGGCAGGCCCACACGTTCGGCCACCTTGAACAGGCGCTGCTCGGTGCCGGTGGCGTCGGCGCGCAGCGACAGCAGGATGGGCGAGTTGAACTCCAGCGTGAAGTGGAACCAGGACATCGCGCTCACCGCCGAGAGCTCTTCGCGCGACAGGTTGCCGTTCTGCCGCCGCGAGCGGAACATGTCGTGCAGGCGCTCGGCCAGCAGGGCGATCTTGGCGTCGTCGGTGGGGTCGGCACTGGTCTCGGCACGCACGTAGGTCATGCCGATCCACACCTCGCGCAGGAACTCTTCGAAGGTGGACACGAAGTCGTTGTTGGCCGCGTCGGCCCGCACGTACGGGTAGGGCTTGCCGTCGTCGCCGCCGTGGTTGAGTTCCATGCCGAACATGCGCTGGTAGGCGTTGCGGCGGTTGGCGCGTGCGTCGTTGCGCAGGTGGCTGCTGATCGAGGTCACCAGGAAAGGCGCGCCGTCCTTGAAGAACAGCTCTTCCGTGCTGCGCAACCAGCGCTGCGCGGCGGGCAGCGGCGTGCCCAGCTTCTCGCCGTGGACGAACTCGCTGATGACGCGGCGGAACACTTCGAACAGGCGCGTGTTCTCGATCATGTAGGCGTAGATCAGGTGGTCCCAGCGCAGCCCGCGGTTGGCGTCGTCGTCCATCGGGTTGGGGTTGGGGGCGGGCAGCGGCAGCGGGCCGTCGGACTCGGCGCCGCGCGGCGGGTTGACGTTGCTGCGGTTGTCGGGGTGGCCCAGCGGCCTGGACTGGCGGGCGCGGTTCAGCCAGGCCTGGTCGAGCAGCGAGGCCAGCTCCATGGGGTGCAGGTTGAACAACTCCGTCGGCTGGAACATGCGGGCTGCGATCTGGCGGAACATGGCGGTTCTCCTTGGGGCTCAGGCGCGCGCCGCGCCGTTGTTGAAGCTGTTGTCCGGGTCGATCGTCTCCTCGGCCAGCACCTGCAGGTCCAGGTCGATCTGGCGGAAGTGGTTGATCGCGGCCTGCACGTCGCCGTCCAGCGACGTCCTCGTGTCCTGGGCCGCGCGGTTCACGCCGCGCAGCACGTCCAGCAGCATCGCAGTCAGCTCAGTTTGGGTGGCAGGCGCCGCAGCGGCGGCGGCTTCGGGGGTCTTGCGGGTCATGGCTTTGCTCCGGGGCGGGGGGGTCAGGATGTCTGCAGGGCCCCGCCCAGGCGCAGCATCGATTGCTGCTGCTGCTGGAGCAGGGGTTCGAATTCGTTCGGCGTCTCCGCCAGGCGCAGGCCGGTGAGGCCCAGGATGCGCAGCGGCTCGCTCCACAGCCAGTGGGCCGAGGTGAAGAGAGCCGGGCCCAGCCGGTCGGCCAGGCCGTGCAGCGCCGCGGGGCTGACACGTGCCGGCGGCACCAGCGCCGTGAGCGCGCGGCCGCCAAAGGCGTTCATCGGCTGGTCCAGCACCGTCTGCGCCACCAGCGGCAGCAGCGGCACGGAGGCCTGCACGATGGCGCGCACGTCGGGTGCGGCGAGGGTCTGCGGGTGCAGCGCCAGCCAGGCCTGTTCCAGCGCGTCCCAGGGCGCGCTGCCGCCGGCACCGAAGGCATGGCGGCACAGTGCCACGCCCAGCAGCACGCGCAGGTGGCTGATGGGGTGCGGGTCGCCGGGCAGGTAGCGGTAGGCCGTGGCCGGACCGGCGGCCAGCACGTCATGCAGCGCGGCGATGCTGGCAAAGCCCGTGTGCACGAAGGCGAAGGCATCGGCCGCGATCTCGGAGGCCCAGGCCGACCACACCTGCGCCAGCTCGGTGGCCGCACCCTGCTGCAGCAGTGCGCGCGACAGCGCCGTGGCCAGCTCGTCGTTCCAGCCGGCGATGTGGGCCACCTGGTGGCCGGCTTCGTGGATCAGCGCGGTGGGCCGCAGCAGGTTGTGCCGCGTCACCTTGATCACGGCCACCGGGCAGGTGGCACCACCGTCCCACAGGCGCAGGCCGGCCTTGAGGATCGACGCGCCGCGGCCCTTGTCCACGTAGGTCAGCGCCACCGGGGCGGGTTTGCCGATGGCGTCCAGCACCTGCGCCATGCTGCGGTGGGCCAGCGTGTCGCAGGCGCGCAGCAGCGCGGCCATCTGCGGGTTGGTGCGCACGTTGATGGCGTCGGCGAAGAAGTCGAGCGTGGTTTCGGCGCGCAGGTACTGCTGCTCGAAGGCGAGCAGGCGGCGGTGCACCGCGGCCAGTGCTGCAGGTGTGTCGGCGGCGGCCTGCAGCGCGGTGAGCGCAGTGGCTTCGGCCTGCAGGCGGTCGACGACGCCCTGCAGGTGGCGCCGCACCGAAAGGCCCAGGTAGCGCTCCAGGTGGCCCCAGGCCGACGCTCCAGCCAGGTCGTTCAGCACCAGGCGCGATGCGGCCTGCACCCAGTGCGCCACCTGGCGCCGCGTCTGCGCGGCGACGGCCGACACCGCGTCAGGCACAGGTGTGCCCCGGCGCGACGGTGACGCTGACGGTGGGCGCTGCGCCCGGCGCGGGCATGGGTGCGGCCGGCTTGCCGGCCAGGCCGTCCGCCAGGCCCTTCAAGCCAGGCGGCTGGGCGATGGTGAAGCGCAGCGTGATGCCATCGGACGCGTCTTCGGTGGCGGCCACGATGGCCTTGGACTGCGCGCGCACGGCTTCGGCGAAACCCTGCACCAGCCAGGTCTGCAGGCCGCGCGCGAAGGGCAGGGCGGCGGCCTGCGGCAGGCGCGTGGCGCGCGCGGCCGGCGCCTGGCCCGGTGGCAGGGCCGCATGCACGATGCGCAGCCGGTGCCGCGCCTGGCCGAAGAACAGATGCCACAGCCGGCGCTGCAGCCAACGCTGGAAGCGGCTGGCCAGGGGGCCGGCGCCGGCCTGCTGGCGCAGCTGCACGGCCAGCTGCTGCGCCTTCACCTCGCTGACGAAGACGCAGGCGCGCACCTCGTCCTTCACCATGTCCAGCACCACGCGCAGGTGCAGGGCCTTGCGGCGCTGGCGCTGCTGGCGCTGGTCGGGCAGGCGCAGCGCGTAGAAGCGCTGGCCGCCGGCCAGCGCGCGGTGGCGCGAGTGGGCCCACCAGGCGCGGCCCAGGCCGGGCTTGTGCAACAGCGAAGAGGCGGCCTGCGGCGTGAGCGGGTGCAGCTGTTCCACCAGCGCCTCGTCGGACAAGCCCGGGCCCAGCGTCTCGCGCTCGCCGCGGGCGATGTCGGCCAGCGTCGTGCCGGGCAGGGCTTCGTAGAGATGCACCTCGGCCTGCAGTTCGCCGTCGTCCAGGCCCAGCTGGTCCTGCACGAAGTCGGACAGCGGTGCGCCTTCGAAGCTCTCCAGCTCGTTCGCCAGGTGCGGCGTCACGGGAACCGTGAAGACCTGCGTGCAGCGCTTGTAGCGGCGCGGCCCGCCGGCCATCGGCATCATCGGCCAGGCGGCGTCGACACCACCTTCCAGCAGCTCGGGGCGCTGCTCGTAGGTGGCCTCGGACAGGATCGCCGGCAGGTTGGCGGCGGCGGCGGCCTCGAAGGCTTCCAGCGTGTAGGCTTCCAGCAGCTCGGGGTCTGCATGCACTTCGTCGGGTAGGGCGGCGACACGGGCCATGGTCTCTTCGACCGTCGCGGCCACCGCGGGCGCGGCCAGGCGCTCGGGTTCCACCTCGTCGGCGCTTTCCATGTTCAGCAGCTTGAGCCCGGCGCTGGCCAGCGCCTTGGCCAGCGCCGGCGCCTGCTGCGGGCCGATGAGGCGGCCCACCAGCGGTGCCAGCAGCTTGGAGACGATGCCGGCCAGCCGGTCGTGGCCGATGGCCTTGCTGGCCATGCTCAGCACCGGCATCAGCGCGGGCAGGAAGTTCTGCATCGCGGGCTCGGGGCTCTCGCCGTCGCGCAGCGTCTGCAGCTCGTTGATGAAGCGCTCGCGCGCGTCGTCGAGCTCGGCGTAAAGGGGCACGGCGGGCGTGGCGGCGGCAGCGACTTCGGCGAGTTCGGCCTCCAGCGCCACCTCGTCGCGCGCGAGCAGGGTGCCGGCGAGCTGGGCGTCCAGCTCTTCCTGCACGGCGTCGCCACCGTCCGGCGTTGCCTGCGGGGCAGGCGCGGCGTCGGTGGTGGGCGGTGCATCGGCGGGTGCGGCCGGGGCCACGGGCTGGGGGGCCTTGCCGCCCAGGCCCAGCTTGCGCGCCAGCGCCTGCGCCGCCGGTTGCAGCGGCGCGGGGATGCGCCCGATCACCCGTTGCACCGCGCCGCGCAGGAAGCCCATCACGTGCGACTTCAGCGCCCGCAGCAGCGGCGCCAGGGCCAGCGTCTTGATGCCCCGCCAGGCCTTGCCGACGGCAGCCTTGGCCACGCTGCCCACCTTCTTGAGCATCTTGCTGAAGAGGTTTTCGAACTCGGGCGCCATCGGCTCCGACGGCGTGTAGTTGTCGACGAAGGCGTCGAACTCCTGCTCGACGATGCCGGCACCTTCCTGCGGCACGTAGCGCTGGGCCATGGCGTCGATGGCCGATGCGGTTTCGCGCAGCAGCGGCTCGAAGTGCTGCAGCAAATGCAGGTCGGCCTGGGCGCGTGGCATGCCGGCGGCGAGCTGGGCGTCGTGGACGGCGCGGCCGTGGCCGTGCACCGAGGCCATCGCGGCTTCGAATTCGTCGTCGTGCAGCTGGTCGACGAGGGTGGCAAAGGCCTCGCGCTGCGGGCCCATGTCGGTGGGCTCACCCTCGGCTTCGTAGAGCGCGACGAAGGGCGAACGCTGCGGTGCCGCGCTGCGCGCGGGCTCCGGCGCCACTTCGCTCTCGGGCGCGGCGAAGCTGTCGAAACTGAGGAAGGCAAGGCCCGGCAGGCGGGCTGAGGCAAGGGTCACGGCGGTCCTCCGGCGGTTCGGCAGACGGACCCTCAAAAAAGAGTCCTTGTCTGCGAGAACGCGAACCAGCGGGGAACCCCGTCAGCCGTGGTGCTTGCGAGTTAGGGGGGCGTGGCCCCCCGGCTCGGTCAGCGGGTGCGCGGCGCGCCCTTGTTGGCGAAGGTTTTGCCGGCGGGCTTGAACGGCCGGCCGCCGCTGGGGCGCGGGCCGAAGCTCTTGCCCGCGGGGCGCGGCGCGAACGAAGGCTCGGCGCGCTTGGGCTCCAGGCCGGCGATGGTGGCCGCCGGGATGCGCTGCGTGGTGTAGCGCTGGATGCGGTGGATCATGCCGCTGTCGCGGCGCTCGGCCAGCGTCACGGCCAGGCCGGTGCGGCCGGCGCGGCCGGTGCGGCCGATGCGGTGGACGTAGTCCTCTTCCTTCATCGGCAGGCCGTAGTTGATGACGTGGCTGATGGTCGGCACGTCGATGCCGCGCGCGGCCACGTCGGTGGCCACCAGCACGCGCAGGTGCTTGCTGCGCAGGCCCTGCAGCACGCGGGTGCGGCGGCCCTGCGGCATGCCGCCGTGCAGGCTGGCCACGCTGTGGCCCATCTCGTGCAGGCGGTCGGCCAGCCAGTCGGCGTCGCGCTGGGTGCTGGTGAAGACCACGGCCTGTTCCATCGAACGCTCGGTGAGGATGTGGTCCAGCAGAGCGTTCTTGTGCTCGAAGTCGTCGGCCCAGTGCAGGCGCTGCTCGATGTCGGCGTGGCCTTCGGTCTGCGAGCTGGCTTCGATGCGCTGCGGGTCGCGCAGCAGGTCGAGTGCCAGGCGGCCGACGTGCCCGCCGAAGGTGGCGCTGTACATCACGGTCTGGCGCTGCTTGGGCGTGGCTTCGGCGATCAGCTTGATGTCGTCGATGAAGCCCATGTCCAGCATGCGGTCGGCTTCGTCGAGCACCAGCATCTGCACGTTGCCGAGCTGGGCCTTGCCGGAGCCGAGGTGGTCGATCAGGCGGCCGGGGGTGGCGATGAGGATGTCGAGCGGGCCGCGCAGCGCGGCGAGCTGCGCACCGTAGGGCACGCCGCCGACGACGGTGGCCACGCGCAGGCCCTTGACGAAGCGACCGTAGTCGCTGGCCGCCTTGGACACCTGCAGCGCGAGTTCGCGCGTCGGGGCCAGCACCAGCACGGCCGGGCCGCGGCCGCGTTCGGCCACGGGCAGGCTGCGCATGGCGAGGATCTTGGTCAGTGCCGGCAGCATGAAGCTGGCGGTCTTGCCGCTGCCGGTGCGGCTGGACACCATCAGGTCGCGGCCTTCCAGGGCCGGGGGGATGGCGGAAGCCTGGACGGCGGTGGGCTCGGTGTAGCCGGCGGCTTGCAGGGCACGAACCAGGTCGGCGTGCAGATTCAGGGTCTCGAAACTCATCGGGTGTCTCTCTCGATCGGGCGCAACAGAGCGCCGCCGCGGGGCGCATACAAAGCGCACCGCGTGGGTGTAGTCGCAGGGGGTCAGGTCAGCGACGGCATCGCCGCCGACCCTGTGAGATGCGCGCCCTGAAGGTTCAGGCCGGCCGAGAGGTCGATGGGGATGAGCGAAAGGCCTACATGTGTCAGGCCAAGCCCACGAGTATACCTGGGATCCGGGTTTTTACCGAAGGGCCGTGTGGATGCGCGACTCCAGCGCCTCCCACACCGGCTTCAGGCGGCCGGGCAGATCGGGCAGCGTGCCCAGGTCGGTGCGGCTTTCGCCGGGGGCGTGGAAGTCGCTGCCGCGGCTGGCCAGCAGGTCGAATTCGACGGCCGTGTCGGCATAGCGGATGTGCTCGGCGGCGCTGTGGCTGCCCGTCATCACCTCGACGCCGCGGCCGCCGTGGGCGATGAACTCGGTGAAGAGCGCGTATTCCTCGGTGGGCGTGAAGCGGTAGCGGCCGGGGTGGGCGATGACGGCGATGCCGCCGGCCTGCGTGATCCAGCGCACCGCATCGCCCAGCTTGGCCCAGTGCGTGGGCACGTAACCCGGATGGCCTTCGGTGAGGTAACGGCGGAACACGCTGTGGGTATCGGGGCACACGCCCGTTTCGACCAGGAAGCGCGCGAAGTGGGTGCGCGAGATCAGCTCGGGGTTGCCCACGTACTGCAGCGCACCTTCGAAGGCACCGCTGATGCCCACCCGGGCCAGGCCTTCGGCCATCTGCCGCGCGCGGGCCCGGCGGCCGGCGCGGGTGTGTGCCAGGCCCTGGTTCAAGGCTTCGTCGTCGGCATCGAAACCCAGGCCCACGATGTGCACCGTCTGGCCGGCGAAGCTGACCGAGATCTCGGTGCCGGTGAGGTAGTCCATGCCGAGCGCCAAGGCCGCATCACGCGCGCGCTGCTGGCCGGCGATCTCGTCGTGGTCGGTCAGTGACCAGAGATCCACCCCGCCAGCATGGGCGCGTTCCGCCAGGGCT
The DNA here is from genome assembly GCA_964423075.1 of uncultured Rubrivivax sp. GTDB lineage: Bacteria > Pseudomonadota > Gammaproteobacteria > Burkholderiales > Burkholderiaceae_C > Rubrivivax. The sequence continues at coordinate 899 of CAYREA010000031.1, read as the reverse complement.
TCGGGGGACAGGGTGCCGTCGGAGACGTTGCTGTGGCAGTGGAGGTCGGCGTTGAGCAGATGCACTGCCGGATTTTAGGGATTTGCGCCGTCCAGCGTGAGGATGCGGGAACAGCGCGCGGCCAAGGCTTGGTCATGTGTCACGACCACGAAGGCCGTGCCGCGTTCACGCGCCAGGTCGAGCATCAGTGCGAACACGGTGCCGGCGGTGTTGCGGTCGAGGTTGCCGGTGGGCTCGTCGGCCAGCACGCAGGCGGGCTCGGTGACGAGGGCACGCGCAATGGCCACACGCTGGCGTTCACCGCCGGACAGCTGCGCCGGGTGGTGTTCCACCCGCGCCGCCAGGCCCACACGCGCCAGCATCTTGCGCGCGGTGTCGCGCGCCGTGGCGATGTCCATGCGCCGTATGCGCAGCGGCATGGCCACGTTGTCGAGCGCGCTGAACTCGGGCAGCAGGTGGTGGAACTGGTAGACGAAACCCAGGTGCTGGTTGCGCCAGGCGCCCTGCGCGGCCGCGTCCAGCTTGGAAAGATCCTGGCCCAGCAGCTCGACCCGGCCCGAGCTGGGCGCGTCCAGGCCGCCCAGCAGGTGCAGCAGCGTGCTCTTGCCCGAGCCCGAGGCCCCCACCACGGCGAGTGTTTCGCCGCGGTGCACTTCGAGGCTGACACCGCGCAGCACCGTCACGTCGAGCGCCGTGTCGCCGCGGCCTTCGACGAAGCGCTTGTGCAACTCGTGAGCCGCGAGCACGGTGTCACTCATATCGCAGCGCCTCGGCCGGGTTGACGCGGCTGGCGCGCCAGCTCGGGTAGATCGTCGCCGCAAAGGCCAGCACCAGCGAGATCACCACCACCGGCACGATGTCGCTGGCCAGCGGCTCGCTGGGCATGCGGCTGATGACGT
>CAYREA010000030.1:0-34385 GCA_964423075.1 uncultured Rubrivivax sp. | reverse complement strand
CCGACCTGCTGCCCGACGGCGTGCACTGCGAGCTGTCCACCGACTACCACCACCTGGCGCTGCGCAACTGGCTGCACGTGCGCCGACTGGCTTCGCGCCACGGCATGGCGGTGGCGCCGCAGTTCGACGCCGCGCTGCAGCGCGCGCTGGGCTTCAGCCTGCACGCGCACGCGCCGAACGGCGTGGTGCCGAGCTTCTCCGACGGCGACGCGCGCGACTGGCGCGCGCTGCTGGCCGAAGGCGCCACGCTGTTCGGCCGCGAAGACCTGCGCTTCGTGGCCAGCCTGGGCCGCGAAGGCACACCGCCGGCCGTGCGCGTGGCGCACTTCAGCGACAGCGGCTACCACGTCATCCGCAGTGCCTGGCCGGCCGCGCCGCACTTCCACGAAGCGCAGCACCTGGTGTTCGACTGCGGCCCTCTGGGCGAAGGCAACCACGGGCACTTCGACGCCCTGTCCTTCGAGCTCCACGCCTGCGGCCGGCCGCTGGTGGTGGACCCGGGCCGCTACACCTACAGCGAGGCCGGCGCCACCAACTGGCGCGTGCACTTCCGCGGCACCGCCGCGCACAACACCGTGTGCGTCGACGGGCTGACGCAGACCGCCTACCGCCCCAAGCCGGTGGACCAGGGCTCGCGCCATGCGGACGGCGCCGTGCGCCACAAGATCGCCGGCCCGGCGCCCCAGGTGGCGCTGCTGGACAGCGCCAGCCACCCGATGCTGGACCTGCTGCACGGCCGCTGCGCCAGCCAGGCCTACGACGCGCTGCACCAGCGCTGCATCGCCTTCGCCGGCGGCAGCTACTGGATCGTGTGCGACACGCTGCGTGCGCCCACGCCCCACCGCTACGAGCTGCGCTTCCAGCTCGCGCCACAGGCCCAGGGCGCGCTGCAGTTGCAGCACGGCGTGTGGCGCAGCCCCGGCCTGCTGCTGGCGCAGGCGCTGGGCGCAGGGCAGTCGGCCGGTGTGGTGCCGGGCCAGGTCTCGGCGCGTTATGGCCACAAGGCCGAAGCGCCGGCGCTGGTCACCACGGCCGAGGGCGAGAACACCGAGTTCGACACCCTGCTCTGGCCCACCGACGACGCGGGCGCCTCGCTTGCCGTGCGGCGCTTCCGCGTCGACGGGCACGCGGGCGGCGAGGCCGGCGCGCTGCGCATCGAACGGCGCCAGGGCGGGCGAAGCCAGGTCGACATCTGGTTCCATGCCCGCGATGCCGAAGACCAGATCTGGCTCATCGCCGGGCACCACTTCCGCGGCCGCTGGCTGTGGTGGCGGCAGGACACCGACGGCGCCATCGTGCAGGCCGTGTCGCATGCCGGTGCCGTGCTGCGCGGCGTGGCGCTCGACACGGCAGGCGGCGCCGCATGAACAGCAGCCTGCCGCGCGACCCCGCGCTGCCCCATCTGCACCTGGCGCTGGACGCCGCCGTCATGCAGCAGGCCTTCGCCGCCCTGCTGCAAGCGCACGGCGCGCAGGTGTGCGGCCTGGAGATCGAGCGCATCAAGTACCGGCCGCAACGCAATTGCAGCCTGTCGTACCGCCTGCGCCTGCACGACGCGCACGGCCAGGCCCTGCCCGACCAGCACGTGGCCGCGCGCCTGTGCCAAGGCGACGGCGCCGGCCGCGCCGAACGCGCGGCGCGTGCGCCGCTGCAGCCGTCTGCAGCCGGCCCCGCGCTGCACTGGCTGCCGGCGCTGGACATGCTCACCTGGTGGTGGCCCAACGACGCCAAGCTCACCGCGCCGCGTGTGCTGGCCGATGCCGCCCTGTGCCGGCACACCGTGCTGCCCGAACTGGTGGCGGCGCTGGGTGGCGACGAGTTGCTGTCGCACCGCCTGGAACTCGCGCAGTACGTGCCCGAACACCGGCTCTGCGCCCGGGTCGACCTGCGTTGGCGCAGCGGCAGCGGCGAGCAGGCCGGCCGCTTCTACGCCAAGGCCAGCCGCGAGCCTGCCACCGGCGAGGCCCATGCCATCCTGCAAGCGCTGCGGCACAGCGCGGCCGGCCGCAGCGGCCGGCTGCACACGCCGGCGGCGCTGCTGTGGCAGCCGCACTTCGATCTGCATTGGCAACAGGGTCTGCCCGGCCGCGCCCTGCTGGACCTGCCCGCCGCCGAAGCCGCCGCGCTGGCGCCGGCCCTGGGCGAGCAGATGGCGGCGCTGCACGGCAGCGGGGTGAGCGTGGCGCGCGAACTGAGCCCCGAGACGCTGGGCGCGCGCCTGGCCGACGTGGTGTCGCTGCTGGCTGATGCGCTGCCGGCGTCGCGCGGCACGCTGCTGGCCACGGCGGCCCGCCTGTCCGACGGCCTGGAGTTCCTGCACGGCCATGAACTGGCCACGCTGCACGGCGACCTGCACCCACGCAACGTGCTGGCCGATGGCGGTCGCCTGTCGCTGATCGACCTGGACGGCCTGCGCCGCGGCCCCGCGCTGCTCGAGCTGGGCGCCTGGTTGGCCGACGGTGTCTACCGCGCCCTGCTGGACGGTACTCCCGCGAGCCGCGACGCGCAGGCCTGGTTGGCCCTGCTGCACGCCTATGCCGAAAGCGGCGGAGGCCGCTTCGAGCCGCGTGCGCTGGCCTGGGCCTGCGCCTGGAACCTGCTCACCCTGCGCGCCTGGCGCTGCGTGGTGAACCTCAAGCCCGGCCGCTATGCGCTGGCGCCCCAGCTGGTGGCCCTGGCCGGCCAACTGGCTGAGCGGCTGACACTGGAAGTGCTGTGACAACCAGCCCACTGCCCATGGACACGGCCCTGCAGCCCGAGGCCATGCGTGGCCTGCTGCAGGGCGCATTGCCGTCGCTGGCCAGCCTGCACGTCGACGCCCTGCGCATCGAGCAGGTGCGCCGCAGCAGTTCGCTGCGCCGCCATCCCTGGCCGCTGACGTTGTGCTACGAACTCGAGCTGCGCGACGCGGCCGGCACCCGCAGCACCGAACGCTTCTACGCCAAGGTGCACCGCAACGGCGCCAGCGCCGCGGCCCAGGCCGGGACTCCGGCCCTGCACCTGCCGCAACTCGACATGCTGCTGTGGCCCTGGCCGCACGACCCCGGCCTGCCACAGCTGGCGCGCCTGCTCGATCCGGCGCTCGCCGGCGCCAACCTTCCTGCGCCGCTGCACGACGGCACGCCGCTGCCCATGGAGCTGCTGCGCCACGAGCCCGAGCGCCGCGCCCTGCTGCGCTGCCGGCCCACGCACAGCGCCGGCCCGATCTACGGCAAGACCTTCGCCGATGACACCGCCAGCGCCTTGCACCGCCGCTTCACCCACCTGCACGCCTTTTCGCAGCGCCAGCCACGCACGGCCCTGGTGGCGGCGCCGCTGGCGCTGGACAGCGCAACGCGCACCCTGTGGCTGGCCGAAGCGCCGGGCCGGCCGCTGGTGCCCGACGTGCAGGCCTGCGCCGCCGTGGGCCGTGCCCTGGCCTGGCTGCACCGCGCCGCGCTGGCGGTGCCGGGCCGACGCGACACCACGCACTGGCTGGCCGAACTGCCGCGCCGCGCCGTCAAGATCGGCCGCGCGCTGCCCGAACTGCAGCCGCGCGCCACGGCCCTGGTGCGGCGGCTGCAGCAGGCCGCGGCCGCGCTGCCGCCTGGCCCGCAGACCCTGATCCACGGCGACTTCCACCCCGGCCAGGTGTGGCAGCACGAAGGCCGCCCTGTGTTCTTCGACTTCGACGAGTTCACGCTCGGCCACCCGATGGAAGACCTGGCCTCCTTCAGCGTCAAGCTGGAACAGGCGGGCGAGATCGAAGCCGCCGCCGCCTTCATCGACGCCTACCGCCGCGCCGCCCCCGGCTACTTCGAGCCGCAGGCCCTGCTGTGGCACCGCGCCGTGCAGGCCCTGCTGCAGGCGGCGCGCGCCTTCGTCTTCCAGGTGCCCGGGTGGCCGCGCGAAGTGGCCCGGAGACTGCAGCGCGCCGAAGCCCTGGCGCAGGAGAACCTTGCATGAAAACACGCAGCCGACTGGCGCAGATCGTGCGCGCCTGCCTGCACCAGCAGCGCTGGGCCGTGGCCGGCGCCGCGCTGGCCCTGCTGGGCGTGGTGCTGGCCGACGTGCTGGCGCCCTGGCCGCTGAAGTTCATCTTCGACCATGTGCTGCTGGCTCACCCGCTGCCACCCGGCCTGGCCTTCCTGCAGCCGCTGCTGGACCTGGGCACCTGGCCGGCGCTGCTGGCCGCGGCCGCCGGCATCGCGGGCATCGCGCTGGCCTCGGGCGGCCTGGCCTACCTGCAGCTCTACACCAGCGCACGTGTCGGCCACGGCATCACGCTGCGCCTGCGCGCCGAGCTGTTCGCGCACCTGCAGCGCCTGTCGCTGGCGCACCACCGCGCCGGCCGCACCGGCGAGATGATCACCAAGGTGGCCGGCGACACCAACCTGCTGCGTGACATGTTCGGCGACTGGGCGCTGAGCTTCGGCCGCCACCTTGTCACGCTGGTGGCGATGCTCGCGGTGATGTTCATGCTCAACGCCCAGCTGGCGCTGGTGGTGGCGCTGACGCTGCCGCCGCTGCTGGGCGTGATCTTCTGGCTCAACCGGCGTGTGAAGGCCTCGGCCCGCGAGCAGCGCCAGAGCGAAGGCCGCATGGCCACGCGGCTCAACGAGGTGCTGTCCAGCATTGCCCTGGTGCAGGCCTTTGGCCGCCACGAACACGAGGAAGGCCGCTTCCAGCGCGAGATCGAGGCCGGCTACACCGCCGGCATGCGCAGCACGCGCAGCGGCGGCGCCATCGTCAAGGCCATCGCGGTGGTCAGCGCGGTGGGCACGGCCATTACCGTGCTGCTGGGCGCACGCGAGGTGCTGGCCGGACGGCTTACGCCGGGTGGGCTGCTGGTGTTCCTGAGCTACGTCACCAGCCTGTACAAGCCGGTGCGCGACCTGGGCCGGCTGGCTTCGAAGTTCTCGCGTGCCGCAGTGAGCGCGCAGCGCGTGGCCGAGGTGCTGGACATCGAGCCCGGCGCCGTCGACGAGCCCGACGCGCTGGAACTGAAGAACCCGGCCGGCGAGATCGTGTTCGAGGACGTGGGTTTCGCCTACGCCAGTGGCAAGCCGGTGCTGCAGCAATTCAACCTGCGCATCGCCGCCGGCGAGCGCGTGGCGCTGGTGGGGCCTTCGGGCGCCGGCAAGAGCACGCTGGTGAACCTGCTGCTGCGACTGTACGAGCCGCAAACGGGCCGGGTGCTGATCGACGGCATCGACATCCGCCGCTACACGCGCGCAAGCCTGCGCCGCGAGATCGGCATCGTGCTGCAGGACACCATGCTGTTCGCGGTGTCGGTGCGCGAGAACATCGCCTACGGCCGGCCCGATGCGCCGATGGACGACGTGCAGGCCGCCGCCCGTGCTGCGCGTGCGCACGAGTTCATCGTCGACCTGCCGCAGGGCTACGACACCGAGCTCGGCGAGGGTGCGGCCACGCTCTCAGGCGGCCAGCGCCAGCGCCTGTGCCTGGCGCGCGCGCTGGTCAAGCAGCCCGCCATCCTGCTGATGGACGAGCCCACCTCGGCGATGGACAGCACCTCGGCGCGCCTGATCCACGAGGCCGTGGCCCAGGTGCACCGCGGCCGCACGCTGCTGGTGATCGCACACGACCTGGCCGACATGGCGCGTTACGACCGCGTGCTGGTGCTGCAAGGCGGCGCCCTCATCGAACAAGGCTCGCACGAGGCGCTGATGCGTTCGCGCGGCGCCTACCTGGCCCTGGTGGAGCGCCGGCATGCGTGAGCCTGCCCTGCTCTTCTACTGCCAGCACTCGCTGGGCATCGGCCACCTCACGCGCAGCTTCGCGTTGGCGGCGGCGCTGTCGCAGCGTTTCCGCGTGGTGTTCCTCAACGGCGGCCGGCTGCCGCCGGGCGTGCCGGTGCCGCCGGGCATCGAACGCATCGACCTGCCGCCGCTGGGCATGGACGACGGCCACACCGTGGTCAGCCGCGACGGCACGCTCGACGTGGCCGCGGTGCAGGCCGAACGCAAGCGCCTCATCGAAGACGCCGTGCGCCGCACGCAGCCGGCGGTCCTGCTGGTGGAGCTGTTCCCTTTCGGCCGCAAGAAGTTTGCCGGCGAGATCCTGCCGCTGATCCGCGCTGCGAAGCGCCAGGCGCGGCCGGCGCGGGTGGTTTGCAGCCTGCGCGACATCCTGGTCGACGCGCGCCCCGACCAGCAGCACCACGACGAGCGCGCGCGCTGGTTGACCGATCGCTACTTCGATGCCGTGCTCGTGCACGCCGACCCGGCCTTCACGCGCCTGGAAGACAGCTTCCGCCCGGCTCGGCCGCTGCGCACGCCGGTGTGGCACACCGGCTTCGTGGTGCCGCAGCGCGCGGCCGCCACGGCGGTGCCGCGGGGCCCGCAACTGCTGGTGTCAGCCGGCGGCGGCATCGTGGGTGATGCGCTGTTCCGCGCCGCGCTGGGCGCACGCGCGCTGTTGCGTGAGCCACTGCCGCTGCGCATCGTCGCCGGCCCCTTCCTGCCCGAGGCGCATTGGCAGGCACTGCAGGCGCTGGCCGCTGGCGCGCCGGGTGTCACGCTGCTGCGCCACGTGCCCGACATGGTGGCCGAGATGCGCCAGGCGCGCGCCTCGCTCAGCCAGTGTGGCTACAACACGGCGCTGGACCTGGTGGTGGCCGGCGTGCCCGCGCTGGTGCTGCCCTACCAGACCGTCACCGAAAACGAACAACGCGTGCGGGCGCAGCGCCTGGCCGATGCCGGTGCGCTGTTGTGGCTGGACGCGCCGCAGCCCGAGGCCACCACGCTGGCCCCTGCACTGGCGCAGTTGCTCGGCTTCCAGCCGTGCGCGGCGGCCTTGAAGCTCGACGGCGCGGCGCGCAGCGCCGAACTCATCACCCGCCTGGCCCTGCCCGAGGAAGCCGCATGTCCGACCTTCTGAAGCCGCTGCTCGCGGCGCTGGACGCCGCGCCGGCACCCGTCACCGCCTTCGTGCGCGACGACGACGCCGGCTGGGCCGATGACAGCCTGTACGCGCTGTTGGACTGCATGCGCCGCTGCGCCGTGCCCATCGACCTGGCCGTCATCCCCGCCGCCACCGGCCCGCAGCTCGCCGATCAATTGTGTGTACGCATCGACGCCCTGCCGCATCTGTTGGGTGTGCATCAACATGGCCACACCCACATGAACCACCAGGCCGAAGGCCGCAACGCCGAGTTCGGCGACGCGCTGGCGCCGGCCGAGCAGCGCGTCGCCTTGCAGCGCGGCCGCGAAAGACTGCAGCAGCTCTTCGGCGCGCGCCTGCTGCCGATCTTCACGCCACCGTGGAACCGCTGCGCGCCCTGCACGCCAGGCCTGCTGGCCGAACTCGGCTACGCCGCGCTGTCGCGCGACCGCGGCGCCGTGTCGCAGCAGGCGCTGCCTGAGCTGCCGGTGGACGTGGACTGGTCGCGCCACCACCGCCATGCCGGTGCGGCCGGTGTGATTGCCGCCCTCGCGAACGCACTGCGCGCCCGCAGCGCCGACGGCCAGTCGCTGGGCCTGATGCTGCACCACGCGGCCATGGAGCCGGCCGAACGGGCGCTGCTCGAACACCTGCTGCACACCCTGGCCGCGCACCCGAAGCTGCGCTGGTCGTCCATGGCGGCGCTCTTGCCTGCCGTCTCTGCGCATCACATCAAGGAAGCTGCATGAAACTCACCGTCGTCGGCACCGGCTATGTCGGCCTGGTCACCGGGGCCTGCCTGGCCGAGATGGGCAACGACGTGCTCTGCGTCGATGTCGACCCCGCCAAGATCGAGCGCCTGCGCCGCGGCGAGCTGCCCATCTTCGAGCCTGGCTTGAAGGAGATCGTGCAGCGCAACGTGGCCGCCGAGCGCCTGCACTTCACCGGCGACGTCAAGGAAGGCGTGCGCTTCGGCACCATCCAGTTCATCGCCGTCGGTACGCCGCCGGGCGAAGACGGCAGCGCCGACATGCAGCACGTGCTGGCCGCCGCCGCCAGCATCGGCCGCCACATGAGCGACTACAAGCTGGTGGTCGACAAGAGCACGGTGCCCGTGGGCACCGCCGACGCAGTGCGCGCCGCCATCCAGCACGAGCTGGCCGCCCGCGGCGTGCAGGTGCCCTTCAGCGTGGTGAGCAACCCCGAGTTCCTGAAGGAAGGCGCGGCGGTGGAAGACTTCATGCGGCCCGACCGCATCGTGGTGGGGGCCGACGACGAACGCGCCGTGCACCTGATGCAGGCCTTGTACGGCCCCTTCCAGCGCAGCCGCGACAAGCTGGTGCTGATGGACCTGCGCTCGGCCGAGCTCACCAAGTACGCCGCCAACGCCATGCTGGCCACGCGCATCAGCTTCATGAATGAGCTGGCGCTGCTGGCCGAGAAGCTGGGCGCCGACATCGAGCAGGTGCGCCGCGGCATCGGCAGCGACCCGCGCATCGGCCACGCCTTCCTCTACGCCGGCTGCGGCTATGGCGGCTCGTGTTTCCCCAAGGACGTGAAGGCGCTGCTGCACAGCGCCGCGGCGGTGGGCGAACCGCTGCAGCTGCTGCAGGCGGTGGAGCAGGCCAATGAACGCCAGAAGCAGGTGCTGCCCACCAAGCTGCGCGAGCGCTTCGGCGACGAGCTGCGCGGCCGGCATTTCGCGCTTTGGGGCCTGGCCTTCAAGCCCGAGACCGACGACCTGCGCGAGGCGCCCAGCCTGGCGCTCATCACCGAGCTGCTGTCGCGCGGCGCCACCGTCAGCGCGCACGACCCCGAGGCCATGCCGGCCGCGCAGCGCCTCTTCGAAGGCCAGCCCGGCCTGGCCTTCGCCGCCACGCCGATGGAGGCCGCCGCGGGTGCCGACGCCCTGCTGATCGTCACCGAGTGGAAGGCCTTCCGCTCGCCCGACTTCGAGCGCCTGCGCGGCCTGTTGCGGCAGCCGGTGGTGTTCGACGGCCGCAACCTGTTCGACCCAGAAGCACTGCGTGAGGCCGGTTTCGAATACCACGGCATCGGCCGCGCACCGGCCACGCCGGTGGCCGACACCGTGGCGCCCTGGGCGCTGGCGGCATGAAGCGCCGCCTGCGACAAGCGGCCGGCGCGGCCGCCTGCCTGGCCGTGCCCGCCTGGGCCTGGGCCCAGGCCGCGCCCGCCGCCTCGGCGCCCGAACGGGTGGAGATCACCGGCCAGCGCGCCGGCGACAGCGACGCGCGGCGCGAGTCCACCGCCGCCAAGATCGTGGTCGGCCGCGACGAGATCGAACGCCACGGCGACAGCAGCCTGGCCGACATCGTCAAGCGCCTGCCAGGCGTCACCGTGCAGGGCGCCCCGCGCCGCGGCCGCAGCGTGAGCCTGCGCGGCCTGGGCGGCGGCTACACGCAGTTCCTGCTGGACGGCGAGCGTTTGCCCAGCAACTTCTCGCTCGACGCGCTGGACCCGGACCAGATCGAGCGCATCGAGATCCTGCGTGCGCCCAGCGCCGAGACCGGGGCGCGCGCCATCGCCGGCAGCATCAACTTCGTCACGCGCCAGGGCAGCGGCGCGGCCGGCACGCAGCTGCGCCTGTCGGCCGGCGGCGAAAGCGGCCAGCCCGCCGCGGGCCTGAGCTGGGCGAACACCGGCAGCAGCGGCACGCTGCGCCACAACACCACGCTGGCGCTGAACGCCGACCGGCGCGTGAGCGACAGCCGCACCGTCACCACCACGCAGCGCCTGGCCGATGACACCGTGAGCGCGCGACTTGACGAGAACACGCGGCGCGAAGACCGCCGCAACGCCGTCAACCTGGGCGCACGGCTGCAGTGGCGCGACGAAGCCGGCGACGGCCTGACGCTGACGCCGCAGCTGAACGCCAGCGAGACCCGCGACACCCGAACAGCACTGCTGGTGCAGGACATCGGCGGCCCCGCGCCCTACACACGCGCCAGCAGCACGCGCCGCGAAACCGCGAGCCAGCTGCGCCTGGGCGCGGCCTGGCGCCGCACTTTGGACGAGGACACCCGGCTCGAACTGCGCGGCAGTGCGCGCGCATCACGCACCCGCGAGCGTGATGTGCGCGACGAATTCGCCAGCGGCAGTGCCCTCACCCGCCGCATCGACGACGACGTCAGCACGCGCGACCGCCGCCTCTCAGGCGCCGTAAAGATCAGCCACGGCTGGAGCGACGAACGCAGCCTGGTGCTCGGCGCCGAAGCCGAGGGCACGCGCCGCGACGACCGCCGCCGCACGCTGCAGGACGGCCTGCCGCTGCTCACGGGTTTCGGCGACACGCTGCAGGCGCGCAGCACCCGCAGCGCGGTGTTCGTGCAGCACGAATGGACGATCTCGCCGCGCTGGTCCACGCAGGCCGGCCTGCGCTGGGAAGGCATCACCACGCGCGGTGACGGCATCCGCCACCGCGACGCCGTGTGGTCGCCGCTGCTGCACGCGCTGTGGCGGCCCGACTCGGCCTCGCGCTCGCAATGGCGCGCCAGCCTCACGCGCAGCTGGCGCGCGCCCCGGCTCGGCGACCTGCTGGGGCGGCCGGTGCTGTCCACGCGCTGGCCGGTGCCGGGCGCCAACCGCGCCACCGCGCCCGACCGCGTGGGCAACCCCGGCCTGCGGCCCGAGCTGGCCACGGGTTTCGACCTGGCCTACGAACACTACCTGCCGGCCGGCGGCATGCTGGGCGTGAACGTTTTCCAGCGCCGCATCCGCGACCTGATGCGCAGCGTCACCACGCTCGAACCCGTGAGCTGGGCCGACGTGCCGCGCTGGGTGTCGCGGCCCGTCAACCAGGGCCGCGCCGTGTCGCAGGGCATCGAGCTGGAAGCGCGGATGCGCAGCACCGACCTGTGGGCGGCGGCGCCGGCGCTGAACCTGCGTGCGAACCTGAGCCTGTTCCGTTCCCGCGTCAGCGCCGTGGCGGGCCCGGACAACCGGCTCGACCAGCAGCCCGACGCCACTGCGAACCTCGGCGTCGACGGCCGCGTGCCCGGCTGGCCGCTGACGCTGGGCGCCAGCATGAACTGGACACCGGCCTACCGCACGCACGTGGCCGACGGGCAGTTCGCCCACGCCGGCCGCCGCGTGCAGCTGGACAGTTATGCCGTCTGGCGCCTGGGTGACGGTGCGCAGCTGCGCCTGTCGGCCAACAACGTGACGGCGCCGGACCTGGTGCGCGAAAGCGCGCTGGTCGACCCCGACGAGGCCACGCGCGAGACCGCGCGCACGAGCACGGGCTCGGCGCTGAACTGGCAGTTGCGGCTGGAGCTGAAGCTCTAGTCGCGGCGCTGCTGCGCCAGGTACGCCGGCAGCGCCAGGGTCACCCGGCAACCCGGGCTGCGGTAGCAGATGGTGGCGCGGGCCAGCAGTTCGACCGAGGCGGCCTCGGTGGGCGGGCTCCACAGCTCGACGCTGTAGCGCTGGCGGCTGTCCAGCGGGAAGCGTGTGCCCCTGACCGTGGCCGTGGGTTCGCCGCGCGGGGGGGCGGCCTCAAGCGGGTCGACGTCGGCCACGCAGACCAGCCGCGTCAGGTCGTCGGACAGCCCGCACAGCCAGTGCGTCGCGGCCAGCGCGGGCAAGGGCAAGGCAAACATGAGCAGCAGCACGAACAGGCGGGGCATGCCCGCGATATCGGACCGCCCCGCCTGGCCTGTAGCGCCTGCGGCGCCCGGGCCCTAGTCGACCGTGCGGCCGGTCACGTTGAGCGCACCGCTGGCACTGCCGCCATCCGACGTGGCGGTGATGGTGACGGTGGTGTTGCGCTTGACCTTGTAGGTCTTGACGGTGAAGCTGGCGCTGTTGGCGCCCACCGGCACGGTCACGCTCGCTGGCAGCGTGGCCACGCGCGGGTTGCTGCTGCTCAGGGCCAGGCGCAGGCCCGTCGCGCCCGTCACCGGGCTGGCCAGCCAGACGGTGGTGCGCACCGGCGTGCCGCCGCGCACGGTGGGGTTGCTGAAGCTCACCGAAACCGGCGCCGGCGTCGGCGGTGCAGCCGGGTTGGCGGTGATGGTGAGCGGCGCCGACGTGGCGCTGCCGCCGACGTTGTCCGTCACCTTCAGGCTCACCGTGTAGCTGCCGGCGGCGAAGACGTGGGTCGGGTTGGCCTCGAAGGAACCGCTGCCGTCGCCGAAGTTCCAGAACCAGCCGACGATGGCGCCGGTGGAGCCGGCGGCGCTGAAGTTCACGCTCAGCGGTTCGGGCCCGAGCAGCGTGCTGGCGCTGGCCGCGGCTGTGGGCAGCGGCGTGCCGGGGCCGTCCTGCGTGTAGTGCAGCAGTGCGCGCGGGCCGTCGCCGACGACGAAGATGCCGCCGTCGCTGCCCAGCTTGATGCCGCGCCCGCGCATGGGAATCTGCGCCTGCGTGCTCCACAGCCGCGTGCCGTCGGGCGCGAACTTCTCGGTGGTGGCGCCGAGGTAGGTGGTGACGTTGCCGCCCGCGGTGGACAGCCAGCCGGCCTCGCCGGTGACGTAGACCGCGTTGTCGGCGCCGATGGCCAGCGCGTACGGGTACTCGTCGGGCGAGGGCATCTTGTCGGTGATCTGCGACCACAGCAGGTTGCCGTTGGCGTCGAGCTTGATCGTCACCCAGTTGAAGTAGATGTTGGGCGTGATGCCCGTGGCCACCAGGTTGCCCAGGCCATCCACCGCGGCACGGATGGCCTGGTAGCCCACCGGGAAGGTCTTGCGCCAGAGTTCGTTGAAGGCGGCGTCGTGCTTGACCACCAGGATGCCCTTGGGCGCACCCGGTGTCAGGTCACCACCCACCAGGTAGATCTCGCCCTGCGGGCCCAGCACCACGTCGTTGGCGGCCGTGGCCGGCGTGATCGACTGGGCCCAGACCTGGTTGCCGGCCGTGTCGTAGGCCACGGCGTTCATGGTGGCCTGGCTGCCGCCACTGACGATGACCTGGCCCGCTGCCGTCACCACCATCGAGGCCGGGCCGTGCAGGGCAGTCGGCGTCTCGAGGTAGCCGCGCACCCACTCGCGCACGCCGCTGGCCGAGTACTTGATCGTCACCAGGTTGCGCCCTGTGCCCGAGCCGCTGCTGCCGAGCACGAAGACGTTGCCCGCCGCGTCGGCGGCGGCGCGCACGGCGCCGGCGAAGGTGCCGGGCAGCAGGTCCTGCCACAGCAGGTTGCCGGCGGGGTCGTACTTCAGCACCACGAAGCCGGTGCCGTTGCCGGTGGAGGCCTGCACGGTCAGCCCCACGACGATGGGGTTGCCCGCCGGGTCCAGCGTGACCCAGTTGGCCTGTTCGTTGGTGAGCGGGTTGTCGAAGCCGCGCTCCCACAGCAGCGCGCCGCCGGGGCCGTACTTGGCCAGCTGGATGGTCGACAGCGGCACCGAGCCGGCCACGTAGGCGTTGTTGGCGCCGTCCAGGGCCAGCATGGCGCCCGACCTGCCTTGCGAGATGACGGCCCAGTCCTGCGTCACGGCGGCGGCCGCCGTCAGCGGGGCCATCGCCAGCACCGCCAGGGCCAGGCCCAGACGGCGCATGCGCGTCATGATGAGGTCCATCGAAACTCTCTCCTGTCAGCTTCTTCTGTCGGGCGCCGGCGAGAACCACCGGTGTGACCCGTTTCTACAGAGCCTCGCGCAGCCGCCTGGATACGGCAGCCCGGCTACAGCAGCCGCGTGCGCAGCTGCGGCGTGGCGCTGTGCCGGCCGTGGCGGTCGACCACCAGCACCTGGTCCACGCCCATGTTCTGCGCGACCTTCGGCCAGTGCGTGGGCCCTGCCACCAGCAGCGCCGTGGCCGCGGCGTCGGCCAGCGCGGCGCTCGGGTGCACGACGGTGACGCTGATCAGCTCCGGCGCCGGTGCGCCGCGGCGCGGGTCGAGGATGTGGGTGGCGCGTTCGCCATCCAGCACGCGGAAACGCTCGTAGCTGCCCGAGGTGACCACGGCCTCGCGGCCCAGGGTGTCCAGCTGCGCCACCAGGCCGCTGCCCTGCGGGCTGCGCACGCCCACGCGCCAGGGCCGGCCCGGCGGGCGGCCCATCGCAGCGAGGTTGCCGCCCAGGTTGAGCAGCGCGTCCTGCACGCCGGCCAGGCGCAGGCGGTCCAGCGCCCAGTCCAGCGCCACGCCCTTGGCGTAGCCGCCGAAGTCCAGTTGCAGGCGTGGGTTCAGGCTGCGCACCTCGAGCCCCTTCTGTTCCAGCTGCGCCAGGCTGGCAGGCGCGGCCAGCCAGGGTGCCAGCTCGTGCGGGCGCGGGCGCCGCCCCGGCCGCAGTTCGTCGTCGTGGAAGCCCCATTGCCCCACCAGGCCGCCGATGCCCGCGTTGAAGCAGCCCAGCGACAGGCGCTCCATCACCCGCGCGCCCTGGATCAGCCCGGCCAGCGCCGGCGACACACGCGCCGGTTGCCCGGCCGCGATGGCGCGGTTGAGCGCCGTCACCTCGCCCGGCTTCCAGGCGTTCCAGCCGTCGTTCATGGCCTGCAGGCCGCGCCAGATCGTGCGGCCGACTTCGGGCGGCGTGCCTTCGGGCAGCAGCAGGTCGACGGGCGAGCCGAAGAGCACGCGCCGCTCGTGCCAGGCGCCGGCTCGTGGCAGCAGGCTGATGCCGGCGGCCAGTGCCAGCCACTGGCGGCGCTGGAGCAGGGCCGCCATCAGTAGCGCATGCGCTGCACCTGCAGCGCAGCGTGCGCCCGGTCGCGCTCGCGCGCCACCTCGGCCAGCAAGGGGCCGGCGGCGTCGAGCTGCTTGTGCCGCGCCAGGCGCTCCAGCTCCATGCACAGGCCCGAAAGGCGCAAGGCGCCGATGTTCTGCGTGGCCGACAGGAAGCGGTGCGCCAGCGCGCGCAGCGCGTCGGCGTCGCCGCCCTGGTGGGCCTCGGTGATGCGCTGCACGTGCTGCGCCGAGTCGGCCAGGAAGAGGTCGATCAGTTCGCGCACCAGGCTCGGCTGGCTCTCGTCCTGCATCGTGCGCAGGTGCTCCAGGCGCGCCGGGTCGAGCACGCCGTCGCCGCCGGCGGCGGCACGGTCGCGCGCCAGCATGCCGGCCTGTTCCAGCACCGAGGCCAGGTCGGCCAGTTCGATGGGCTTGGGCAGGTAGCCGTCCATGCCGGCCTCGATGTAGGCCTCGCGGTCGCCCGGCATCGCGTTGGCCGTCATCGCGATGATGCGCGGCAGGCCCTCGGGCCCGCGCTCGCGCACAATCTGGCGTGCGGCCTGCACGCCGTCGAGCTCGGGCATCTGGATGTCCATCAGCAGCACGTCGTAGGTGCGGCGCGCCACGGCGTCCAGCACCTGGCGGCCGTCGGCGACGACGTCGGGGGCGTAGCCCAGGTGCTGCAACAGGCGCAGCGCCACGCGCTGGTTGACGGGGTTGTCTTCGGCCACCAGCACGCGCAGCGGCTGGCGCGGCGGGCGCTGCAGCGCAGGCGGCGGCGCTTCCGGCCCCGGGTGCCGCCCTTCCACCACCGCGACCAGCGTGCTGAAGAGCTGGCTGGCCTTGATGGGCTTGGACAGGCAGGCCGCCAGCCCGGCGCCCTGCCCGGCCTGCAGCGTCTGGCGCTGGCCCAGCGAGGTGAGCATCACGATGGGCAGTTCCTCGGGGCTGCGGCGGCGCCGGATCTCGGTGGCGAGATCGATGCCGTCGAAGCCGGGCATGCTCATGTCGAGCACGGCCACGTCGAACATCTCGCCATGGCGCACGCGGTCCAGCGCCTCCAGCGCCGAGGGGAAGGTCGACGGCAGCATGCCCCACATCAGCGCCAACCGGGTGACGATGCGGCGGTTCGTGAGGTTGTCGTCGACCACCAGCACGCGCTTGCCGGTGAGCGCCGGCGCGTTGCGCTGCAGGAAGTCGGCCGGCTCCGCGGCGGGTGCCAGCCGGGCCTGCAGCATCACCGTGAATACCGAGCCGTGGCCGGGCTCGCTCTGCACGGCCACGCTGCCGCCCATCAGTTCAGCCAGGCGCTGGCTGATGGCCAGCCCCAGGCCGGTGCCGCCGTACTTGCGCGTGGTGGAGGCGTCCACCTGCGTGAAGCTCTGGAACAGGCGTGGCAACTGGTCGGCCGCGATGCCGATGCCGGTGTCCTTCACCGCGAAACGCAGGCGGCAGGATTCGTCGTCTTGCCTTTCGGCTTCCACCGCGACGAAGACCTCGCCCTGGTGCGTGAACTTCACCGCGTTGGACAGCAGGTTCACCAGGATCTGCCGCACCCGCGCGGCGTCGCCCAGCAGCGCCTCGGGCGTGCCTTCCTCGATCAGGTAGGCCAGGTTCAGGCTCTTCTCCAGCGCGCGCGGCGTCACCAGGTCGAGCGACTCCTCCACCACGCGCCGCAGGTCGTAGGGCCGCTGCTCGATCTCGAGCTTGCCGACGTCGGCCTTGGAGTAGTCGAGGATGTCGTTGATGATCTCCAGCAGCGATTCGCCGCTGGCGCGGATGGTGCGCGCGAAGTCGCGCTGGTCCTCGCTCATCGGCGTGTCCAGCAGCAGCGTGGTCATGCCGATCACCGCGTTCAGCGGCGTGCGGATCTCGTGGCTCATGTTGGCCAGGAACAGGCTCTTGGCGCGCGCGGCCGCTTCCGCCTCGCTTTTGGCGCGCTCCAGCTCCTGGCTCTGGTGGTGGCTCTCGGTGATGTCGGTGACGGTGCCGATGTGGCCCGTGAGCGCGCCCTCGGCATCGTGGCTGGCCACGGCGTTGCCCATCACCCAGGTCTCGCTGCCGTCGGGGCGCAGGAAGCGGTAGCGCAGCTTGAAGGCCTTGCGGCCGGTGACGGCCTCGCGCCAGGCCTGGCGCACGCGGGCGCGGTCCACCGGATGCAGCGCGCGCAGCCAGCCGGTGCCCAGCGCTTCGGCTGCGCTCATGCCGGCGATGTCGCTCCAGCGTTCGTTGACGTACTGGCACTTGCCTTCGGCGTCGGCCTGGAAGATGCCCACGGGCGCGGCCGCCGCCAGGCCGCGGAAACGCGTCTCACTCTCGGCCAGCAGGCGCTGGGCGCGGCGCGTTTCGCTCACGTCGCGCAGGATGGCGGTGAAGAGCATGCGGCCGTCAAGTTCGACGTGCGAGATGCTGGCTTCGGCGTCGAACAGGCTGCCGTCAGCGCGGCGGCCGTGGATGTCGCGCCGCTCGGCCATGCGCCGCGCGGCGCGCGCCGAGGTGCCGAACTCGCGCATGTGCGCCGCGTGCCGCTCGCGCACCGCCTCGGGCAGCAGCAGCGACAGCGGCTGGCCGATGACGGCGCCGGCGCGGTGGCCGAAGGTGCGCTCGGCACCTTCGTTGAAGAGCACGATGCGCTGCTCGGCGTCGGCCACGATCACGGCGTCGTCGGCGATGGCCAAGAGGCGCGCCAGCAGCGCGCCCGAGCCCTCCGCGTCCAGGCCATGCAGCAAAGACAGTTTCATCGGCCAGTCCACGTTATGCCTGGCACTGTCTCACGACGGCTTGATCTTGGCGACCCCGCCGAAGCTGCCCACCCAGCGCGTGCCGTCGCGCGCCGTGGCCATCGAGAACACGGTGTTGTTGAAGAGGCCGTCATTCGTGGTCATGACCTCGAAGCCGCCACCGGCCTTGCCGCGCGCCAGGCCGTTGTTGGTGCCTATCCACAGCACACCCTCCGGGTCGATGTGCAGCATGAAGACGTGGTTGCCGGGCAGGCCCTCGGCCACGGTGGTGACGGTCCAGGTCTTGCCGTCGAAGCGCGACAGCCCACCGCCCCAGGTGCCGGCCCAGACGATGCCCTGCGCGTCCACCGCCAGCGAGACGATGTAGTTGGGGTTGTAGGCCACGCTGACGTTCGACAGCCCCATCTCCTGCTTCTGCTTCGCGTGGTGCTCGCTCACCTTGGACGGGTCGTTGTTGAAGGCGATGGCGTCCTTGACCTTGTCATAGGGCGCACCCAGGCCCTGGGCGTGGTTCCAGGCCGTCCACTGCCCGCCCTGGAAGCGCGACAGGCCGCCTTCGGTGGCCAGCCAGACGGTGCCGTCGGGGCCTTCGCCCAGGCCGTAGACCCAGTCGTTGGGCAGGCCGCCCTTCGTGCTCTCCACCGTGTGCAGTTCCCACTTCGAGCGGTCCTTCAGGTCGCCGCCGCGCACGCGGTTCACGCCCGACCAGGTGGCGATCCAGACGTCGCCGTTCCTGGCCTTCAGCACGTCGTAGACGAAGGCATCGCCCAGGCCTTCGGGGATGTTGTAGGTCTCCCATTTCTCGGTCTTCGGGTCCAGCAGCGACAGGCCGCCGCCGTAGGTGCCCACGGCGATGCGGTCGCCCAGGCGGCCGACGAAGAACACGCCGTTGGACAAGAGGCCGCTCTGGATGTCGAACAGCTTGTACTCGTCGCTGCGCGTGTCGTAGCGCACCACGCCGCCGCTGGTGCCCACCCACACCGTGTCGCCGTCGGAGAAGATGCGCTTGACGTTCTTGTTGCCGACGCGGAAGTGCGTGAACTTCTGCGAGGCGTCGCTGCCCACCTTGCCTTGGCGCTGCGGCGCTGCCGTGGGCAGCGGCGTGCTCAGCATCACCGGCGTGGTGGAGGCCGCGGGCGTGGCCGCGTTGCTGCGCCCCAGCTGGTAGGTGCCGAACAGCGTGGCCGCCAGTGCCACCGCGGCCAGGCCCAGGACGGGCAGTTTCAGTGCCATGCGAACGACTCCCGATGTTCGTCTTGCGCCACGGTCAGCGCCCGATGCGCGCCACGCCCTTGCGTGTGCCGACCCAGATATCGCCGTCGGGGCCCACGGCCACGGCGTAGACGTTGTTCTCGAGCAGGCCCTCGGCCATGCCCCAGCTCTTGAAGGCCTTGCCGTCCCAGCGCGAGACGCCGCGGTTGGTGCCGAACCACAGCTGCCCGGCCTTGTCCTGCGCCACCGCGTAGACGATGTTGCCGGCCAGGCCGTCCTTCATCGTCAGGTTGCTCCAGGCCTTGCCGTCCCAGCGCGCGGCGCCACCGCCCCAGGTGCCGGCCCAGACGCTGCCGTCGGCCGCCGCGAGGATGGAGAACACGTAGTTCGGGTTGTAGGTGGCCGGGCCCTGCGCGCTGACCGAGAGGTCGTGGCGCGAGCGCGTGCCCAGGCCGGTATTGGCCGAGAAGGGCAGGTTGTCGTCGTTGGGCGCACCCAGGCCGTCCTTGTGGGTCCAGCTCTGCCAGCGCTTGCCGTCGTACAGACTCACGCCGCCCTCGGTGCCGAACCACACGCGGTCCTGCGCGTCGACACTGATGCCGTAGACCCATTCGTTGACCAGCTCCTTCACGTAGGTGCTGAACTTGCCGGTCTTGCCGTCGACCTTGTTGACGCCGGCCCAGGTGCCGATCCAGAAGTCGCCGTTCTTCTGCTCGCCGAAGGAATAGATCCAGTAGTCGGCCAGGCCGTGCATCGGGAAGAAGGTCTTCCACTGCCCGTCCTTGTAGCGCGACACGCCGCCGGCATTGGTGCCGAACCACTTGTGGCCCTTGCGGTCCAGGCCCACGGCGAAGACGTATTCGTTGGCCAGGCCTTGCTTGCGCGTGAAGGTGTTGCGCAGCTTGCCGCTGGCGAGATCGACCTCGTGCACGCCGGCCGAGGTGCCCACCCACAGCGCGCCCCGCGCAGGCTCGATGGTCAGTGCGCGCACGTAGACGGCAGGGCCGACCTCGAAGGCATCTTTCACGCGCTGGGCGAAGGCCGGCAGGCTGAGGCACAGGGCCAGGCCCAGGCACCATCGGTTCATCGGAAGGTCCTCAGGTGGGTCACCACGTCGAGCAGTTCGCGTTCGCGCAGCACGCCGGCATAGGCCGGCATGCCGCCGCGGCCGGCGCGGATGCTCTGGGCCAGGGCCTGGTCGGGCTTGAGCAGTGCGGTGGGGCGCGTCAGGTCGGGTGCACCCGGCATCACCGGGCGCCCGGCCGCGCCGTGGCAGCCGGTGCAGTGGGTGCGGTAGAGCTCGGCGCCGTGCCGGGGGTCGGCGGCCTGGGCAGTGGCGCCGCACAGGGCCAGGGCGAAGGCGAGTTGCCGCTTCATCACGGGCCCTTGGCCGCCGGCGCGCTGGCCCGCTGCTGCCGCCAGGACTCGGCGCGTGCCGTCCAGGCCGCGGCCTGCGTCTCGTCGCGCTGCAGCCCCAGTTCGCCCTGGCGATAGGCCGCGGCCAGCGCCTCGGCCGAAGCCAGGTGCCCCTGCCCGGCCGCGCGTTCGATGGCCTTGCGCGCGGCAGCCGGGTCGGCGCGCGCATCGGTGCCGAGCTGGCCGCGCAGCCAGGCGTTGGCCAGTGCTTCGGCCGCTGCGGCATGGCCCTGCGCTGCCGCTTCCGAGAAATGACGCAGCGCGGCCTTCTCATCTTTGGCAAGGCCGCGGCCCGTGAGGTAGAGGTTGGCCAGGCCGGCGTGGGCGTCGGCATCACCTTGCGCGGCAGCTTGCTGCCAGAGCCGGGCCGCCTCGGCGCTGAAGTCGGCGCGTTCGAGAATGAAGCCCAGCAGCGACAAGGAAGCCACATGCCCCGCCTGCGCCGGTGCACGCAGCCCGTTCATGGCGCCGGCCATGTCACCGCGCTGGTAGGCCAGCAGGCCGCGCTGGTGGTCTTCCTGCGGGCCGGCCCATGCCGCGGCGGCCACCAGCAGCAGCGCTGCGCTCAGCCACGATCCGCCTTGCTTGACCACTGCCCGCCTCCCCGCCAACGCCGCCTCGACACCAGCCGGGCAGCGATTTCCGTGCCAGTGGCTCAGCCGTGTTCCGGTGCCTCTTCGAGCTTGCGGTACAGGCTCGACAGCCCGATGCCCAGGCGCTGCGCGGCCAGCCGGCGGTCGCCACCGGCTTCTTCGATGGCGCGCCGCACCAGCGAGATCTCGAAGCGCCGCACGCGTTCGCGCAGCGTGCCTTCGCCGCTGCCGCCGCCGTCCAGCGGCATCGGCGACGTGGCGGTGGCCGCGGCGCTGAGGTGCGACACCTCGGGCGGCAGGTCGGCCACGCGGATGCAGCCGCCGTCGGCCAGGATGGCGGCGCGGTGCAGCACGTTCTCGAGCTGGCGCACATTGCCAGGCCAGTTGAAGTTGACCAGCAGGTCTTCGGCCTCGGGCTCCAGCGTCAGCGCTTGTTGCGCACCGGAAGGCAGGCCGCGCTGCGCCAGGATGTGGCGCAGCAGCGCGGGGATGTCGGCGCGGCGTTCGCGCAGCGGCGGCATCGGCAGCTGGAACACCGAGAGGCGGAAGAACAGGTCCTCGCGGAAGCGGCCCTGCGCCACCATGGCGGGCAGGTCGCGGTTGCTGGCGGCGACGATGCGCACGTCGATCCTGCGGCTCTGCTCGGCGCCGAGCGGCCGCACCTCCTTGGCTTCCAGCACGTGCAGCAGCTTGGTCTGCAGGGCCAGCGGCAGCTCGCCGATCTCGTCGAGGAAGATGGTGCCGTGGTCGGCCTGCAGGAACAGGCCCTTGCGCGCACGGTCGGCGCTGGTGAAGGCACCCTTGGTGTGGCCGAAGAGTTCGCTCTCGATCAGGTTTTCGGGAATCGCGCCGCAGTTCACCGACACGAAGGGCCCGTCGCGCCGCAGCGAAAGTTCATGCAGTCGGCGCGCAGTGACGCCCTTGCCGGTGCCGCTCTCGCCGCTGATGAGCACGGTGCTGTCGGTGGGCGCCACGCGCGTCACCAGGCGCTCCACCGCCTGCATCGAAGGCGCGGTGAAGCGGAAGGCCTTGTCGCCGCCGCCCATCACCAGGCTGCGCAGCGCGCGGTTCTCCTCGCGCAGGCCGCGCAGCGCGTCGATCTGCTCCAGGCGGTGCACGATCTCCTCGTTGCGTACCGGCTTGGTGATGTAGTCCCAGGCGCCGGCCTTGATGGCGTCGATGGCGGAATCCACCGAGGCGAAGGCCGTCACCATGATGAAGGTGGCCAGGTGGCCGCGCGAACGTGCGAGCTTGAGCAGCTCGATGCCGTCGGTGACGGGCATGAAGACGTCGCTCAGCACCACGTCGTAGGGGCCGGCGTCCAGCTTGGCCAGCGCCTCGGCGGCCGATCCGGCGCTGTCCACCGGGTAGCCGGCCTTGGCAATCGCCGCCGACAGCACCTGCCGAATGGCCGGTTCGTCGTCGACGACCAGCACGTTCAGCTCGGGCATTGTGGTCATCCTTGCTCACCGCCGGGATCGGCGGGCAGGTGCAATTTGATGCGCTGCAGCGGCCCTTCGACTTGACCGAAGGCAAGGCGGCCGCTCAAGGGTTCCACGGTGGCGCGGCACAACAACAGGCTGCGCTGGGTTTCGCCGCGCGTGAAGTCCAGCGCCGGCGGGAACAGGATCTGCACCGAGGCGCCGTCGCGCTCGGGCAGCGTCACCAGCGTCAGCGTGGGCGGCGTGCCCTCGCGCGCCGCCAGCGCCTGGCACACCAGCGTGAGCAGTTGCAGCAGCACCTGCTGCACCGCGCTGCCCGAGCTGTGCACGGCGGGCAGCACCGGATCGAGCCGCAGCTCGAAGACGAAGCGGCGGAAGCGCCGGTCGTAGCCCATCAGCTGCGCGGCCTGGCGCAGCAGCGCGTTGAGGTCCACCCAGTCGAGTTCGGCCGGCAGCGGTGCCGACACCTCGGCCAGCTGGCGCGTGGCCTGGCCGGCGCGCTGCACCTGCAGCAGGATCTGCTGCGCGCTGTCGGCCAGCTGGCGCGGCGTCATCTCGGCGTGGCCGGCCTTGAGCTCCTGCGCCAGCCCGCCGATCACCGCCAGCGGGTTGTTGACCTCGTGCGCCACACCCGCGGCCAGCGCGCCCACGGCCAGCATCTTGTCCTGGTGCGAACGCTGCTGCGTGTCGAGCTGGATCTGCTTCTCGCGTTCGTCGAGGTCGGCGGCCATGTGGTTGACCGCATGCATCAGGCGGCCGAGTTCGTCGTCGCGCCGCACCGGCATGGCCACGCCGCGGGTGCCGCTGACGATCTGGCGCGCGTGCTCTTCGAGCCGGCGGATGTCACCCGACAAGCGCGCGAAGAACCAGCCCGCGACGCTGCCGAAGGCGAGGATGCCCGCCCCGGCCAGCAGCACGGTCTGCACGGTGACGGCGTCGTACTGGCGCTGGTAGCCCAGGTTCAGCGCGTCGCGCTCGGCCGACAGCTTGCGGTGGCGCAGTTCGAGTTCATCCACCGCCTGGTGCAGGCTCTCGCGCAGGTCGACCCAGCTGGCGCGCACGGGCTCGGCGCGCAGCGTGTCGTAGCTGCGCTGGATGGACTGCTGCAGCGGCGCGTAGGCGGCATCGTGGCGCTGCAGATTCGCGAACAGCTTGGTGCAGCTTTCCATGTACAGCCGCAGATCGTTGGCCAGGCCGTCGAGCGGCGCCCCGCTGCCGCCGGCGTCGCTGACGTCGACCATCGCGTTCGACACCGAAGCCTCGGTCAGCGCCAGCAGCTTCTCGTGTTCGGCCACCTGCTCGAGCGCCTGCACGTCGACCAGCAGCTTGCTGCGTTCACCCGCGATGTACAGGCCCGCCACCAGCGCGTAGGCCAGCAGGGCCAGCGTGGCGATGAGGCCGCGCGCGCGCAGCGACTTGCGCACCGGCAGCGGGGCTGCGCTGCGCTCCGTCATGCGCCGCACCGGTCGCCGGGAACGGCGTTTGCTGCAGGCCGCACCATGAACTTCATCCGCCTCATTGTCTCCCTGGCTCTGTGCCTGCTGTGTGCGGGCACGCGGGCCGACGCCCTGCAGGACGCCAGCACCGCCATGCATCGCAAGGATTACGCCACGGCGGCGCGCCTGCTGGAGCCGCTGGCGCGCGCCGGCGATGCGCTGGCCCAGCTGCGACTGGGCATCCTGTACTACCACGGCCACGGCGTGCGCGAGAGCGACGCCGTGGCCGCAGCCTGGTTCCAGCGCGCCGCGGCACAGGGCCTGGCCGAGGGCCAGTTCCACCTGGCCAACATGTACGCCTACGGCCTGGCCGCCGCGCCCGATGCCGAAGACCCGCAGCGCGCCGCCGCGCGCTGGTACTTCGAGGCCGCGCGCCAGGGCCATGCCGAGGCGCAGTACAGCCTGGCGGTGATGTTCCTCACCGGCAGCGGCGTGGCGCTGTCAGCCGACGAGGCGCGCAAGTGGATGGGCCGCGCCGCCGCACAAGGCCATGCCGACGCGCGGCAGTGGCTGCAAGGCCAGCCGGCACCGTAGCGCCGGCTACAGCGGCTTCTTGAAGGTGACCGCGCCGCGCACCTTGCCCAAGGCGGTGCCGGTGGCCTTGTCGTGCGGGTAGTCGTGCTGCAGCTGGCTGCGGATCGATTCGCTGATCTGCTCGGCCGGGCCGTGGCAGTTCATGCACACCGGCAGCTGCGGCAGCGCGCGCATGTAGCGCAGGAAGCGGCCGCTGGGTTCGGCCACCACCTCGTACTGCTCCAGGCCTTCGGCCTTCTCGCCCTTGGCGACGCGCTCCTCGAAGGCCATCAGCACCTTCTGCTCCCAGGCGTCGCCCCAGCCGAGCGATGGGTTGCGCGGCGCCAGCGACACGCGCGTGATGCGCGCGCCGTACTTGCGCGACACGGCCGAGGCGATCTCGGGCACGGTGTACTTGCACACCACGATGGCGCGCAGCGGGCCGCTGGCTTCCACCGCCTTGATCAGCTCGCCGCGCACGCTGGTGACGAGTTCGGCCGAGGCCTTGCGCGCTTCTTCCAGCGCCGGCTTGGGCGGTTCTTCGGGGTTGGCGGCGGCCTGCGCGCAAAAGGCCAGCAAGGACAGGGCGACAAGGGGACGCATCGGGCTCCAGGCGGTGGCAGCAATTGCTTGCAATTGTCAGGCCCGCCGGGCTGCAGCAGCAACGCCCCGCCTCGGCGTCACGGCACGCCGGGTTTTCTCGCCGCGGATGGGAATGTCTTCCCGCTTCCGGGAATGGAAGCGGGCCGCCGGGATTCCCATTCCCACAACGCCGCGCGCGCGCGCGCCAGGTGCTCGGGGCTTTCGGCGCGGGCCAGGTGCAGGTAGCTGCGCATGGCGCCGGTGGCCAGGGCCAGGTCTCCACCGGCCTCATGCGCAAGGGCCATGCCGTAGTAGGCGTTGGCCTGGTCCGGCTTGAGCGCGCTGGCACCTTCGAAGAAAGCCAGGGCCTCGCGCGGGCGCTGCAGGCCGAGCAGGGCGAAGCCCATGTTGACGTGGGCCTCCGGCATGGTGGGCGCGAGGATCAGCACACGGTGCAAGGCGGTGCTGGCGTGTTCGTACTGCCTGGCGTGCAGCATCACCACGGCCTGTTCGAAGCGGCGCCGGATCTCGCCTTCGTGCGGCAGGCGGGCCGCCGGTGCGGCCACCGCCTGCTGCGCCGGGCGCTGGTCCAGCCACAGGCCACCCAGCATCACCAGCAGCAGCGTCAGCAGCGCGCCGGCACGGCGCTGGTCGCGGCGCGCCTTCACAGCGCCCCCTTGTGCGGCGCGGTGCTGATGAAGGGCACGCCGAAGAAGGTAAGGAAGGCGATGGCGAACACGCCGGCCAGCCACAGGCCGTGCGCGGCCGGCGTGGGCCGCAGCGTGCTGCGCGCATGCAGTGCCGCAGCCAGCGCCAGCCAGGTGACGAAGGCCCAGCTTTCCAGCGGGTCCCAGGCCCAGTAGCGGCCCCAGGCGTCCTGCGCCCAGACCGCGCCGACGATGAGCATCAGGGTCTGGAACACGAAGGCGGCGGCGGCGTAGCGGTGCGCCAGTTCGTCCAGGCGCGCATCACCGGCCGCCCGCGCGAAGACGCGCGCGCCCAGGCCCGTGCGCCGCGCCGCCGGCACCAGGCCCAGCGCCACCGCCACCAGCAAGAGGCCCAGGAACAGCTTGCCCACCAGCGTGTGCAGGTACAGCAGCGGCGTGGCGTAGGTGGGCGGGAAGTGGCCGGGCCGTGCATCGGCCAGCAGCAGCCACAGGCCCAGCACGGCCAGCACCGGCGCCACCAGCGGCAGCGCCGCGCGCAGCTCGCGCAGCAGCGCGGCGCTCACGGCCAGCACCAGCGCCAGGCTCCAGAGGTTGGAGCTGAGGATCTCGTGCATCGTGGTGAACGGCCCATGGCCGTGGGCCTGCCAGCGCAGCGCCAGCGACAGCGTGTGCAGCGCCAGGGCCGCCCACAACGCCACGCCGGCTGCACGCTGCCAGTGCCGGCCGGCCAGCGCCGCGGCGTAGCAACCCAGGGCGGCGCGCAGCGCGAAGCCTTCATCCATGGCGGGCTCCGAGCAGGGAGCCCGGCACCCCGGCCGGTGCGCCACTGAACTTCTGCAGGTAGTGCACGCCCAGTGCCAGCGCGGCCAGCAGCGCAGCGGCCAGCAGCCAGGGCAGCGTGGGGTCGTAGGTGATGCGGTAGCCCATCCAGGTGCGCAGTTCCTCGAACACCAGCGTGCCGCCCGGCACGGCGAGGGCCTGGCCGGGTGCCAGTTCGGCGCGTTGCTCGCCGATGCGCACGATGAGCCGGGGCGCGCGCGGCATCTCGAAGCGGGTGGCCTGCTGCGGGTCGATCAGCGTCTGGCCGGCCTGGAGCATCACCCAGGCCTCGCGTCCGTCGGGCAAGGCCCAGGCACGCGACTGGCGCAACTCCTGCGCCGGGAAGCTGGGCAGGTGCACGGCGCCGAGTTGCGCGACGCCGCGCTCGGGCACCCAGCGCAGCAGCGGCGCGTAGCCCTTGTTGGGGCTGGTGTACACGCGGTGGCCTTCCAGCAGCAGCGGGTGGTGGTCGCCGATCACGGCGCTGCGCTGCTGGCCCTGCTCGCTCCAGGTCACGCTGTTGCGCGTGGCACCGCGCTTGCGGCCGGGTGCGTAGTGAATCTCGAAACCGTCGTGGCGAAAGGCCAGGTGCTGCAGGCGGCTCGCGTGCAGCGGGCCGGCCTCGTGGTCGATCAGCGTGCCGTCGAAGGGCAAGCCCTGGGTCAGTTCGAAGCGGCCGTCCAGCGCCATGAGCCGGCCCACGGCCACCAGAATCACCAGCAGCAACAAGGCCAGGTGCGACACCAAGAGCGGCAGCTTGCGCCGCAGCGCCGGATGCAGCACCAGCGCCGCCGCCAGGTTGAGCGCCAGCGCAGCGATCACGACCGCCAGCGGCCACAGCGCCGGCCGCAGCAGCACCACCGCCGCCAGCAGCGCGAAGAGCGCCAGCGTGGCACGCAGCGAACCGAAGTGGGCGATGAGGGCTTGTGTCTTCATGGCGGGTTGCTGCACACGTCCTTCATCCAGTCCTTGCCCGACTGCGTGCTGTTGCCGTTGCTGCCGAAGGTCTGGGCCGAGTTGTTGCTGCCGCAGTTGGTGTCCACCCAGTTGCCGCTGGTGGCGAAGTTGCGCACCTTGAGCTTGCTGTTCAGGTAGTAGGGCTCCTGGTTGAAGGCCTGGCCGGGCGCGTTCATGCGCCACTCGCGGTTGCCGCCCGCGGGCTGGCCGGCCTCTTCACCCACGTCGTTCAGGTTGACCAGCAGGGCCTTGTTCTTCCAGCCGTGCGGCACGGCCACATGGCACCAGTTGCAGCGGATGCGCTCGATCTTGTCGGTGTGGTACGCGTGCAGGTTGCCGCGGTCGCTGTTGAAGAAGCCGGTGGTGCCGCTGCCGTTGCGGTTGGCGTAGGTGTTGGGGTTGTGGCACTTGAAGCACAGACCGTTGGGATTGGGGCCGCTGTCGCCGCGGTTGTCGGCGCCGACGTTGCTGTTCCACTGGCCCTTGAGCAGGAAGCTGTTGTTGCTGCCGTGCGGGCCCCAGGCGGCGCCGTTGTCGCCGCCGGTGGGCACCACGGTGCCTTCGGGCGTGTTCTCGCCGTGGCAGTCGCTGCAGTACATGGTCTGCGTGCCGATGGCATTGCCCCAGGGCGCGCGGAAGGCACTGGGGCTGGCGGCGCTGCGGCCGGTGGCTTCCATCACCGGGTGCCAGCCGCGGTGGTTGTTGGTGGTGTAGTTCGAACCCGCGCCCGAGCCCGGTTTCGTGCCTTCGCCCTGGTGCGACAGCGGCGCCTGGAACTCCTTGGCCTGGTTGGTGTAGACGGTGAGGTTGTTGGTGCCCGGTGTCGTGCCGCCCAGGCGGCCCAGTGGCGGGCGAGTGCCGCTCGGGTAGAGGTTGTTGTCGCTGTAGCCGTAGTCGCTGTGGCACTTCAGGCACACCTGGTACTCGCGCGTGACATAGCTCTGCGTGGCCGCCGTCGAGAGACTCGCGCCGGGGTCGCCGCGCTTGACCGTGTAGCCGCCGGGCAGCGCGTGGAAGGAGGTGCTGCCGTACACCGGCTCCACGCCCCAGCTGCCGCGCAGCACGCCCGAGGCGATGTTCGTGTGGGTGTAGCCGGTGGTCTCGTCGTGGCGGTGCGTGCCGGCGGCGTCGGGCACGTTGGCATCGGCGTTGAAGGCGCGGTTGCGGATCACGCGGTGCGGGTTGTGGCAGTCGGTGCACTCGGCGTGGCGCTGCGCCAGCGTCGAACGCGGCTCCAGCCCGTCGGCGCCGCAGCGGTTGCTGGCGGTGCTGCAGTTGCTGGTGCCGTCGTTGAAGTTGGCTGCAGGGTCGTGCACCTCTTCCGTGGCGCCGCCCTGCTCGGGCGTGGTGATGGGCATGCGGATGGCCATGCCGAAGGGTGTCTCGATGTCGGGCACCTGCAGCGTGCTGGCCAGCACCGATTTCGCCTGCGCCGTGTGGCAGGCGTAGCAGGTGTTCTCCAGCGCCGGGTTGCCGCCCTGGCGCGAGGCCCCGAAGTTGCCGGCCGGCAGCGGCGCGTCGGTGCCTTCGCGCGTGAGCCGGCGCGCGCCCTGCACGGTGTGGGTGTCGTGGCAGTTCAGGCAGGCGGCCTTCCACACCGGCAGGCCGGCCGGGAATTCGCGCAGCTGCGCGGCGGTGTCGCGGTAGGTCTCGTCGGCCACGTCGGGCCGCGCGTGGGCCGAGTTGGACCAGACGCCCAGCGTGCCGTTCTTGTCGTGGCAGGCCAGGCAGACGATGTCGTTGGCCGCGCTGTGGTTGGCGCCGGGCGGCGCTTCCTGGAAGCGCTGGGCGCGCAGGAACTTCTGGTTGCCCTTGGCGGGATCGAGTTCGCGGATGTGCGGGTCGTGGCAGGTGGCGCACTGCACCTGGCCCTGGCCGGCGGCGCCGGTGCGTTCCAGCGGCATCAGCGGCTTGAGGCCCGGGCCGCGGATGCCGATCACCGTGCCGCTGCCGGCGGGCCAGCGTTGCTGCGCATCCACAGGGCGCAGCTCGCCGTCGCGTTGGGCCAGCGCGCTGCTGAAGGTGACGCTGATGGGGTGGTCGTTGCGCAGGTCGGTGCCCAGGAAGCGCGTGTAGCCGCTGCTGATGCCCTGCCCGGGCGGCATCACGCCGCCGGGCCCGGTGCCCACCATCGGAATGCTCGGGTTGGCCTGCCCGTTGAGCACGTTGACGTTGCCGATGGCCAGCGTGCCGTCGTGGCAGCTCAGGCACAGCTTGCTGCTGCCGCCAGGCTGGCTGTCGAAGCCTTCGGCGATCTGCTGCGCGTCCATGGTGCTCGAGGTGTAGGGCGTGTAGGTGGTGCCCGCCGGCACGCGCCGGTTCCACAGCGGCGCACGCAGCGTGGTGCCGCCCTGGTCGGCCTGGCTGGCGTTGTGCGGCGTGTGGCAGAACACGCAGACCTCGCTGGTGCCACCCGGCGCGGCGTGGGTGCCGAAGCTGCCATTGGCCGACAGGTTGTGGCGCGTGCCGCGCACGTCGCTGATGCGCTGCGCGTCGGCCACGGGTGCGGGCAGCCAGGCGGCCATCACCACCAGCGCGGCCAGCCCCCGCAGCAGCCACCGCATCAGCTGCCCCCCAGGAACTGGAACAGCACGATGCGGCCGTTGAACATGTCGGCCACGTGCACGCGGTTGCGCGCGTCCACCCACACGCCGGCCGGCAGGTAGAAGCGCCCGGTGGCGGTGCCGGTGCCGCCGATGGGCATCAGGAACTCGCCCTGCGGGTTGAACACCAGCAGGCTGTCGTAGTAGCTCTCCACGACGTAGACGTTGCCTTCGCCGTCCACGCCCACGCCCTTGGGCCGCACCAGGTTGCCCAGCAGCAGGCCGCGGGCGCCCACGGCACGCGGCAGCACGCGGCCTTCGGCGTCGAAGACCTGCACGCGGTTGTTGAGCGTGTCGGTGACGTAGAGCTCGCCGCCGGCGAAGGCCAGGTGGGTGGGGAAGTTGAACTCGCCGGGGCCATTGCCGCGCCGGCCGATCACGAACAGCAGTTCGTCGCTGTCGCCGAACACCTTCACGTCGTGCGCGTAGGTGTCGGCCACGTAGAGGCGCCCACGCTGCGCATCACGCGCCAGGCCGGTGGGGCGCTGCAGCTGGCCGCGGCCGATGCGGCGCTGCGGCTGGCCTGCGGCGTCGAGCACGAACACGGCGCCGAGTTCGGCATCGCTCACGAACACGCGCCCCGGCGCCACCGCCACGCCCGCGGGTGACTTGAAGCGCTGCTGGCCTTCGGCGGTGTCCCACAGCAGCAGCTCGCCGGCCTTCTCGTCGAACACGAAGACGGCCTGGCGGCTGGCATCGGCCACGTACAGGCGGCCGGCGTCGTCGCCCACCAGCGCACCCGGGCGCTGCAGCACCAGCGGGCTGGCGGGCTTGCCGTCCAGGCCCGCGATCCAGCGGCCCAGGGTGTTGAAGAAGCCGCGGGCCTCGGACTCGGGCCTGAAGTTGGGCTCGCCGGTGAGCGTGCCGGTGTAGAGGAATCGGGGCACCTCGGGTGCCGCCGGCCATAGCAGCTTCGTGCCTTCGGGCGCATCGTCCATGCCCAGGTGCAGGCGGCCGCGCACGATGTCGCCGCTGGCGCAGCCGGCCAGCAGCGCGGCCAGCACCAGGAGCAGCAGGCCGCGCATCACGGGCCGGCCTCGTGCGCGAAGCTGTGCAGCACCACGCTGCCGGCGAGTGCGTCCGAGACGGCCAGCGTCAGCCCGTCGACCGCGATACCGCCGATCTGCTGCACGCCCAGTTCGGCCGCGCTCCAGCGCTGCGCTGCGGCGCCGGCATGCAGGCGCTTGACCGAGCCGTCCTGCGCGTCCCACACGTAGCAGCGCTGCAGCCGGTCGAGCGCCAGCGCCACGGGCTGCAGCAGCTCGCCGCGGCCCAGGCTCTGCAGCACCGCGCCTTCGCGCGAGACCTGGTGCACCACGGCCAGCAGCTGGTCGAGCACGAACACGCCGTCGGCACCGGCGGCCAGCGCATCGACGCCGCTGATGCGCAGGCCGCTGGCGCGTTCGGGCGCCAGCGTGCGCGCCACGCCGCCCACGCCACGCAGCTCGGTCCACGAGGCGCCCACGCCGTCGGCCAGCAGCAGCGTCAGGCCGCCGTCGGCCAGCGCCAGGGCGCGTGGCGCGCCGGCGGCGGCGCCCAGGTGCTGCGACTGCAGCAGGCGGCCGTCGCGGCCGAAGCGCAGCAGCTGGCGTGTGGCCGGGTCCAGCACCCAGGCCGACAGGTCCGGGCCCAGGGCCAGCGCGGTCTGGCGGTTGACGGCGGCGCCGGCGATGGCGGTGATCTGGTTGCCCATCGCATCGGCGCGCCACAGGCGGCCGCTGCCGGTGTCGGCCACCAGCAGGTCGGCGCCGCGCAGGGCCAGCGCGCCCGGCGCGGTCCAGCGCACGAACATGCCGCTGCCGGCCATCGGCGGCAGGCCCAGGCCCGGGCGCGGCGGCATCTGCAGGCCCGTAGGCAAGGCCGGCGCGAGAAAGCCGCCTTGCAGCGTGCGCCAGCGTTGCGGCTGGCCGGGCAGCCCCACGGGGTCGCCCGCCGGCTCGGTGGCGCAGCCGGCCAGGCAGGCCGCGGCCAGGACGGCACGCCGCTGCACGCCTACCACCGCCCCGGCCCCGAGGTCTGCGCGCCGCCGACGATGCCTGCCGGCGTGCGCGGCAAGGCGCTGTGGCACAGGTCGCAGCGCTCCGGACCCCATGCGATACGGTCGTTATGGCACATGCCGCAGAACTGGCCGTCCAGGATGTCGGCCATCTGCACGTCGTTGGCGCCGGCGCGCATCTTGAAGCCCAGCTCCTGGTGGCAGACCTTGCAGCGGAAGCGGATGCGGTGGAACCAGTGCGGGAACACCACCGGGCGCACGCCGGCGGCGTCGGAGCGGCGGTTCAGCACCACGTCGCCGTACTCGGCCTGCAGCGTGCCGGGCAGCAGCGCCAGCGCCAGGATGAGCAGGCGGCGCTTCATCGCAGGATCACCGGCTGGCGCGGAATGGACGCGTTCGGCACGCTGTGGCAGCGGTTGCATTCGGTGAGCGGGAAGGACACCGCGCCGTGGCACAGGCCGCATTGCTCGCCGTTGAGGATGGCCAGCATGCTGAACTTGTTGGCACCGATCTTGGCCTTGAACAGGTGCTCGTGGCAATTGGCGCAGTCCAGCCAGATCGTGTGCTGGCGGTGCGGAAACTTCACCGCCGGCATCGAGCCGTACTTGGCGATGATGATGTCCTGGTCGAGCACACGCACCACGGTCTCGGGGAACAGGTTGGTGCGCGGGTTGATGGCGCCGCTGTCGATGGCCGCCACCCAGCGCACCAGGTTGCCGGCGGTGTCGCGCGGCAGCGGCTCCAGGGCTTCGGCCGGCTGTTGCAGCAGGGCCAGGCCGGGGTTGCGCGGGTCGTGCACGCCATCGGCTTCCAGCCGCTGCCACAGCGAGGGCGCGGCCCAGGCCGCCGCGGCCAGCAGCGCCAGGGGCAGTAGAACGCGCCATCGCCACATCGCCCCGTTCAACCCGGGATGTAGACGCCACCGGCGCGGATGGCCCGCACCAGTTCGCGCGTGGCTTCTTCGAGGCGCTGGATGGCGCTGGCGTGGTCACCCTGGCCGGCGAGGGCGACGGCCTCGTCGCGCCGCGTGACGGCGCGGAGGATGTAGCCCTGCATCGCCTGCATGGCTTCCTTGCGGTCGGCCAGCAGCACCTGGATCAACATGCGGTGCGTCTCGTAGCGGTCCAGCTCGTAGGCGTACTCCTCGCGCGGCGAGTTGAACTTGAGCGTACGCACCAGCGTGTCGCCGCGGCGCAGCGCCTCGATGGAGACGCGCGCGGTGAGGTAGGCGCGGTCCACCGCGCTGCGCGCCTCGTCGATCTGGCCGGCGCCGGCGCGGCGTTCGGCCTCGGCGATCTGCTCCTCGATGCGGCGCGTGGCCTGCACCGCCTCGGGCTTGCTGCCCTTCTCGGCCGTGATGCGCTGCTGCGCGGTGAGCAGCGCCCGCGCGCTGTCCAGGCGCGCGTCGAAGTCGCGTTGTGCCTTGGCGCCGGCCACCTGCTCGGGCTTGGCCAGGCGGGCGCCGGTCATCATCTCGCGCGCGGCCTGGTCGAGCAGGCGCGCGGCAGTGGGCATGTCGCCGCCTTGCAGCGAGGCGGCGGCTTCGCGGTGGATGAGGCGCGCGTTGTCGCGCCGCTCGCGCGCGGCGGGCTCGCCGCTGGATTCGATCTGCTTGGCGGCCGACGACGATTCGATCAGCGTGCCCACCGACTGCAGCCGGCGCTCCAGCTGTTCGCGGTCTTGCGCCCACGCTGCGCCGGGCAGCAGCAGCGCGATGGACAGCAAGGCGCCCATCAGGGACTTCATGGTGTGCTCCCGGTTGCTTGCGGTGTGGACACGCCGGCTGCCTGCAGCGCACGCTGCAGGTAGAGCATGGCGTTGCGCAAGTGGGCCAGTGCGGCCGCCAGGTCGCCGCCTTGCGCCTTGTCCTGTGCCTGCGCGCGCAGCGAGCGGCTGGTGTCGCTGTAGCGCTCGATCAAGGCCGCGGCGTCGCCGCGCGGCTTCAGTTCACCCACCGCCAGCGGCAGCAGTTCGGCCAGCGCGGCGTGGCGCTTGAGTTCCAGGTCGAACTCCTGCTGCGGCGTGGCGGCGCGCTGCGTGTAGTCGATGTCGCGGCCCTGCAGCGCGCGGTTCATGCCGGCCAGCACGTGGCGCTCGGCCGCTTCCAGTGTGAACACGCCCTCGATGTGGCGGCCGGCACCGCCGAAGTAGCGCGCGGTCTCGATCAGGCCCAGGGCGGCATAGAGATCGCCATCGGTGGCCTCGCCGGGCGGCAGGCGCTCGCGCCAGGACTCGATGAGCTTGTCCAGCGAGGCCAGCATCTGCCCATGGCGCTGGCGCGCCACCGCCTGCTGCGCGCCGCTGTCAGGCACCAGGCGACGCGCCAGGCCCACCAGGCGCAGGGCGTCGTCCACCTCGCGCCGCGCGGTGGCCAGGTCGCCACGCTGAATGGCATCTTCGGCCAGGCTCTGGTGCAGCCGCGCCTCGTCCAGGTGGTTGGCGGCCTGCACGTTGCCGCTGGCGGCGATGCGCTGCGTGCTGGGCCCGTCGGCGAACAGGCGCGCGGCCAGCTTGATGCGCATCTCCAGCTGGATGCGCGACTCGTCCGCCAGCGCCGCGCCGGCGCACAGCGCCAGCAGCATGGCCGCGGCGGGCGCCACCCTCACGGCTTGCCCTCGGCGGCCACCGTGGCCGCGGCCTTCTTGCGCGAATGGCACAGGCGGCATTCCGACACCGGAAAGGCCACCTTGCCATGGCACACGCCGCACTTCTGGCCGAGCAGGATGCTGGCCATGCTGATCTGGTTGGCACCCTTTTGCGGAATGAAGATCTTGGGGTGGCAGTTGCTGCAGTCCAGCCACTCGGTGTGCTGCTTGTGCGGGTAGACGA
>CAYREA010000029.1:0-35874 GCA_964423075.1 uncultured Rubrivivax sp. | reverse complement strand
ACCGCGGCCGCATGTTCGTGAAGGCCGGCGACCCGGTCTACGAAGGCATGATCGTGGGCATCCACAGCCGCGACAACGACCTGGTGGTGAACGCCACGCGCATGAAGCAGCTGACCAACTTCCGCGTCAGCGGCAAGGAAGACGCGATCAAGATCACGCCGCCCATCGACGCCACGCTCGAGTACGCGGTGGAGTTCATCGCCGACGACGAGCTGGTGGAGATCACCCCGAAGAGCATCCGCATCCGCAAGCGCCACCTGAAGGAACACGACCGCAAGCGCGCGTCGCGCGAAGCGGCCTGAAGCGCCCGTCCCCATGAAGATGTCGCACCGCAAGGCGGTGTGGACGCTGGTGCTGGCCTCGCTGATGTGGAGCATCGCGGGCGTGGTGTCGCGTTTCCTCGAATCGGCGCGCGGCTTCGAGGTCACTTTCTGGCGCAGCGCCTTCAACGCGCTGGCGCTGGTGATCCTGCTGTCGTGGCTGAAGGGCCCGGCCGGCCTGGGGGCTGCGCTGCGGCAGGGCGGGCGTGCGCTGTGGCTGTCGGGCGTGTGCTGGGGCGTGATGTACACGGCCTTCATGCTGGCGCTGACGCTCACCAGCGTGGCCAACGTGCTGGTCACCATGTCCATCGGCCCGCTGCTCACCGCGCTTCTGGCGCGCGCCGTGCTGGGCCACCGTCTGCAGCCGCGCACCTGGGGCGCCATCGCGCTGGCGGGCCTGGGCATCGCCTGGATGTACGGGCATGAGGTGAGCGGCGGCGACCCGCGCCATCTGCTGGGCACGGCCGTCGCTTTGGGCGTGCCCATTGCTGCGGCGGTGAACTGGACGCTGCTGCAGCACCTGAAAGGGCAGGCGAGCCCGCCCGACATGCTGGCCGCGGTGCTGATCGGCGCTGCGCTGTCGGCGCTGGTGACGCTGCCGCTGGCCTTGCCCTTTGCGGCGTCGCCACGCGACCTCTCGCTGCTGGCGCTGCTGGGCGTGGTGCAGCTGGCCATCCCCTGCCTGCTGGCGGTGGCGGCGGCGCGGGTGCTGTCGGGGCCCGAGATCTCGCTGTTGGGTTTGCTGGAAGTGGTGTTCGGCGTGCTCTGGGCGTGGCTGGGCGCCAACGAGGCGCCTTCGCTGGCCGTGCTGGGCGGCGGCCTGCTGGTGCTGGCCGCGCTGGTGGGCAACGAGCTGCTGGGCTGGCGTCAGCGCGGCGCTGCGGCCGGCGCCTGAGGCGCAGCTTCCTGCCGCTTCAGGGCCCGGGCCAGCGCGTCGCGGCTGTCTTCCGACCACGGATAAGCCGCCACCGCGCGCCGCAGCAAGGCCACGCCGGCCTGCGGTTCGCGCGGTGGCGGCGACGTGGGCAAACTGGGTCTGCGCGTCCAGCACCACCAGCGGGGGGTAGGTCTGGCGCCCGCTGGCGGCATAGCTGGCGGGCAGCTGCACCTCGTAGCTGCGTTCGGCGCCGAGGTGGCGCGAGTTGATGGTGACGCCGCCGGCTGCCACGGTGGCAAGCAGCAGCAGGGCGATGAACGGGGCGCGCAGCAGGCGCCGCAAGGTCATGGTCATGCGAGCCTCCGCGGTGACCGCAGTGTGCGACATGAGCTGGCACACGGTGCTTCGAGGTCCGGCTCGGCAGTCACCGGATCAGGGTGCCAGGTGTCGAGCCAGGAACGTCTCAACCCGGCTCCAGAAGTCCCTCCTGGTTTCCGCCAGCCACCAGCCATGGCCCTCGTTGTTGTAGACCACCCACTCCGGATCCCTGCCAGCCTTGCGCAGCGCAGCCCGCATCTGTTCGCCGTGTTCGACGGGCACACGGCGGTCCAGCGCACCGTACGCCAGCAGCAGCGGAGCCTTCATGCGTTCGGCCTGTGTCAGCGGTGCCACGGCGGCCAACATGGCCGCATCCTTCTCCGGGTCGCCGATCATGGTCGTCATCGAGTACTTCTTGGCGTCGAGACTGATGTCCGACCCGTGCACGCTGAACATCAGCCGGGCGTCGCTGATGGCCGCCCAGGCCACGCCGCATCGAAACTCTTCCGGGCGCTTGGCCAGGCCCATGAGCGTTGCGTAGCCGCCGTAGTCGCCGCCGGCAATGCACACGCGCGACGGGTCGACCCAGCCTTGCTTGACGGCGAACTGAAGCGCGTCGCTCAGGTCGTCCTGCATGGCTTGGCCCCACTGACGGAAGCCAGCGCGAAAGTGTCTATCACCATAGCCCACACTGCCGCGAAATTCGGGCTGGATCACGACATACCCGCGTGAAGCCACGAACTGTGGCTCGGCGCTCCAGCCCCAAGCGCCGCCGCGCGACCACGGCCCACTGTGTACCAGCACGACAGCGGCGCGCGCATGACTGTCCGAGCCGGCCGGAATGGTCACCCAGACCGGAAGGTCAGCGCCATCACGGGCCTTGATGCGGTGGAAGGTCTGTCGCGCCATCACCGCCGAGTCCAACTTCGGTCGCACCGAACCCATGCGTACCCACTCGTTGCTGGCCTTCTTGTAGAGAAGACAGTCCCCTGGTTCCTGGTCGGAATAGCTATACACCAGTACTTGGTCGCAGCGGCCGCACTGCAGGCGATTCACGCGTCCGGGAAGCGCCCCGTCGATCTTCTTCTGTAGCGCCTCGAGCTCCGGCGTCAGCCAGACGGTCTGCGCTGCATCGGTGACAACGGAATAGCCCAGGAGTTCGCCACTCGGGCGCTCGAGGACGCCGGCAATGCGGTATTGAATCCAGGTGTCTGGACCAGCACCTCAACGCCCGGTTTGCCCGCGGCGAAGTCAAAGCGCCGCAGTTCGGCTCCGTTTCCGTCGCTGCGAGGAACCTGAACGTAGAGCTGGCCTGCGCCGTCGACGAACATGGGCCAGAAGGGATCGTGCAGATCCACGAACTGGGCAATCTGCTTCTACTTCTGGGTGTCCAGATCCAGCCAGTGGTAGCCGATGATGTTCTGTTTGCGTGTGATTGCCAGGCGAACATGGCCGCGCTGATCGAACAGGAAGTTGATCGCGTTGTCGAGTTCCTCCTTGAGTAGCGAGCGTCGAACGCCGGTGCGGACGTTGAGAGTCAGCGGCCGCATGGATTCGCCAGCCAAGTCGTCCTGGATCTCGCCGACGACGATTTCGTCGGTGCCCGGTTCTCCGAGCGACAAGAAGACATGGTTGGGCTCCAGCGGCTGGCTGCCAGGCGGCGGGAAGACCGAGTCGTATGGACTTGACCAGCAGGCGCATGCCCCGGCCGTCGCGACGCACTGCCACCAGGGCGCCGTTCCGGTACTGCGGTGTCCTGTATGCGTCGGTAATGACGCCAACGAGCAGCATGTCATCATTCACCCAGCGCACCCCGCGCACATTGGCGCGCGAGAACGCGGCCAGCACCATGGGGGGTTCCTTGCCCTGCAGGTCCATCAGCACCAGCCGGGTATTGCCACCTTCGGCGGGCACAACCTGCGCGGCGATCCAGCGCCCGTCCGGCGACGTCCGCAAGTCCTGCACGCTGCCTTCGTCGAAGAAGGCCTGGACGGGCGGTGGGCCGGTGGGTTTCGGCGGCGCCTGCGCCGGCACGGTGCTGGCGGTCGCAGCCATGGTGACGGCGAAGCAGAGTGTCCTGAGCAACTTCATCATCGTCCTGCACAGAATGAAGACAGTGCCACACGCCCAAACTGTGCGTGTCGCGGTGCCAGCCTGCTAGCGCGCAGGCGCGCTGTCGCTCAGGGACTCCCCTCGGTCGGGTGGACGCGCGGCCGGCCTAGCATCGGCCATTCCCGGAGGTCCAATGAAGCAACTGTCCGGCCTGGACGCCACCTTCCTCTACCTCGAAACCGCCGAGATGCCCATGCACGTGGGCGCGTTGCACCTGTTCGAGCTGCCGGCCGGCTACAAGGGCAAGTTCGTCACCGCGCTGCGCAAGCACATCGCTTCGCGCCTGCCGGTGGCGCCGGTGCTGCGGCGCAAGCTGTGGTGGATGCCGCTGAACCTGGCCAACCCGGCCTGGGTGGATGCCGAGCCCGATCTCAAGGCGCATATCGTCGAGATCAAGCTGCCCCGGGGTTCGGGCCTGCCCGAGCTGGAAGCCGAGGTCGGCCGCCTGCACCCGGTGCTGCTCGACCGCCGCAAGCCGCTGTGGAAGATGCATGTCTTCGACGGCCTGGCGCCGGGGGCCAATGGCCTGAAGCGCGTGGCGCTCTATACCCAGCTGCACCACGCCGCGGTCGACGGCCAGGCCGCAGTGGCGCTGGCCAACGCGATTCTCGACGTGACACCCGAGCCGCGTGCCATCGAGGTGCAGCCGTCCAAGCGCGTGAAGACCTTCCGCCTGGAGATGACCGAGATGCTGCGCGGCGTGCTCGGCAACCAGGCGCAGAAGGTGGCCGAGATCGTGCGCAACCTGCCTGCCACGGTGGGCACGCTGAAGAACGCGGCCAGCTCCGCGGTGAGCACCTCGTCGCTGCTCACCGGCAAGGCCAGCCCCGGCAACCTGACGCTGGCGCCGCGCACGGCGCTGAACATGTCCATCACCGGCGGGCGCGCCTTCGCCAGCGTGACGCTGCCGCTGCCCGAGCTGAAGGAGCTGGGCCGCGCGCACGAGGCCACCATCAACGACATGGTGCTGATGGTCTGCAGCACCGCGCTGCGGCGCTACTTCTCGTCGCGGCGCGCGCTGCCGCGCAAGAGCCTCATCGCCGCGGTGCCCATCACGCTGCGCGAGAAGGGCGACACCCGCTCCGACAACCAGGCCTCGATGAGTTTCATCAGCCTGGGCACGAACATCGCCGACGCCAAGAAGCGCCTGGCCCACGTGAAGGCGGCCACGGCGGCGATGAAGTCGACCATGGGCCAGCTCAAGAGCATCCTGCCCACCGACTTCCCTTCGCTGGGCGTGCCCTGGCTGATCGAGGCCGCCACCGCGCTCTACGGCAAGGCCAAGGTGGCCGACCGACTGCCGCAGGTGGCCAACGTCGTCATCAGCAACGTGCCCGGGCCGCCGCTGCCGCTGTACATGGCCGGCGCGAAGATGTTGACCAACTACCCCACCTCCATCGTCGTGCACGGCATGGCCCTCAACATCACCGTGCAGAGTTATGACAAGAGCCTCGACTTCGGCCTGATGGCCGACGCCGCGGCCATGCCCGACGTGCGTGAACTGGCCAATGCCATCACGGTGGCCTTCGACGACCTGCGCGCGCTGCCGCGACCGGGTGAACCCGATCCCGACGCGCCGGCGCCCGAAGGCCTGGTGAGCAAGACCACACGGCGCGTGGCGGGCAGCCTGGCCGGCGCCGTGACGGGTGCGATGGGCCGGGCCGCCAAGGGCATCGTCGGCAGTGCGATGGATGCCGCCGTCGCGAAGGTGACACGCCAACCTAGGGCAAGCGCCCCGGCGAAGCGGCGCCGCACCGGTTGACAATGCCCGCATGACGAACCCCTTGCGTTGGCGCCGGCCGGGGCGGCCGCCGGTTCACGACAAGCCCGAACCCAACCCCTTTGCGCCGTTCGATCCGAACGAACTGGTCAACGCCCCCAGCCCCTGGCTGATGATGCTGGAGGCGCGAGCGCCCTGGGAATACGCGGCCATGCTGGCCGCCGCGCCCTGGCTCGGCAAGCTGCCCACCGGCGACGGCCACCCGGTGGTCGTGTTCCCCGGGCTCGGCGCTTCCGACATCACCACCGCGCCCTTGCGCAACTTCCTGCAGGAACGCGGCTACACGCCCTACCCGTGGAAGCAGGGCTTCAACTTCGGCCCGCGCCACGGCGTGCTCGACCGCTGCCGCGAGCAGCTGCACCAGGTGTCGGGCCGGCACCGCGAACGTGTCAGCCTCATCGGCTGGAGCCTGGGCGGCATCTACGCGCGCGAGCTGGCCAAGGAGCAGCCCGACCATGCTCGCTGCGTCATCACGCTGGGCACGCCCTTCGCGGGCCACCCGCGCGCCACCAACGCCTGGCGCTTCTACGAGATGGTCAGCGGCCAGAGCGTGCACGACCCGGTGCTGATGGAGCAGATCCGCAGCACCCCGCCTTGCCCCACCACGTCGATCTACAGCAAGAGCGATGGCGTGGTGGCCTGGCAGTGCAGCATCAACCCCGCCGAGCCGCTGGCCGAGAACATCGAGGTGCACGCCAGCCACATCGGCATGGGCATGAACCCGCTGGCGCTGTACGCCATTGCCGACCGCCTGGCGCAGGATCCGCAGGCCTGGCGCCGCTTCGACATCAAGGGCGCGCGCAAGTGGTTCTACAAGGTGACGCACCACTCGCCGATGCAGGCGGGGGCGATGTTCTGAGCGTTGCGCTCAGGCCAGCGCGCGTTTCACCTCGGCGAGCAATTGCTCG
This sequence comes from uncultured Rubrivivax sp., assembly GCA_964423075.1. Lineage (GTDB taxonomy): Bacteria > Pseudomonadota > Gammaproteobacteria > Burkholderiales > Burkholderiaceae_C > Rubrivivax. The sequence goes on along the minus strand of CAYREA010000029.1, from coordinate 29,559 downwards.
ATGGGCAAGGGCCGGTTCAGGTAGCGCCGGGCCCCGAGTGCCAGCGCCTTGTCGTGCGCCGCCGCGTCGCGGTGCGTCGAGCTGATGAAGATGAAAGGGATCCTGCTCAGCGCCGGCTGCTGCCTGACGCGGGCGATGAACTCGAAGCCGTCGCCTTCGGGCATGCCGACATCGCTGATGATCAGCGTCGGCGGTTCTTCCAGCGCCATGCGCAGCGCCTCGTCGGCGCGGCCGGCGGTGCGCACGCGGTAGCCCATCGGTTCCAGGCAGCTGCGCTTGAGGGCCAGGTTCTCGGGCAGGTCGTCCACCACCAGCACCAGCGGCCCGGTGGGCACCGCCTGCGGCAGGGCCGCGCTGCGCCCGTGCGCCAGTGGCGCGGGTACCGCAGCGCCGCGCACATGCCCTTCCATCCACTGCAGGAAGGCCGGCGGATCGATGGGCTTGGAGATGTAGTCGTCGAAACCCGCGGCCAGGAAGCGGGCACGGTCGCCGACCATCGCGTTCGAGGTCACGGCCAGCAGCGGCACGCCGGCCGTGGCCGCGTCGGCATGCGCGGCCTGTGCAAAGGCGACGCCGTCCATGCGCGGCATCTCGATGTCGCACAGCACCACGTCAGGGCGGCTTTGTGCCAGCAGGCGCAGGCCTTCGATGCCGTCGCGGGCCACCAGCACCTGGTGGCCGCAGGTGGTGAGCAGGTACTGCATCAGCTCGAGGTTGACCTCGTTGTCCTCGATCACCAGCACGGTGGCCATCTCAGGGCGCCGGCAGGGGCAGGTAGAGGGTGAAACGGCTGCCGACGCCGAGCTGGCTTTGTACCTCGATGCGGCCCCCCATCAGCTCGGCCAGGCGCGCGCTCAGGTGCAGGCCCAGGCCGGTGCCTTCGGGGCGGCGCTTCGGGTCGCCGACCTGCGTGAACGAGCTGAACAGGCGCCCGATGTCGGCCTCGGCGATGCCTACGCCGGTGTCGACCACGCTGATCAGCAACATGCCGGCATCGCGCCGAAGCTCGAAGGTGACCGAGCCGCTGGCGGTGAACTTGATCGCGTTGTTGGCCAGGTTCAGCATCACCTGGTTGAGGGCGCGCCGGTCGACGTGGCAGGGCGCCGGATGCAGCGGCTGCGCCAGCGCCAGCGTCAGGCCCTTGCGTTCGGCCTGCGGCTGCAGGGTCTGCACCACCTGGGCCAGCAGCACGCCCGCGTCGCTGGGCTCGGGCGACAGCGTGTAGGTGCCGGACTGGATCTTCGCCAGGTCGAGCAGGTCGTTGATCAGGGACAGCAGGTGCTGGCCGCTGGACTTGACGATGCCCAGCTGGCGCTCCTGCTCGGCATTCAGCGCGCCCGGCAGCTTCATCAGCAGGATGCTGGTGAAGCCGAGCACGGCGTTCAGCGGCGTGCGCAGCTCGTGGCTCATGGTGGCGAGAAAGCGGTCCTTGGCCTGGTGCGCCAGTTCGAGCGCGGCATTCTTCTCCTGCAGTTCCTGCGCGTCGCGCTTCTGCTGGCTGATGTCGCGGATGGCGCTGACCACGAAGCGCCGGCCGTCGGCCACCAGCGGCGACAGGCTGATCTCCACCGGGAACTCGCGCCCGTCGGCGCGCAGGCCGAACAGCTCCAGCCCGATGCCCATGCGGCGCACCTGCGGCTGGCCCTGGTAGCGCAGGCGGTGCCCGACGTGGTCGGCGCCGTAGCGCGGCGGCAGCAGCGACTCGATGGGCCGCCCCAGCATGGCGCTACGGCTATCGCCGAACAGCGCCTCGGACTGCGCGTTGAGCAGCACGATGCGCCCGATCTCGTTGGCGATGACGATCGCATCGGGCACCCACTCCAGCAGGTCTCGGTAGCGATCCTCCAGCAGGTGCGCGTCGTGCTCGACGGTGAGCGCAGTCACGTCGCGCGAGCTGACGACGTAGCAGCGCAATGCGCCGTCGTCGCGGTAAACGGGGCGCGTCACGGTGTCGGCGTAGAAGAGATGGCCGTCGCGGTGGCGGCGCAGCGCGGCGCGCACGGTGCGGTCGGCGCCGGGCGCCTGCCGGCGCGCCTGCAGTTCGCCCGCCCGTTGTTCAGCCGGCAATGCCAGTTCACACCAGCGCTGGCCCACGGCATCGGCGCTGCGATGGCCGAAGGTGGCCTCGGCACCGGGGCTCCAGTAGATGATCTCGTCGTCAGGAGCGCACAGCACCACGGCATCGGGCGAGTGTTCGACCGCCAGGCGCAACAGCTCTCCTTGGGCGGCAGCCAGGCTCTCCATCAAGGGTATCCCGTCCAGTTTGCGTCCCGACTTTAGGCCTGGTGGCCTGGATCGCCTATCGCGCAGGGCGGTCAGCGTCGTGGTCTTCGGGGCGGCGAGCGGCATGACAGAATGACTGCATCATCAGAACGTGCACCCCTTTCCCGACGGCCCGGCGCCGCTGACACCATGCAGATCGTCGCCAACGGCATAGGCATCGAGATCGACGACCAGGGCCTGCCCGGCGGTGAGCCGCTGCTGCTGATCATGGGCCTGGGCATGCAGCTGACCGGCTGGCCCGACGAGCTGGTGCAGGAGCTGGTGAGCCGCGGCTTCCGCGTCATCCGCCTGGACAACCGCGACGTCGGCCTGAGCCAGGGTTTCGACCAGCTGGGCGTGCCCAACCTGCCGATGGCGGCCATGCGCCACCTGTTCCACCTGCCGGTGCAGACGCCCTACACGCTGGCCGACATGGCCGACGATGCGCTCGGGGTGCTCGACGCGCTGGGCATCGAACGCGCGCATGTTTGCGGCGCGTCGATGGGCGGCATGATCGCCCAGCACATGGCCACCAAGCGCCCGCAGCGGGTGAAGAGCCTGACGCTGATCATGACCACCACCGGCTCGCGCCAGCTGCCGCAACCCAGCCTGCGCGTGCGCTCGGCGCTGATATCGCGGCCCGATGGCAGCGACCGGGCCGCCGTGGTGCGGCACCTGCAACGCGTGATGCGCCTCATCGGCAGCCCGGGCTATCCGCCCGAGCCCGAACGCCTGCGCCAGCGACTGGAGGCCAACGTTCGCCGCGCCTGGCGCCCCAAGGGCACGGCGCGCCAGGTGGCCGCCATCGTCGCCGACGGCGACCGCACCAAGCTGATGGTGCGCATCCAGTCGCCCACCCACGTCATCCACGGCGAGGCCGACCCGCTGGTGCCTGTGGCCGCCGGGCGCGAACTGGTCAAGCGCATCCGCGGTGCCACAGGCGACTTCATCCCCGGCATGGGCCACGACCTGCCTTTGCAGTTGATCCCCCGCATCGCGCAGGGCATCGCGGACAACGCAAACCGTTAATCCCGCGCGGCTACACTGCCGCGACACAGCCACCCCAAGCAGGTGACCACACATGCCGATGTCGGCTTCCAGGCGCGCAGCGATCACGGTGCTGCTGGCCGGTGCTTTCGGAGGAGCCCTCTGGTTCGCGCTGCGAGGGCAGAAGCAGGAACTCATCGAGCAGCAGGACGCGGCTGCGGCGGCCAGCATGGTGCCGCTGCAGGGCGTGATCGCGCTCGATGTCGAAACCTACTTCAAGGATCCGCGCGTGCAGAAGGTGCTGGCGGCCAGGCGCATGCCGGTGAACGTGGTGCGCGTGGGCAGCCGCGAGATGGCGGGCAGGGTGGTCGCTGGCGCCTCGCCCGACTTCTTCTTCCCCTCGGGCGTGGTGGCCGCCAACCAGGTGGTGGACGCGGCGCGCAAGGCCAACATCCCGGCCGCGCAGGTGTCGCCCTTCTTCACGCCCATGGTCATCGCGTCGTGGGAGCCGATCGCGAAGATCCTGGTGGCCAACGGCATGGCCAAGGCCATGGGCCCCAAGGTCTACGGCGTGGACATGGCCAAGCTCACGCAGGCCATGCTGGCCAAGACCAAGTGGAAAGACCTGAAGGAAGCCGGGGCCTACGAGGTGGGCCGCAGCGTACTCGTGTCCACCACCGACCTGCGACGCAGCAACTCCGGCGCCATGTACCTGGCGCTCACCAGCCAGGCACTCACCGGTGACGTGGTGACCGACCGCGCCAGCGCGCAGAGCACGGCCCTGAAGCTGGCCGAACTGTTCAAGCGCCAGGGCTACCAGGAGAACTACGTCAACGGCAACTTCGACGACTACGTCGCCATCGGCATCGGCAAGACGCCGATGGCCTTCATCTACGAGAACCAGCTGGTGGCCTACGCACTCAACAAGAAGGGCGTGGGCGAAGGCATGGTGCTGCTGTACCCGCTGCCCACCATCGTCAACAAGGTGGTGTTCGTGTCGATGAATGAACGCGCCAAGGCATTGGGCGAACTGCTGGCCAACGACGCCGAACTGCAGGGCATTGCGGTGGAGTATGGCTTCCGCATCGCCGACAGCGAACGCTTCGTCTCCACCCTCAAGCCCACCGGCCTGGCGGTGGAGCCGCGCGTGACGCAGGTGGTGGACCCGCCTTCCTTCGAGATCATGGCCGAGATGATCGACACCGTGGCCAAGGAGATGGCGCAATGAAGGCCTTGAAGGTCTGGCTGCTCGCCGCAGCCGTGGTGCTGTCGGCCGCCTGCGGCAAGAAGGATGAACCACCGCCGCCCCCGCCGCCACCGGCCGTGCCGGCGGCCGACTTCGTGGTGCTGGCCACCACCGACCTGAAGGACGCACTGCCGCTGGAAGAGATGGTCTTCAAGGCCACCGGCGTGAAGCTGCGCTTCCGCTGGGGCGGCACGATGGAAAGCACCGAGGCCGTGCTGTCGGGCGACGGCAAGGCCGACGGCGCCTGGTTTGCCAACGCCAAGTACCTGCTGTCCAGCCCGCAGGGGCAGAGCCGGGTGAAGCTGCAGGAAAAGATCATGCTGTCGCCCATCGCCGTGGGCGTGAGCGAGAGCGATGCGAAGAAGCACGGCTGGAACAAGCCCGACCTGAAGCTGACCTGGAAGGACATCGCCACGGCCGCCAAGGCCGGCAAGCTGAACTACGCGCTCAGCAACCCGGCCACGTCGAACCAGGGTTTCATGGCGCTGATGGGCGTGGTGGCCGCCGCCAGCGGCAAGAGCGAGGCGCTGGCCGCGGCCGACGTTGACCGCAGCGCGATTGCCGATTTCCTCAAGGGCTACAAGCTGCCGGGCGACAACAGCACGTATCTCTCGGAGCAGTTCATCCTGCAGCAGGGCACACGCGTCAATGCCTTCATCAATTACGAGAGCTGGCTGCTGAGCCTGAACGCCAGCGGCAAGCTGCGCGAGAAGCTGACGCTGGTGTACCCCTACGAAGGCGTGAGCACCGCCGACTACCCCTTCATGCTGCTGAACGAGGCGCGCCGCGCCGACTACGTGAAGGTGGTTGAGTACCTGAAGAGCGAAACCGCGCAGACCTGGCTGGCGCGGCAGACCCTGCGCCGCCCCATCAACCAGGCCGTGGCGGCCAAGGTGGAAGACCTGCTGCCCCGGCAGGGCCTGCAGGTGGAGCTGCCCTTTTCGCCCGACCGCGCATTGGCCGACGGCCTGATCGCGGCCTACCTGAACGAGTTCCGCACGCCCATCGCCAGCACCTTCGTGCTGGACACCAGCGGCAGCATGAACGGCGGCGGGCGGCGCCAGCAGCTGATCCAGGCGCTGCACTACATCGCCGGCGCCGACGCGTCGCTCACCGGCCGCATCGCACGCCTGACGCAACGCGAAAAGCTCTGGTTCCTGACCTTCAGCGACCAGGTGCGCGCGCCGCGCGCCTTCGTGGTACCGGCCGGCAAGGCTGCGGCGCGCGGCGTGGCCGAACAGGACGACAGCGAGGCCATGCGCCAGGTGCTGGCCGACGTGCGCAGCACGGCCGAAAGCCTGCAGATGAAGGGCGGCACGGCGCTCTACGACGCGGTGTACGACGCGCTCAAGCTGATGCTCGACGAACGCGGCCAGAACCCGGGCTACCAGTATTCGGTGGTGGCCTTCACCGACGGTGAAAGCAACTCGGGCCGCACGCTCGAGGCCTTCAAGCGCGACTACGCCGCGCTGCCCGAGGACGTGAAGGCCATACCCGTCTTCATGGTGCTGTTCGGCGAAGCCAACGAGCAGGCGCTGAAAGACCTGGTGAAGATCACCGGCGGGCGTGTCTTCGACGCGCGCAAGACGCCGCTGTATTCCGTCTTCAAGGACATCCGGGCTTACCAATAGTGGGCAAGAAGATCCTGCGGCTGGTCGGCTCACCTGCCAACTGGTGCGGGCTGGGCTTGGCCAGTGTCGTGCTGGTGCTCAAGGCGCTGGGTTTGTTGGGCACGCTGGGCCTGGGTGTGGCCGCCTTGGGTTACGTCGCTGGCTTCGTCATCGGCGGCCTGTGGCTGGGTTTCCCGTCGACCAAGGAGCCGGCCTGGGAAGCCTTGCAGTTCACCGACGAAGGCGACGCGCGCGAAGCGATGGAGCGCGCCCTTTCCGGCGTGCGCCGGCTCACCGAGTACAACCCCGACAATCGCATCCCTGCCAGCCTGCAGGCGCGTGTGCTGGGCCTGTGCCAGGCGCTGGAAGCGCTGCTGCAGCAATGGGAACGCAGCAAAGGCACGCTGTCGCTGCAGGACAGCTTCCATGCCCGCCACATCGCCATCCGCTACCTGCCCGAGGCGCTGAACACCTACCTGTCGATACCGGCCTCCTACGCCGCGGGCAAGCTGCTGGCCAACGGCAAGACGGCGCAGGACACCTTCAAGGACACGCTGGCCGAACTCGAGCACAAGGTGCACCAGCTCGGCGAAGACCTGGCCTCGCAGGACGCGCAGGCCTTCCTCACGCATTCCACCTTTCTCACCCAGAAGTTCGGCCCGCAAGGCCTGGACGCCCCCGCTCTGCAACTCCCCACGCAGGAGAAACCACGATGAACCAGCCCACGTTCCAGCTCGAGCCGCCCGAGGTCATCACCCCCGTGGCGGTGGAGGCGGCGCGCGAGGCCGTGCCGCTGAAGCCCGAACTGCAGCAGCAGGTGGACAACCAGGTGCTGCGTTTCATCGACGCGCTGGCCACCGAAGACCTGCACTCCGACGCCTTCAAGCAGCGCCTGGACGGTGCCTTCGCACTCGGCAAGGAAGAGATCAGCAACGCCGCGGGCCTGATGACGGGCCGCTTCATGCAGCAGAACTTCGTCGGCGTGGAGGATTCGGCGGCGTTCAAGGCCATCGGCGCCATCCGCAGCCAGCTCGACGAGCTGAACCCGGGTGCCGACGGCGACCTGATGCAGCCGCGCAAGCTGCTGGGCATCATCCCTTTCGGCAACAAGCTCGAAGCCTACTTCCGCAAGTACCAGAGCGCGGCCGACCAGCTGAAGACCAGCATGGGCCAGTTGTACTCGGCGCGTGACGACCTGCAGAAGGACGTGATCGAGATCGAGAGCACGCGCGCCAAGCTGTGGGACGCGATGAGCAAGCTGGCCGCCGCCTCGCGCTTCGCCACCCAGCTCGACACACGGCTGGAAGAGAAGGTGAAGTCGCTGGAGTCCAGTGACCCGCAGCGCGCGCAGGCGCTGCGGCAGGAGGTGCTGTTCTACGCGCGCCAGAACCTGCAGGACATCCAGACCCAGCAGGCCGTGTGCGTCAACGGCTACCTGGCGCTGGACGTCCTGAAGAAGACCGGCCGCGAGATGATCAACGGCTGCACGCGCGTGGCCACCACCGGCATGAGCGCGCTGGCCGTGGCGCAGACCGTGGCGCGCGCCACCGGCAACCAGATCCGCGTGATGGAGATGCTGGGCAGCGTCAACACCACCATCGGCAACCTGATCAGCGAGACCGGCCGCGCGCTCAACCAGCACGTCGACCAGACCACGCAGTTCGCGCAGAACCCCATGCTGGGCATCGACAAGATCAAGGAGATGTTCGACCAGACCTTCAAGGCCATGGACGCGATGGACACCTTCCGCGCCAAGGCCATCGACGTGATGGGCCAGAACAACACCATCATCCGCCAGCAGCTGGAGCGTGCCGACACCTATGTCGACCGCACGCGCCAGCAGCAGGCGCGCGAGGCGGCGGGGCAGGTGGGTGGTACCGAGGGGCCGGTGAAGCTCTGAGGGCGGCCGGCCACCGGGATAATCAGCCCGGCGCGAGGAACCGACCCGACGGCCCGCGCCCGCTTGGAGGGGGGCTCTTTTCTTGAACGAGATCATGCGGACGGCGCCAGGTGCTGGTGCCCTGGGCTGGCTGCGCGCGCTGGCCATGTTGCTCGTGGCCCTGGGCTGGTCGGCCAGCGGCCACGGTGCCGGGCGCGAGTTCGAGGTGAGTCCGGCACCGGCGTGGGTGCTGCCGCAGACCCCGGACCTCGGCGCCCAGGCGCCGGCCGGCCAGGTGGCGGATGGCAGCCACTACCTGCTGGTGGACCATCAGGTGCGCGTGGACCGCAACGAGCGCGTGCTCTACCGCCACGTCGCGACGCGGGCGCTCAACGAGAGCGGTGTCCAGGCCATCGCCAACGTCGAGATCCGTTTCGACCCGTCGTTCCAACGCCTCACCCTGCACGCGGTGCAGGTGCGGCGGGGTGCGCAGATCATCAATCGACTGAAGCCCAGCGCCGTGCGCGTGCTGCAGCGCGAGACCGAACTCGAGGCGCTCATCTTCGACGGCAGCCGCACAGCCCATGTGTTCCTGGAGGACGTGCGCGTGGGCGACGTCGTCGAATACGCCTACAGCGTGCGCGGCCACAACCCGGTGTTCGGCGGCCGCCAGTTCGGCCGCATCGATCTGCAATGGGGCGTGCCCGTCACCCGCGCGCACGCTCGGCTGCTGTGGCCGCAAGGACGCGAGCTGAAGCTGCAGTACCGCAACAAGGCCGCCCCGGCCACGCTGACCGAAGGCCCCGGCCAGCGCGAGTACCGCTGGGACGTGCGTGACATCCCCGCTCTGCGCGTCGAGAAGGATGCACCCGGCTGGCACGACCCCTTTGCGGGCGTGTCGTGGAGTGAGTTCGCCGACTGGGGCGCCGTGGCGGACTGGGCGCTGCCCTTGTACCGCCTGCCCGAGCGGCCGACACCCCGCGTGGCCGCCGCGATCGCCGAGATCGCGCAGGCCCAGGCCGGTGCCGGCGAGCGCCTGCTGGCCGCGCTGCGTTACGTGCAGGCCAACGTGCGCTACCTGGGCGTGGAGATCGGCGCCAACTCGCACGCGCCGAACCCGCCCGACCTGGTGCTGCAGCGCCGTTTCGGCGACTGCAAGGACAAGACGCTGCTGACCGTGGCCCTGCTGCGCGGCTTGGGCATCGCGGCGTATCCGGCACTGGTGAACACGGGCCTGCAGCGGGCCATCGCCGACTCGCAGGCCACGCCCGGCGCCTTCAACCACGTGGTGGTGCACGCACGCCTGGACGGGCGCGACCTGTGGCTGGACCCCACGCGGGCCCCGCAGGCCGGTGAGCTGGGCCAGCTGGTGCAGGCCGAGTACGGGCCCGCGCTGCGCATCGACGCCGGCGTGGTCGGCCTCAGCGCCATGGCCGGCGAAGACGCGCTCACGAACCGGCGCGAAGTGCGGGCGGAATTCGATTCGCGCGGCGGCCCGGCCCGGCCCGTGCCCTTCACCGTGTCGACGATCACCCGCGGTGCGGCGGCCGACCACCTGCGCGGCACCCTGGCCACCCAGAGCGGCGAGGGCCTGCAGAAGGGCTACACGAACTTCTATGCGGCGCGCTACGACGGCCTGAGCGTCGCGTCGCCGATGGAGATCAGCGACGACAAGCCCGCCAACCGCCTGACGGTGACCGAGCACTACGTGGTCGACAGCTTCTGGCGCCGGGCCGAAGGGCGCCAGCGTCGCGAGGCCGAGGTGCTGGTGCCCGACATGGCCGAGCTGCTGCGCGCGCCGCAGACCACGGTGCGCCAGGCGCCGCTGCACACCGGCCACCCCATCGACGTGCTGCACGTCACGCGCGTGCACCTGACACCGGGCTTCGACATCAAGGCCGACGAGCAGCGCGTGGAAGACCCGGCCTTCGAACTGCACCGCAGCACCCGGATGGAAGGCGACACGCTGGTGCTGACCGACCGTTTCAAGACGCGCCTGGCGCAGGTCGAGGCTGCCGACGTGCCGCGCTACGCCGGCAACCTGGACAAGGCGCGCCAGGCGCTGGCCTACACGCTCTACGAGTACGACCAGGGCGTGCCGCGCCGCGGCGGTGCGCCCTACTGGCTGCCGGCTGTGGTGGCCACGCTGGCGCTGCTGGGCGGCGCCGCGCTGGCCCGCCGGCTCTACTTTTGGAACCCGCCCGCGCCGGCGCCCGGCGCCTTGCCCTTTGCGGCCGGGCCGCGCGGCCTGGGCGGCTGGCTGCTGCTGCCGGCGCTGGGCCTGGTGGCGTCGTTCCTGCGCGTCGCCGGCGAACTGCGCGACAGCTGGCCGGCCTACGAGGCCACGCAGTGGCTCAGTCTCACCACGCCGGGCGCAGCGACGTACCGGCCGATCATGGAACCGCTGCTGCTCTTCGAGCTGGTGGCCAACATCCTGGCGCTGGTGGGCATCCCCTTCGTGCTGCTGCTGTTCGCGCGCCGGCGCACCAGCCTGCCGCGCGCCTATTGCGTGCTGGTGCTGGGCATGGCGGCGGCGTCGCTGCTCGACATGCTGCTGGTGCCGGCGGACCTGGGGCCCGAGTTCGCGTCGTCGCGCGCCTGGGGCCGTCTGGCCGGGCAGCTCATCGGGGTGGCGATCTGGGTGAGCTACTTCCACCGGTCGGAGCGCGTGCGCAACACCTTCGTCGAGCGCCTGCCCAGCCCGGCGCAGCCACCGCCGGCGTCCGCCGCGCCGGCGCTGGCCTGAGCGGCCGCTAGCGGCGCAAGCCGAGCAGGATCACGGTGCCGACGACGATCAGCGCCCCCAGCACCTGAATGGCCGCGATGGCCTGCCCCAGCAGCGCCCAGGCCAGCACCAGCGCGAACACCGGCTCCACGTTCATGATGGCCGAGTTGCCCACCACACCCAGGCGCGGCAGCACGGTGAACATGATGGTGAAGGCGGTGCCGTAGAGGAAGGTCAGCGCCGCCAGCCCCCACCAGCCAGGCGTGGCCTGCGGCAGGTGGAAGCCGCCCTGCAGGCCCACCACCGCCAGCGCGATGACACCGACGATGGCCATGGTGCTGCAGGTGCGCACGCGGCCGTCGAGATCGGCCGCCTCGTGCTGCGTGAGCACCAGCGCCAGCCCGAAGGTGGCGGCGGCGCCCAGGGCGAAGGCCACGCCGGCGCCGATGCGGCCCCATTGCCCGGCCGCGCCCAGGCCCGATGCGGCACCGAACACGTCCAGCGCCAGCGCCAGGCCCAGCAGCATCACCGGCATGGCGCGCAGCACGCGCGGCTCGGCGCGGTGGCCGTAGACCACACGCGCCCACAGCGCCGTCCACAGCGGGTAGGTGTTGAAGGCCAGCAGCGCCAGCGCCACCGGCAGCCGCGCCACCGCCGAGTACAGGCACAGGCTCTGCACGCCGATCAGGAGGCCGATGGCCGGCAGCGCGCGCCGGTGCTTCGGCTGCAGGCGCAGCGCGACGCGGTTCGAAACCAGGATCAGCCCCACCACCAGCGCCGTGACCACGCTGCGGAAGGCCACCGCCGTGGCCACGTCGACGCCGTGGTTGAAGGCCAGCCGCGCCGCCACGTGGTTGGCGCCCATCATCAGCGCAATCAGCAGCAGCGTGGCGAACGCGGTGCCGGACAGCGCCCGCGCGGGCAGGGCCGTGGCCGACATGCCTTCAGCGCGCCCAGGGCCGCGCCAGTGGCTCGCCCAGGAACAAGCCCTGGCCGGGCCAGCGCACCGATTTCCAGTAGGCCTCGAGCAGCGTGTCGCCGCGCCGGTAGCGATCCACCAGCACGCTGGCGCGCGGGAACTTGTCGCCGAAGTTGCAGGGCTCTTCCACCGTGCCGTAGCTGGCCGTGGCGCCGGCGCGCAGCCATTCGGTGGCCGGCATCTGGCCGTTGCCGTCGGGCAGCACACCGCCGAAGCTGGTGAGGTGGTCGGCCGCTGCGCCCGGCAGCCAGCGGTTGCTGGCCGCCTGCGCCACGCTCACGAGGCCGGTGAAGTAGAACATCAGGTCGTTCTGGCCGATGACCAGGTCGCTGCCGCCGCCGGCCGAGTTGTCGACGTAGTGGAAAACAAGGCCGGCCACCGCGGTGTTGGCCAGCTCGGCGAAGTCGGCAAAGCGCGTGCTGCGCGCCGCGTCGCTGGTGCGCACCAGCCAGGCGTGGCCGGTGGCGCGGCCGCTGCTGATCAGCCCGTCGGCGGCCACGCCGCGGTTGATCAGGGTCTGCGCTTCGGCCAGGGTGCTGGCCCCCAGCATCATCGAAGGGCGCATGGCATGGTCGGCCTGGGGCCGGTGGCTGGCGCTTTCGAAATAGGGCGACACCGCGGTGGCCTGGCAGCCGATGGCGCACCAACGCGGGTCGAAACCGAAGGCCAGCGCGCTGGTGATGCTCATCTTGCAGCTGCCGGCCACGCGCGAGGGGCGCGTCCAGGTGACGAGCGTGGCCTGGATGTCCGGGCCCAGGCGGGCGTCGACGGCGGCCTTCAGCGTGGTGAAGGCGGCGGCGCTGATCTCGTCGCTGCGGCCGTCCACCGGCACGCGGATCACGTTGGCATCGGGCACGCCGCGGGCCTGCTGGTAGGCGCGTGCGATGGCCTCGCCGGTGGTGTCGCCCTCGGCCACCAGCAGCGCCAGGTGTCTGGCGGTGAGCGGAGGCGTGTCGGTGGCGTTGTTCGTGCCGCCGCCCGGGCCACCACCGCCGCAGGCCGCCAGCAGCAGGCCCAGCAGCCAGGTCACCGCGCGCCGCGCGCTCATGCCGGCGTCTTCGGCCGCGCGCGCTTGGTGGCCGGCAGGGTGAAGGCGGCGCGCGCCGCCGCGGTGCGCTCGAAGCGGCGCGCGATGTTGCCGCAGACCAGGTCGCACAGGGCGTAGACCGACTGATCGGCGATGCTGTAGATGGCGCTGTTGCCGCGGCTTTCGCGCGCCACCAGGCCGTGCTGCATCAGCAGCGTGAGGTGGCGCGAGATGTTGGCCGAGCTGTAGCCGCACAGCTGCGCCAGCTCGCCCACGCTGCGCTCGTTCTCGCGCAGCAGGTTCAGCATGCGCAGCCGGGTCGGCTCCGAAAGGGCCTGGAAATAGGCGGCCACCTGGGCCAGGGCGTCGTCGGGCAGCGTTTGCATGGGGTGCGTTCCGGCCGGGATGATGCCGCGCGGCGGCGGCGGGTGTGTGTCCGGCCGTATTTTGATACGTAATCAATTGCGCAGGTGCGCAAATTGATAGATGGCTGACTTCAGCGCCGCTCGAACAGGCGCTGCAGCAGGCAGAACAGCAGCAGCAGCGCGCCGATGACGATGCGCGTCCACCACGAGCTGAGCGTGCCGTCGAAGCTGATCAGGGTCTGGATCAGGCCCAGGATCAGCACGCCGAACAGCGTGCCGGCCACGTAGCCCACGCCGCCGCTGAGCAGGGTGCCGCCGATGACCACGGCGGCAATCGCATCCAGCTCCATGCCCACCGCGTGCAGGCCGTAACCCGACAGCATGTAGAAGGTGAACACCACGCCCGCCAGCGCCGAGCAGAAACCGCTGAAGGTGTAGACCAGCACGGTGGTGCGCGCCACCGGCAGGCCCATCAGCAGGGCCGAGGCTTCGCTGCCGCCGATGGCGTACACCGTGCGCCCGAAGGCCGTGGCGTGGGCCAGGAACAGGCCCAGGGCCAGCACCGCCAGCGCCAGCAGCGCGCCCACCGTCAACGAGGCGCTCTCGCCGCCCAGCGGCACCCGGGCCTGGGCGATGGTGGTGTAGGTGGGGTCGGTGATGCTGATCGAATCGATGCTGATCAGGTAACACAGGCCGCGCGCCAGGAACATGCCGGCCAGCGTCACGATGAAGGGCTGCAGCCTGAAGCGCTGGATCAGCCAGCCCATCAGCGCGCCGTAGCCGGTGCCCAGCACCAGCACCAGCGCGATGGCGGCGCCGGCGTTCCAGTGCCAGTGCTCCACCAGCGCGGCCGAGACCATGGTGCAAAGCGCGATCACCGCGCCCACCGAAAGGTCGATGCCGCCGGCCAGGATCACGAAGGTCATGCCCACCGCCACGATGCACAGGAAGGCGTTGTCGATGAGCAGGTTCAGGAACACCTGGGCTGAAAAGAAGCCGGGGTAGGCCAGCGAGCCGTAACCCGCGGTGAGCAGGAACACCAGCACCGTGCCCAGCAAAGGCAGGTGGCGCGTGTCGACGTGGCGCGGCAGCGTGGGCATCACGCCAGCGCCTTGCGCCAGACCCAGCCGCGCACCGCGGCGCGGAACTCGGCCGACTGCAGCAGCATCACCACGAACACCACGGCGGCCTTCACCACCATGTTGATCTCGGGCGGCACGCCGATGGAATAGATGGTGGACGTGAGCGTCTGGATGATGAGCGCGCCCAGCACGCTGCCGGCAAGGCTGAAGCGCCCGCCGGTGAGCGCGGTGCCGCCCAGCGTCACCGCCAGGATGGCGTCCAGCTCCATCAGCATGCCGGCGTTGTTGCCGTCGGCGCTCTTCACGTTGGAGCTGATGACCAGCCCCGCCGCCCCCGCAGCCAGGCCGCAGAAAACATAGACGCACACCGTGATCAGCCGCTGCGGCAGCCCGGCCACGCGCGCCGCCGCGGGGTTGACGCCGATGGCCTCGATGAAGAGGCCGAGCGCCGTGCGTGTCATCACCAGGTGCAGCAGTGCCCACACCGCGCCGGCGATGAACACCGCCACCGGCAGCCCGAGCAGGAAGCCATTGCCGAGCACGAAGAAGGGCGCGTAGTAGACGGTGATGATCTGCCCGCCCGTCAGCAGCTGCGCGATGCCGCGGCCGGCCACCATCAGCACCAGCGTGGCAATGATGGGCTGCATGCCCACCTGTGCCACCAGCAGCCCGTTCCACAGCCCGCACAGCGCGGCCACGGCCAGCGCGGCCAGCAGCGCCAGCGCCATGGGATAGCGGCTGACGTGGGTCTGCACGCCGTCCTTCACCACCAGTTCACCGCCGATCATCAGCGCCGCCACCGCGGCGGCGATGGCCACCACGGCGCCCACCGAGATGTCGATGCCGCGCGTGGCGATCACCAGCGTCATGCCCAGAGCCACCAGGGCCAGCGGGGCGGCGCGGTTGAGGATGTCGATGACACTGCCGTAGAGATGCCCGTCGCGCCACTGCAGCTGCCAGAAGCCGGGGTTGAAGGTGGCGTTCACCGCCAGCAGCAGCAGCAGCGTGATCGCCGGCCACAGCAGCCGGTGCTGGCGCAGGCGCTGGAAGGTGCTCATGAGGCGTGTGAGGCGATCAGCTGGTACACCGCGTGCTCCGAACTGCCGCCGGGCAGTTCACCCACCTTGCGCCGGTCGCGCAGCACGGCGATGCGGTCTGATACGCGCACCACCTCGGCCATCTCCGACGAGATGAACAGCACCGCCATGCCCTGGCGCGCCAGCTCGGTGATGCGGACCATGATGTCGTGCTTGGCCGCCACGTCGATGCCGCGCGTGGGCTCGTCCAGGATCAGCAGCAGCGGCGCCGTGGCCAGCCAGCGTGCCAGCACCACCTTCTGCTGGTTGCCGCCGGAGAGCTGGCCCACGGCTTGGTCGATGTGTGCGGTCTTGATGTCGAGCGCGCGCACAAAGTCTTCGGCCAGTTCCCGCTGCCGTGCGCGCGGGATGAAGCGGAACAGGCCCTGGCGCGCCTGCAGGGCCAGCACGATGTTCTCGCGCACCGAGAGTTCGGCCACGATGCCGTCGAACTTGCGCTCTTCGGGGCACAGCGCCAGGCCCAGGCGCACGGCCTGTGTGGGGTTGTGGACGCGCACAGGCTCACCCAGCCACTGCAGCGTGCCGCTGTCGGGCCGCTCCAGGGCGAACAGCAGCCGCGCCAGTTCCGTGCGGCCGGCGCCCAGCAGCCCGGCCAGGCCCAGCACCTCGCCGCGGCGCAGCTGCAGGTCCAGCGGCTGCAGCTGGCCGCGCCGGCCCAGGCCGCTGGCCTGCAGCAGCGGCGGGGCGGCATCTTCGTTTGCAGCGGCGGCTGGTTGCCGGCCGGCCGCAGCGCTGAGCTCGCGCCCCACCATTGCGATGATCAGCGCCGGCGCCGGCAGCTCGGCCGGCGTGTACTCGCCCACGAACTCGCCGTTGCGCAGCACCGTGATGCGGTCGCTGATGGCGTACATCTGCTCCAGGAAGTGGGTGACGAAGAGGATGGCCATGCCCTCGTCGCGCAGCCGGCGCAGCAGGGCGAAGAGCTGCGCCACCTCGCTCTCGTCCAGGCTGGACGTGGGCTCGTCCAGGATCAGCACGCTCGCCTGCCGCGACAGCGCGCGGGCGATGGCCACCATCTGCTGCACCGCCACCGGGTAGCTGCCCAGCAGGCGCGTGACGTCGATCTGCAGCTGCAGCCGCGTCAGCAGCGCCTGCGCCTCGCGTTGCATGCGGCCCCAGTCAATGCGCCACAAGCCGGCCGCGCCGCGCCGCGGGTAGTGGCCGGCAAAGATGTTCTCGGCCACCGAGAGGTTGGGGCACAGGTTCACCTCCTGGTAGACCGTGCTGATGCCCAATTGCTGCGCCGCCGCCGGCGAGGCCGGGCGCACCGCCTGGCCGTTCAGCAGCAGCTCGCCAGCGTCGGGCGAGAACACGCCGGTGAGCAGCTTGATCAGCGTCGACTTGCCGGCGCCGTTCTGGCCCATCAGCGCGTGCACCTCTCCGGCGCGCAGGCGCAGGCTCACGCCGTCCAGCGCCAGCACGCCGGTGAAGCGCCGCGTCAGGCCGCGCGCTTCGAGCCGCAGCTCGCCGTTCAAGCCGGGCCCGCGTTCAGTACTTGCGGTTCGGGAACTCCTTGGCCGCCGTCTCCATCGGGAACACGCCTTCCTGCGTGACGATGCGCTTGGGCAGCGTCTTGCCGGCCTTCAGGTCTTTCACCGCCTGCATCAGCTGCGGCCCCAGCAGCGGGCTGCACTCGACGCTGACGTTCAGTTTGCCAGCCATCATCGCTTCGAAGGCGCCCTTCACGGCGTCGATGGAGATGATGATGATGTCCTTGGCCGGCTTCAGGCCCGCCTCCTCGATGGCCTGGATGGCGCCGATGGCCATGTCGTCGTTGTGCGCGTAGAGCACGTTGATCTTCTTGCCCTCGGCCTTGAGGAAGGCTTCCATCACTTCCTTGCCCTTGGCGCGCGTGAAGTCGCCGGTCTGCGAGCGGATGATCTTGAAGCGCGGGTTGGCCTTGATGACTTCCTCGAAGCCCTTCTTGCGGTCGATGGCCGGGGCCGAGCCCACGGTGCCCTGCAGCTCGACGATGTTCACGTCGCCCGTGGTGGCCTTGCTCTTGTCGAGCAGCCAGCGCCCGGCGCGGCGGCCTTCCTCGACGAAGTCAGAGCCCATGAAGCTGACCCACAGGCTGTCGTCCTTCTCGTCCACCGCGCGGTCGGACAGGATCACCGGGATCTTGGCCGCCTTGGCCTCGCGCAGCACCGGGCCCCAGCCCGACTGCACCACGGGCGAGAAGGCGATCACGTCAACCTTCTGCGCGATGAAGGAGCGGATGGCCTTGATCTGGTTTTCCTGCTTCTGCTGTGCGTCGGAGAACTTCAGTTCGATGCCGGCTTCCTTGGCCGACGACTTGATCGACTCGGTGTTGGCGGTGCGCCACTCACTTTCGGCACCCACCTGCGAGAAGCCGAGCACGATCTTGCCCTGCGCGAACAGGGGCAGGGGCAGGCCGGCGGCGGCAAGGGCTGCGATGGCGGTACGTCGTGAGGTGTTCATGGGGTTGGGTCTCCTGGTTGAAGTCTCTTCGTGCGAGAAAGGACCAGGGCCCTCAGCCCGGGTCGAAACCGCCGGGCAGCACGCTGGACAGGTCGTCGCCCGTCTCTTCCAGCTGCACCAGCGTGGCCTGGCGTGCGCCCAGCGGGTCGCGGTTGCGCAAGGCGGTGAGGATGGCCTTGTGCCGCGGCAGCGACAGGGCGTGCGTGTTCGGGTGCTGGCTGCTCAGCTTGATGGACTCGCGCAGCGCCAGCGACAGCATGGTGCCGATGTGGCTGAGCAGCTCGTTGTTGGTGGCCTCGGCGATGCGGCGGTGGAAGGCCACGTCGGGCTCCAGCAGCTCTTCGGGCGTCTGCGCCGCCTCCATGCCGGCGTAGGCCTCGCCGATGGATTGCAGCTGAGCGTCGGTGGCCACCCGGGCCGCCAGCGCCGCAGCGGCGGGCTCGATGATGCGGCGCACCGTCATCAGCGTGGCCACGAACTCGCGCTTGGGCTTGGTCTGGATCAGCCAGTACAGCACGTCGGGGTCGAGCAGGTGCCATTCGTCGCGTGGCCGCACGATGGCGCCGGCGCGCTGCTTGCTCGTCACCAGGCCCTTGGCCACCAGCACGCGCACCGCCTCGCGCAGCACCGGGCGGCTGACCTCGTAGGTCTCGTACAGCGCGGCCTCGGTGGGCAGGCGGTCGCCGGGCTTCAGTTCACCCGAGACGATGCGCTGCCCCAGCTCACGCACGATGCGCCCGTGCAGGCTCTTGCCGTCGGGTTTGCGGCGGTAGGTGGAGGTCTCGGCGCGCGACCGGCCGTCCATGGCGGCAATCAACGCGCCCAGCGCAGCACCAGCGGGTCGAGCCGGCGCGCGGTGTCGATCAGCCCGGCACGCGTGGCCGGGTGCATCGCGGGGAAGGGGTGGCGCGGGGCCTCGCAGGCGATGACACCGCCTTCCTTCATCAAGGCCTTGGCGGCGAGCAGGCCGCACTGGCGGTTCTCGTAGTTGATGAGCGGCAGCCAGCGGGTGTACTGCGCGATGGCCACTTCGCGCTGGCCGGCGGCCCAGGCGTCCATGATCTGGCGGATGCCGTCGGGGTAACCGCCGCCCGTCATCGAGCCCGTCGCCCCGGCCTCCAGGTCGGGCAGCAGCGTGATGGCTTCTTCGCCGTCCCAGGGGCCCTCGATGGCCTCGCCACCCAGGCGGATCAGCTCGCGCAGCTTGGCCGCCGCGCCGGCGGTCTCGATCTTGAAGTAGGCGACCTGCTCGATCTCGCGCGCCATGCGCGCCAGCAGCGCGGCCGGCAGCGGCGTGCCGGCCACCGGCGCGTCCTGGATCATGATGGGGATGCCGATGGCGTCGGACACGCGGGCGTAGAACTCGACGATCTGCCCTTCGCCCACGCGGATGGTGGCGCCGTGGTAGGGCGGCATCACCATCACCATGGCGGCGCCCTGGTCCTGCGCGCGGCGCGAACGGTCGGCGCAGACCTGGCTGCTGAAATGAGTGGTGGTGACGATCACCGGCACGCGGCCGGCGACGTGTTCGAGGATGGCCCGGGTGAGTGTTTCGCGTTCGGCATCGGACAGCACGAACTGCTCGGAGAAGTTGGCCAGGATGCACAGGCCCTGGCTGCCGGCGTCGATCATGAAATCGACGCAGCGGCGCTGGCTGGGAAGATCGAGGCCGCCCCGTTCGTCGAAGGGGGTGGGCACGACAGGGAAGACACCGCGGTAGCGGGGCTGGTTCATGCTTGCCTCTTCACGCGCTCTGGTTCGCGACTCGAATTAAAGTATGACTAATGACGGGAGCGTTCCGGTACAAACCCCAGGACGCCGGCCCAATGCGCTACAAAAACATATGACTACATCCGGAAGACACGAATGAAGAGGAGCACGGCATGAAGGCCCAGGTGGTGGTGGATGCGCAGGCCCGGCTGGGCGAATGCCCCTTGTGGTGCGAGCGCGAGCAGGCGTTGTGGTGGACCGACATCGACGCCGGCCGGCTGTCACGCTGGTGGGCCCACACCGGCGCCGTGCAGACCTGGACGCTGCCGGCCAAGCTGGGCAGCTTTGCGCTGACCGCCGAGCCCGGCCTGCTGCTGGTAGGCCTGGCCAAGGGCGTGGCGCTGTTCGACACGCGGCTGGATGCGCCGCATGGTCGCCTGGGTGCGCTGACGCCGGTGGAAACCGACGAGCCGCTCACGCGCATCAACGACGGCCGCTGCGACCCGCAGGGCCGCTTTGTCTTCGGCACCTACAACGAATCCGAGGACGGCCGCGCGCCTGGCCACTTCTACCGCGTGCAGGCCGATCTCTCCGTGGAAGCGCTGCCACTGCCGGCCGTGGAGGTGGCCAATACGCTCGCCTTCAGCCCAGAAGGCCGCACGATGTACTTCAGCGATTCGCCGCGGCGCGAGATCCTGTGCGTGGACTACCACGCCGATGGCCGCATCGGCACGCCGCAGACCTTCGCCCGCCTCGCCCCCGAAGAAGGCATGCCCGACGGTGCCACCGTCGACGCAGAGGGCTGCCTGTGGACGGCCGTGTGGGGCGGCGGCTGCGTGCTGCGCTTCGACGCGCAGGGCCGCCGCATCGCGCGTGTGGAACTGCCCTCGGCCCACACCACCTGCCCGGTTTTCGGCGGCACCCAACTCAGCCGCCTGTTCGTCACCTCGGCGCGCAGGGCGCTGGACGCGCAAGGGCTGCAGCGGCAGCCGCTGGCGGGGGCTCTGTACGGCGTGGACGATGCCGGCCGTGGCCTGCCGGCGCACCGCTTCGTGGCCGCGAGGGGGCTGGTGGGTTGAGGCGGTCTTCCCGCCACCGGCCTCTAGAAAGGCAACTCGCCGGTGTCCGGGTCCGGCGTCGCATCGCGCGCCGGCCGGTTTTTGCTGCGCGAGGGCAGCGGCGCCGGAAAGGCGTCCAGCGGCTGCGACCACTGCTTGAAGAAGGAGGGCGCTTCGCCCACGGTGCACTGGAGCCAGCGGTCGTAGTCGGCCGGGTCCAGGATCAAGACCATGCGTTTCTCGTCATCGGGGCGGTGCATGCGCTTGAAGACAGGGTGGCCGTCTGCGTTCACGGTCAGCATCGCAAACGACAGCAGCGCCTTGCCCGCCGGGTCCTTCAACCACGGGTGCATCGCCCACACGCCCGCAATGCCCATGGGCACATCACCCGGCTGCTGGATGCGCCAGCGCACGCCCTTGCCAGATTCCCAGCAGGGTTCGAAGATCGCCTCGGCCGGCACGATGCAGCGTTGGCCGCGGGCCCACGCCGTCTTGAAGCTCACGAGCTGGTGCACGGTCTCGCTGCGGGCGTTGTAGGTGCGGCGGCCGTAGGCCACTTCCTTGGCAAAATGCGGCAGCAGGCCGAACAGGCCGGCCTCCAGCGTGCGGCCGCTGCCGTCGTCGGAGCGGCGTATGAAAGGCGCCAGGCCCGTGGGCCAGGCCTCGGGCGTGAACTCCAGCGGCAGCTCGCCGGCTTGCCGCTCGATGCCGAAATAGGTCAACAGGCGGTCGGTCCGGGTCACCGGATGGTAGTTCGCGCACATCCGTGCAACTGTATCGGCGCCGGGCCAACCGGCCACACTGGTGAATACTCTTCCGATGATTCCTGCAGACGCAAGAGACTCGCCGTGGCGCCTTTCGGTCGCACCCATGATGGACTGGACCGACCGCCACTGCCGCTGGTTCCACCGCCGCATCACCCGCCACACGCGCCTGTACACCGAGATGGTGACCACCGGCGCGCTCTTGCACGGCGACGTGCCTCGCCACCTGGACTTCGACGCCGCCGAACACCCCGTCGCCCTGCAACTGGGCGGCAGCGAGCCCGCTGACCTGGCGCACTGCGCGCAGCTGGCCGAACGCTGGGGCTACCAGGAAGTCAACCTCAACTGCGGCTGCCCCAGCGAACGGGTGCAGCGCGGCAGCTTCGGCGCCTGCCTGATGGCCGAACCCACGCTGGTGGCCGACTGCGTGGCCGCGATGCGCGATGCCACCACGCTGCCGGTGACGGTGAAACACCGCATTGGCATCGACCGTATCGAAAGCTACGACTTCGTGCGCGACTTCGTCGGCACGGTGGCGCAGCGGGGTGGCTGCCAGGTGTTCATCGTGCATGCCCGCAACGCCTGGCTGCACGGCCTGAGCCCGAAGCAGAACCGCGAAGTGCCGCCGTTGCGCTATGAGATGGCGCACCGGCTGAAGGCCGACTTCCCGGCGCTGACCATCGTGCTCAACGGTGGCATCAACACCGACGAGCAGATCGAAGAACAGCTGCGCCATGTCGACGGCGTGATGGTGGGCCGCCACGCGTACCACGAGCCCTGGGCCATGGCCGGCTGGGACGGGCGCTTCTTCGGCGATACGACGGCGCCGCCTGACCGTGATGACGTCGAAGAGGCGATGGTCGGCTACATGGCCCGCATCGCCGCGGCTGGCGTGCCCTGGGGCCACGCCTCGCGCCACATGATGGGCTTGCGCAACGGCCTGCCGGGTGCGCGGCGCTGGCGCCAGGTGTGGTCGGACTCCACGCTGAAGGCTGGCCCGCCGGCCGCAGCCTGGCGCCAGGCCCAGGCGGCGCTGGCGGGGCAGAATCCAGCGCCCACCCTCACCACCCAGGAGCCTACTTCAGCATGAGCGAACCCGTGCTCGGCATCGTCGGCGGCAGCGGCCTCTACGAGCTGCCTGGCCTCACAGACACACGCTGGGTCAGCGTCGACACGCCCTGGGGCGCGCCGTCCGACCAGGTGTTCCTGGGCCGCCTGCACGGCGCGCAGCTGGCCTTCCTGCCGCGCCACGGCCGCGGCCACCGCATTCCGCCTTCGGAAGTGAACTACCGCGCCAACATCGCGGCTCTGAAGAGCCTGGGCGTGAGCGACGTGCTGTCGCTGTCGGCCGTGGGTAGCCTGCGCGCCGACCTGCCACCCGGCACCTTCGTCGTGGTCGACCAGTTCATCGACCGCACCACGCAGCGCGCCGGCAGCTTCTTCGGCACCGGCCTCGTGGCCCATGTCTCGATGGCGCACCCGGTGTGCAGCCGCCTCGGCCGCCACGTGCTGGCGGCACTGCAGGCGCAGCGGGTGCCTCACGCCCACGGCGGTACGTACGTGGCGATGGAAGGGCCGCAGTTCTCGACCCTGGCCGAATCGCAGCTGTACCGCAGCTGGAACGCCAGCGTCATCGGCATGACCAACATGCCCGAGGCCAAGCTGGCGCGCGAGGCCGAGCTCTGTTATGCCTCGGTGGGCATGGTCACCGACTTCGACTGCTGGCACCCGGCGCACGACGCGGTGACGGTGGACGCGGTGATCAAGGTGCTGCTGGGCAACGCGCAGACCGCGCGTTCGCTGGTGGTGGGGCTGGCTGGCACCATCACGGCCGATGCCGAGGCTGCGGCCTGCAGCTGCCGCCATGCGCTGGACCATGCACTGATCACGGCGCCCGAAGCGCGCGACCCCGCGCTGCGCGAACGCCTGCGCTGGATCGCCGGCCGCGTGCTGTGAACGTCGGCGGCAAGCTCCTGCGCCCCTTGCGCGCCACGGCGGCGCGCGACGCGGTGGAGGTGATCGACCAGCGCCTGCTTCCGCACCGCCTGCACATCGAGCGCCTGGCCAGCGCGGCCGCCGTGTTCACCGCCATCCGCGACATGTGGGTGCGCGGCGCGCCGCTCATCGGCGCCAGCGCCGCCTACGGTCTGGCGCTGGGCCTGCGGCGTGATGCCAGCGACTGCGCACTCGAAGACACGGCAGAGATGCTCAAGCTGGCCCGCCCCACCGCCGTGAACCTGGCCTGGGCGCTGGACCGCATGCTGGCGCGCCTGCGCCCCTTGCCGGCGGTCGAACGCGCCGCCGCGGCCTGGCACGAAGCCGATGCCATCGCCGAGGAAGACGTCGCCGTCAACGCCGCCATCGGCCGCCACGGCCTGGTGCTGCTGCAGGACATTGCCCGGCGCAAGAGCGGCCCGGTGAACGTGCTGACGCATTGCAACGCCGGCTGGCTGGCGACCGTCGATTGGGGCACGGCCACCTCGCCCATCTACCAGGCCCATGCCGCCGGCCTGCCCATCCACGTGTGGGTGGACGAGACCCGTCCGCGCAACCAGGGGGCCGGCCTCACGGCCTGGGAACTGGGCCAGGCCGGCGTGCCGCACACGCTGGTGGCCGACAACGCCGGCGGGCACCTGATGCAGCGCGGCCAGGTCGACATCGTCATCGTCGGCACCGACCGCGTCACCGCGCGTGGCGATGTCTGCAACAAGATCGGCACCTACCTCAAGGCGCTGGCGGCGCGCGACAACGGCGTGCCTTTCCACGTCGCGCTGCCGACTTCGACGCTGGACCTGTCACTGTCCGACGGCCTGGCCCAGATCCCCATCGAGGAGCGCAGCGCGCGCGAGGTCACGCACCTCACCGGCCTGGCCGCCGGCGGCGAGGTGGTGGAGGTGCGCATCACGCCCGAAGGCACGGCAGCGGCCAACCCGGCCTTCGACGTCACGCCGGCGCGCCTGGTAAGCGGCCTGATCACCGAACACGGCCTGGTGGCCGCGGAAGAGGGCGCCTTGCGCCGCCTGATGGAGGGCCGCCGATGAACCTGCCCGAAGACACACCCGCGCTGCGTGCAGCGGCCGTGGCCGCGGTGCACCAGCTCGACGCGCTGGGCATGAACCGTGGCAGCACCGGCAACCTGAGCCTGCGGGTGGGCGAAGGCATGCTGATCACGCCCACCGGCATGGGCGCCGAAGACCTGCGCCCGCAAGACCTGGTGTGGCTGGGCTGGGACGGCACGCAGCGTGGCGACTGGCGGCCTTCGTCGGAGTGGCACTTCCACCAGGCCATCTACCGCGTGCGGCCCGATTTGCACGCCGTGCTGCACACCCATTCCACACACGCGGCGGCGCTGGCCTGCCTGCGCCGCGAACTGCCCGCCTTCCACTACATGGTGGCGGTGGCCGGTGGCGACAGCGTGCCCTGCGTGCCCTACCACCTGTTCGGCACCGAAGAGCTGTCGGCCGCCGTGGCGGGTGCTTTCGCGGACCGCAACGCCTGCCTGATGGCCAACCACGGCCTGGTCGCCGGCGGCAACACGCTGGCCAAAGCCATGAAGGTGCTGCAGGAGATCGAGTCGCTGTGCGAGGTCTACCTCAAGGCGCTGGCGGTGGGCGAACCGGCTGTATTGTCGAAAGACGAGATGGCCGCGGTGATCACCAAGTTCGCCAGTTATGGCAAGACGGCGCGGGCGGGCTGAACCATGCTGTTCAACCCCACCCGTCACGAACCGCTGCAGGACATCGCCTGGGAGCCGGCGCGCGTGCACGAGGCCATCGCGACGATCGTGCGCAACACCGAGGCGCAGGCCACGCTGAAGGGCTGGTGGCCGCCGCATCCGCGCGACCTGGACACCGGCGACGACCCCGGCCAGCCATTCACCACGCTCAACCACGGCGCGGTGGGCGTGTGTTGGGGCCTGCACCACCTGCAGGACCTGGGCGCCGCGACGCTGGCACACGACTACCTCGGCCGTGCCGATGAACTGCTGGCCCTGAACCGCGCCGCACTCGGCGCGCAGGCCGAGGCCGAGCGCGCGTCCTACCTGATGGGCGAGACGCCGATCCGGCTGTGGACCTACGGCGCGCAGCCCGACGCGGCCACGGCCGACCGGCTGGCCGAGCTGATCGCCGGCAACATCGACCACCCGGCGCGCGAGCTGATGTGGGGTTCACCCGGCACGCTGCTGGCTGCGCTGTTCCTGCACGAGCGCAGCGGCGATGCGCGCTGGGCCGAGCTGTTCCGCGCCACCGCGGCCCGGTTGTGGACGCAGCTGGAATGGAGCGACGAACACGCCTGCCACTACTGGACCCAGGATCTCTACGGCCAGCACACCAACTACATCGACGCCACGCACGGTTTCGTCTCGGTGGCGCCGGCGTTGATCCGCGGCCGCGCGCTGCTGGGTGACCAAACCTGGGCGGCCTGGGCCGAGTGTCTGGCCAACACGGTGTCTCGCACCGCCACCTGGGAAGGTGGCATGGCCAACTGGCGGCCTTGGTTGCTGCCGAAGAAGCCGCCGCCGATGCTGGTGCAGTACTGCCACGGCGCACCGGGTTTCATCGTCTGCCTGGCCGGCTTTCCGGACGACAGGCTCGACGCGCTCTTGCTGGCCGCCGGCGAAACCGTGTGGGCTGCCGGCCCCTTGACCAAGGGAGCCAGCCTCTGCCATGGCACCGGCGGCAACGGTTTTGCCTTCCTGAAGCTGTTCCAGCGCAGCGGCGACGAGCGCTGGCTGCAGCGCGCCCGTGCTTTCGCCATGCACGGCCTGATGCAGTGCGAGGACGAGGCGCAGCGTGTCGGCCATCTGCGCCATTCGCTGTGGACGGGCGACATCGGCTTTGCCATCTACCTCTGGCACTGCCTGCACGGCAGCGCGGACTTCCCCACGCTGGACGTCTTCTACGCCCGCTGAGCTTCCGGCCAGGTGGCCAGCAGCAGCCCGAGCATGGCCAGCGCGAAGGCCGCGACATGCGCGCTGCCGAAACTCTCGCCCAGCACCAGCACGCCCACCAGCGCCGCGGCCACCGGCAGCATCACCGTGAAGACACCGGCGCGTGAACTGGGTACGTGGCGCAGGCCCATCATCCACAACCACACCGTCACCATGCTGGCGGCCACGGCGTAGAAGAGCAGCAGCAGCCAGGTGTGGGCCGGCACGGTGCCGAAGTCGAAGGACAGGGCCTGCCAAAGGCCGAAGGGAGTCACCAGCGCCAGGCCCCACAGGTTGATGAGCGCGCTGATGCGGCGCGGCGACACGTTGCCCGTGAGCCGTTTGCCGATGACGACGTACGAGGCCTCGCACAACACCGCTGCCAGCAGCAGCACGTAGCCCAGCGGCGAGGCCGCCGCCGTGGCCGGCCCGGCGTTGCGCGCCAGTGCCAGCAGCGCGATGCCGAGCGCGGCGCAGGCGATGGCGGCGGCCACACGCGGCCGGATCCGTTCACCCAGGAACAGGCGCGACAGCAAGGCCACGGCCGCGGGAATGGCCGCCATCGTCACGCCCGCAGCCAGTGCCGAGGTGAGCGCCACGCCGTACAGCATGCAGATGCTGAAGAGGAAGTTGCCGAGGAAACTCTCCCAGAACAGCAACCAGCGGTCGTGGCGTGACAGCGGCAGGTCGCCACCGCGGCGCGGCACCCAGTGCAGCATCACTACCGCGGCGATGCCGAAGCGCAGCCAGGCCAGCAGCAGCACCGGGAAGGCCGCCACCAGCAGCTTCGACAGGCCGACGTAGCTGCCCACCAGCGCCATGCTGGCGGCCAGGCTCAGGTAGGCCCAGGTCGGCGGGCGGTGCGGCGCCGACAATCAGGCGACGCGCCGCAGCGCCTGGCGCAGGGTGTCGACCAGCTGCTCGATGTGCGAGCTTTCGATAATCAGCGGCGGCGACAGCGCGACGATGTCGCCCGTGGTGCGCACCATCACGCCGTGCTGCCAGCAGTCGAGGAAGACCTCGAAGGCGCGTTTGGTCGGCGCACCCGGCACCGGCGCCAGTTCCACGCCACCCACCAGGCCGAAGTTGCGCACGTCGATGACGTGCGGCTCGCCCTTCAGCGAGTGCAGGGCTTCGGCAAAGGTGCCCTGCATCGCCTGGGCGCGCGTGAGCAGGCCGTCTTCGGCGTAGGTGTCCAGCGTGGCCAGGCCGGCCGCGCAGGCCAGCGGGTGCGCCGAGTAGGTGTAGCCGTGGAAGAACTCGATGACGTTCTCGGGCCCGTTCATGAAGGCATCGTGGATGCTGTCGCGCGCGATCACCGCGCCCATCGGCACGCTGCCGTTGGTCAGGCCCTTGGCGCAGGTGATGAGGTCGGGCGTGACGCCGAAGGTCTGCGCCGCGAAAGGGTTGCCGGTGCGGCCGAAGCCGGTGATGACCTCGTCGAAGATCAGCAGGATGCCGTGCCTGGTGCAGATCTCGCGCAGGCGCTGCAGGTAACCCTGCGGCGGGATCAGCACGCCGGTGCTGCCGGCGATGGGCTCCACGATCACCGCCGCGATGGTGCTGGCGTCGTGCAGCGCCACCAGGCGTTCCAGGTCGTCGGCCAGTTCCGCGCCGTGGGCTGGCTGGCCCACCGTGTAGGCGTTGCGCGCCAGGTCGTGGGTGTGGCGGATGTGGTCCACGCCGCCCAGCATGGTGCCGAAGTGCTTGCGGTTGGCCACCATGCCGCCCACCGAGATGCCGCCGAAGTTGACGCCGTGGTAACCCCGTTCGCGCCCGATCAGGCGGGTGCGCGCCGCATCGCCGCGCACGCGGTGGTAGGCCAGCGCCATCTTCAAGGCGGTTTCCACCGCCTCCGAACCCGAGCCGGCGAAGAAGACCTTGTTCATGCCTTCGGGCGCCAGCGCAGCCACGCGCTCGGCGAGTTCGAAGGCCTTGGGGTGGCCCATCTGGAAGGGCGGCGCGAAGTCCATCTCCGCCGCCTGGTCCTGGATGGCCTTGACGATGCGCGGCCGCGCATGGCCGGCGTTCACGCACCACAGGCCGGCTATCCCGTCCAGCACCTGGCGGCCGTCGGCGTCCTGGTAGTGCATGCCATGGGCTTTGACCAGCAGGCGCGGCGCCTTCTTGAACTGCCGGTTGGCGGTGAAGGGCATCCAGTACGCTGCCATCGAAGCGCTGCCGGAGATCTCGGCAGCCTGCATCAGCGCGGGGTCAAGGGCCTTGTTCATGGCGGCTCCAGGGCAAGAAACTGAAGCCGGATGATGCCTCAGCCGCCTGGCTGCCGCGCCTTGCCGCCCGCCTTCAGTGCCTGCGCCTGGCGTTTGGCGGCCGGGTAGATGAGCGACTCTTCCAGCGCGATGTGCTCCTGGTACAGCGCCGTGAACACCGGCAGCGCGGCGCGCAGCAGTGGCAGGTCGTACCAGTTGTAGCCCGCGGCGATGGCTTCGATCTGCGGTGACAGCTCGCGCCAGTCTTCTTCCAGCCAGCCGTGGTCCTGCTGCAGGCGGCGCACGTGGTGAACCATCTCGGCGTCGCCGCCGGCCAGCAGGCCGGGGAAGACCTGCGCCTCTTCCTGCGCATGGTGGTCGCGCGCCGGGCCGTTGAAGAAGCCGAGGATCTCGTTCGCGCTCTGGCGCGCACCATCGCTCAGGCCCTCGTCGTGCAGTTGCGCGAGCAGGCGGTCGAAGGCCTGCAGCATCTGCATCGCGGCGCGGTGCGTGCGGTCGAGCGTGTCGAATTCCGGCATCGCCGGGGCGGGGGACCGGGCAGGGCGCGACGGGCGCGCGGCGACAGCGTTCATGAGGGCTCCTCGCAGTGTGTGGGCATTGTTCGTGGGGCTGGCGGCGCCGTCTTGCGCGGGATCAAGGCTGCGCTTTCATATGGCGGCGCGGCCTTTCCGGATTGTGAAATCGTCGGACGCTGCATCGCAGCAAAAGTTCGCCATATGGGAGAAACGTATCCCGTATGACGGGAAACGCCGCCAAGTCATTGTTTTTAAAGCACTGATTCATATGTCTTATATAAGACATAAGTCATGACAAGACGCACGGGCCGCGTTACGCTGAGTCCGTTGATTCCCCGCTTTTCCATCACGACAGGAGCTCTCCATGACGACCCTCACCCGCCAGCAGCAAGCCGCCGCCCTTGAAAAGGAATGGGCGACCAACCCGCGCTGGAAAGGCATCCAGCGCGGCTACACCGCCGAAGACGTGGTGCGCCTGCGCGGTTCGCTGCAGGTCGACCACACGCTGGCTAAGCGTGGCGCCGAAAAGCTGTGGACGCTGGTGAACACCGAGCCCTTCGTCAACACGCTGGGCGCGCTCACGGGCAACCAGGCGATGCAGCAGGTCAAGGCCGGCCTGAAGGCCATCTACCTCAGCGGCTGGCAGGTGG
>CAYREA010000028.1:0-37625 GCA_964423075.1 uncultured Rubrivivax sp. | reverse complement strand
CAACCTGGACACCACCGAGCAGTTCCGCCTGGGCGGCCCCGACGGCGTGCGCGCCTTCAACAGCGGCGAGGGCACGGGCGACCTGGGCGTGGTGCTGACGGGCGAACTGCGCCTGCTGCCCCCCGAGGCCTGGTTCGGCCGTGTCGCGCGCGAGATGGTGTTCAGCCTGTTCGGCGACGCCGGTTACGTGCAGTACCGCTACCGCCCCGACACCACGCAGATCGCGCCGCTGCGCAACCACGGCAAGTTCGCCGGTGCCGGCCTCGGCCTGGCCTGGGTGCGGCCGGGCGGCTACAGCCTGCGCCTGGCCGTAGCCAAACCTGTGGGTGGCAGAACGCGCCAAGGTGAGAAGATCGAAGACGTACGCGCCTGGCTGCAGGCCGCGATGCTCTTCAACTGACATCGCCCGGAATCCCCATGCGCCAATCACCGCCCCGAAAGTCCCGCCCTCACCGCGCTGCCAAGCGCCACCCGGCGCCCGAACAGGCCCGGCCCGCACTGTCGCCGATGGGCGTGGCGGCCTGCCTGCTGCTGGCGGCACCGGCGGGCTTCGCCACGCCGCAGGGCGCGGTGCTGGTGTCGGGCCAGGCCACCGTGCGCCAGACGGCGCCGGGGCAGATGGACATCCAGCAGAGCACGCCACGCGCGCAGCTCGACTGGACCAGCTTCTCCATCGCCGCCGGCGAGCGCGTCAACGTGGTGCAACCCGACCGCACGTCGGTGCTGCTCAACCGCGTGGTGGGCGACAACCCCTCGCTGATCTACGGCTCGCTCAGCAGCAACGGCAGCGTGTGGCTGATCAACCCGCGCGGCATCGTGTTCGGCGCCAGTTCGCGCGTCGATGTCGGCTCGCTGGTGGCCAGCACCCTCGCCATCAGCCAGGAAGACCTGGCCTCGGGCCGCCTGCAGCTCGGTGCGGGCGCCGGCGGCGCCGGCGAACTGCGCAGCGAAGGCCACATCAACGCCGCCGATGGCAGCGTGGTGCTGGTGTCGCCGCAGCTCGTGCACACCGGCCAGATCACCGCCCGCCGTGTCGGCCTGGCCGCCGCCAGCGAGGTGCTGGTGGACGTGGAAGGTGACGGGCTGATCTTCTTCAACGTGCGCAACGACCGGCTCGACGCCAAGCTGGCCCTGCTGGGCAGCGTGCGCGCCGACGGCGGCACCGCCGAGATCCGCGCCGCGGCGCGCGCCGGCTTTGCCGAGACCGTGCTGAACATGGAAGGCGTGGTGCAGGCGCGCAGCCTGGGCCAGCGCGAAGGCCGCATCGTCATCGACGGCGGCAGCCATGGCGTCACACGCGTGGCGGGCACGCTCGACGCCAGCGGCGCCGCGGCCGGCACGCAGGGCGGGCAGGTCACGGTGCAGGGCGAACACGTGCTGCTGGACGGCACGGCGCGCCTGGACGCTTCCGGCGCCGCTGGCGGCGGCGGCCTGCGCGTGGGCGGTGGCTGGCAGGGCGGCGATGCCGACATGCCCAACGCCACCACCACGACGGTGCAGCAGGGCGCCGTGCTCACGGCCGATGCCACCCAGCAGGGCAACGGCGGCCGCATCAGCGTGTGGTCGGACGACACCACGCGGTTCGACGGCCATGCCAGTGCACGCGGCGGCGTGGGCGGCGGCAACGGCGGCGCGGTCGAGACCTCGGGCAAGCGGCAGCTGGGCCTGGAGTACGGCAGCGTCAGCGTCGGTGCGCCTGCCGGCCAGGGCGGCCTGTGGCTGCTGGACCCGGACGACATCGTCGTGGCCAGCGCCGGCCCGCCCACCACCGACTCGGGCTACCCCGGCGTCAACGGCGCCGGCACCACGCTGCGTGTGTCGCCCGCGGCGCTGATCGCTGCCGACAGCGACATCTCGCTGATCGCCACCAACAGCATCAGCTTCAACAGCAACGTGGCGCTGACGAAGGCCGGCGCCACGCTCACGGCCCAGGCCGCGACCATCGACCTGAACGCCGACGTCGGCACCAACAACGGCGCCATCGCCTTCACGCTCACGGCCGGCGGCGCCGGGCTGAGCCAGGATGCCGGCACCACGGTCAATGCCGGCACCGCCACCATCACGATCAACTCGGCCACCACCGCCCGCAACGTCACGCTGGCCGGCGCGCTGAACACCACCAACGTCGGCACCAGCGCCATCCGCATCCTGAACGCCGCCGATGTGCAGCTGGGTGACGTGGCCACCGGCGGCGACGGCGGCCGCGTCACGCTGAACTTCAGCGGCGCGGGCACACAGGCCGCCGGCGGCGACATCAGCGCCGGCAACGTGCTGAAGACGGGCACCGGCACGCTGACGCTGAGCAACGCCAACGCCTATGCCGGCGGTACCGAAGTCAACGACGGTTCGCTGGTCATCACCGGCGCCACTGCCACGGCGGGCACCGGCACCATCATCCTGGGCAGCAGCCCGCTGGACATCAGCGGCGGCGCCAGCGTCGCCAACGTGCTGGACGTGAGCGGCGTCACCAGCGTCAACATCGGCAGCAGCAATGGCGGCGGCACACTGGCCGGCAACGGCGCGCTGACGCTGGACAACAACGCCACGCTGAACCTGTCGGCCACCGGCGGCACGCTGAGCATCGAGCGCACCATCGGCGGTGGCAACACCAACACCGGCCTTGCCGTGGCCGGCACCGGCGTGGTGGTGCTCAAGGGCGCCAACACCTACGACGGCGACACCACGGTCACCGGCGGCACGCTGCGCATCGACGGCATTGCAGCCAAGGCCGGTGACGCGGGCACCATCGTGCTGGGCAACCACGTGCTGGACGTCGCCGGTGGCGCCAGCCTGGACAACGACATCACGGTGGCCACGGGGGCCACCATCACTAGCAGCGGCAGCAGCGGCGGCACGCTGGGCGCGGGTGCGCTGAACCTGGGCAACGGGGTCGCGCTGAACCTGTCCAGCGGCAGCGGCGTTCTCAGTGTCGGCCGCGCCATCACCGATTCGAACAACGACGGCACGGTCAACATCACCGGCGGCATCGTTGCGCTGCAGGCCGCCAACACCTACGGCGGCGACACCACCGTCAGCGGCGGCACGCTGCGCATTGACGGCGGCAGCGCCGGCAACCTGGGCCAGATCCTGCTCGGCGGCAACACGCTGGACATCGTCAACGGCAGCAGCGTTGCCACCACCGTCAGCGCCACCAACAACGCCACCATCAGCAGCAGCATCGGCGGCGGCACGCTGGCCAGCGGCACGCTGACCCTGGCCAACGGCGCGGCGTTGAACCTGGCCAGCGACGGCCTCGACACGCTGACCGTGGCGCGGGTGATCCCCGTAGTCGCCGGCGGCAGCGCCGAGACCGTGAACGTCACCGCCGGCACCGTGGTGCTGACCGGCACCAACACCTACACCGGCAACACCGACATCAGCAGCGGCGCCACCCTCGCCCTCGGCGCCGGTGGTGCCACCGGCTCGCTCGCAGCGGGCAACACGGTGAGCATCGACACCGGCGGCGTGCTGCGCTTCGACCGCGACACGACGACCAGCCTGGCGCTGTCCGGCGCCATCAGCGGCACGGGTTCGGTGGTGCAGGCCGGTACCGGCACCACCATCCTCACCGGTGCCAACAGCTACGGCGCCACCACGGTGAACGCCGGCGTGCTGCAGATCGGCAATGCCGGCACCACCGGCACGCTGGGCAGCGGCAACGTGAACCTGGCCGGCGGCACGCTGCGCGTGGACCGCAGCAACGACATCACGCTGGCCAACGTCTTCAGCGGCGCCGGCACGCTCGACCAGCATGGCGCGGGCGCCACCGTGCTCACCGCCGACAGCAGCGCCGCATTCACCGGCGCCATCAACGTCACCGGCGGCACGCTGCGCATTTCAGGCATCAACGCCAAGGCCGGCACCGGCACCATCGCGCTGGACAACCACGTCCTCGACATCCACAACGGCGCCAGCGTCACCAACGACGTCACGGTGGCCACGGGCGCCACCATCACCAGCAGCGGCAGCGGCGGCGGCACGCTGGGCGCCGGCGCGCTGAACCTGGGCAACGGCGTCGCGCTGAACCTGTCCAGCGGCAGCGGCGTACTCAGTGTCGGCCGTGCCATCACCGATTCGAACAACGACGGCACGGTCACCATCACCGGCGGCATCGTTGCGCTGCAGGCTGCCAACACCTACGGCGGCGACACCACTGTCAGCGGCGGCACGCTGCGCATCGACGGCGGCAGCGCCGGCAACCTGGGCCAGATCCTGCTCGGCGGCAACACGCTGGACATCGTCAACGGCAGCAGCGTTGCCACCACCGTCAGCGCCACCAACAACGCCACCATCAGCAGCAGCATCGGCGGCGGCACGCTGGCCAGCGGCACGCTGACCCTGGCCAACGGCGCGGCGTTGAACCTGGCCAGCGACGGCCTCGACACGCTGACCGTGGCGCGGGTGATCCCCGTAGTCGCCGGCGGCAGCGCCGAGACCGTGAACGTCACCGCCGGCACCGTGGTGCTGACCGGCACCAACACCTACACCGGCAACACCGACATCAGCAGCGGCGCCACCCTCGCCCTCGGCGCCGGTGGTGCCACCGGCTCGCTCGCAGCGGGCAACACGGTGAGCATCGACACCGGCGGCGTGCTGCGCTTCGACCGCGACACGACGACCAGCCTGGCGCTGTCCGGCGCCATCAGCGGCACGGGTTCGGTGGTGCAGGCCGGTACCGGCACCACCATCCTCACCGGTGCCAACAGCTACGGCGCCACCACGGTGAACGCCGGCGTGCTGCAGATCGGCAATGCCGGCACCACCGGCACGCTGGGCAGCGGCAACGTGAACCTGGCCGGCGGCACGCTGCGCGTGGACCGCAGCAACGACATCACGCTGGCCAACGTCTTCAGCGGCGCCGGCACGCTCGACCAGCATGGCGCGGGCGCCACCGTGCTCACCGCCGACAGCAGCGCCGCATTCACCGGCGCCATCAACGTCACCGGCGGCACGCTGCGCATTTCAGGCATCAACGCCAAGGCCGGCACCGGCACCATCGCGCTGGACAACCACGTCCTCGACATCCACAACGGCGCCAGCGTCACCAACGACGTCACGGTGGCCACGGGCGCCACCATCACCAGCAGCGGCAGCGGCGGCGGCACGCTGGGCGCCGGCGCGCTGAACCTGGGCAACGGGGTCGCGCTGAACCTGTCCAGCGGCAGCGGCGTTCTCAGTGTCGGCCGCGCCATCACCGATTCGAACAACGACGGCACGGTCAACATCACCGGCGGCATCGTTGCGCTGCAGGCCGCCAACACCTACGGCGGCGACACCGCGGTCAGTGGCGGCACGCTGCGCATCGACGGCGGCAGCGCCGGCAACGCCGGCAAGATCGTGCTGGGCGCCAACACGCTGGACATCGTCAACGCCAGCAGCGTGGCCACCGAGATCGATGCCCTCGACGACGCCACCATCAGCAGCAGCGCCGGCGGCGGAACGCTTGCCGCGGGCACGCTGAACCTGGCCGACGGCGCGGCCCTGAACCTGGCCGGCGCAGCCGGCAGCACCCTGACCGTGGCGCGCGTGCTCGCCGACGTGGCGGGTGGCACCGCCGAAAGCGTCAACGTGACGGCCGGCACCGTGGTGCTGACCGGCACCAACACCTACACCGGCAACACCGACATCCGCAGCGGCGCCACCCTGGCCCTCGGCGCCGGCGGTGCCACCGGTTCGCTCGCGGCGGGCAACACCGTGAGCATCGCCAGCACCGGCGTGCTGCGCTTTGACCGCGACGCGACGACCAGCCTTGCGCTGTCCGGCGCCATCAGCGGCGCGGGTTCGGTGGTGCAGGCCGGCAACGGCACCACCATCCTCACCGGCACCAACAGCCACGGTGCCTCCACCGTGAATGCCGGCGTGCTGCAGATCGGCGATGCCGGCACCACCGGCACGCTGGGCAGCGGCGCTGTGAACCTGGCCGCCGGCACTCTGCGCATCGACCGCACCGACACACTCACGCTGGCCAACGTCTTCAGCGGCGCCGGCACGCTCGACCAGCATGGCAGCGGCACCACGGTGCTCACCGCCGACAGCAGCGCCGCCTACACGGGCGCCGTCAACGTCACCGGCGGCACGCTGCGCGTCGCCGGCACGAACGCCAAGGCCGGCACCGGCACCATCGCGCTGGGCGACCACACCCTCGACATCACCGGCGGCGCCACCGTCACCAACACCATCACGGTGGCCGACGGCGCCCTCATCAGCAGCAGCACCGGCAGCGGCACGCTGGGCGCCGGCACACTCAATCTGGGTGCCACGGTGGGACTCACGCTGTCCAGCGCCGGAGGCGGCACGCTGGACGTGGCACGCGCCATCAGCGACAGCAGCAACAACGGCAGCGTCACCGTCGGCGGTGGCACCGTGGTGCTGCAGGCCATCAACACCTACGGCGGCGACACCACGGTGAGCACCGGCACGCTGCGCATCGACGGCGGCAGCGCCGGCGACGGCGCCATCGTGCTGGGTGCCAACAGGCTGGACATCGTCAATGCCGGCGTGGTGGCCAACAACCTCAGCACCAGCAGCGGCGCCAACATCACCAGCAGCGCCGGCAACGGCACCCTGGCTGCCGGCACGCTGACACTGGCCGACGGCGCCACGCTGAACCTGGCCGGCGCCGCCACCAGCACGCTGACGGTGGCCCGGATCATTCCCGTCGTCGTGGGCGGCACGGCTGAAGCCGTGGCCATCAACGGCGGCACCGTCGCCTTGACGGCCGCCAACACATACACCGGCGGCACCACGGTCAATGCCGGCACGCTGCGCATTTCGGGCGCCACCGCCAGTGCCGGCGCCGGCGACATCACGCTCGGCGCGAACACGCTGGACATTGCCGGCAACGCCAGCGTCGGCAACACCATCACGGTGGCCAACGGGGCCGGCATCACCAGCAGCAGCGGCAGCGGCACGCTGGCCGCGGGCACGCTCAACCTGGACGCGGGTGTCGAGCTCGTGCTGTCCAGTGCCGGCGGCGGCACGCTCAACGTGGCGCGCGCCCTCAGCGACAGCGCCGACAACGCCACGCTCACCATCAACGGCGGCATCGTCGCGCTTCAGGCCGTGAACACCCACGGCGGCAACACCACGGTGGCCGCCGGCACGCTGCGCATCGACGGCGGCACAGCCGGCGACGGCAGCATCGTGCTGAACGCCAACACGCTGGACATCGTCAACGCCACGGTCGTCTCCAGCGCCGTCAGCGCCGCCAGCGGCGCCAGCATCACCAGCAGCACCGGCAACGGCACGCTGGGTGCGGCCGGCGCCCTGACGCTGGCCGACGGCGCCACGCTGAACCTGGCCGGCGGCGCGGCCAGCACGCTGACCGTGGCGCGCGACATCCTGGCCGCGGCCGGTGCCGGCAGCGAAGCCGTCAACGTCGGCAGCGGCAGCGTGGTCTTCACTGGCGCCAATACCTATGCCGGCGCCACCGGCATCGCCGGCGGCGCCACGCTGGCCCTGGGTGCGGGCGGCACCACGGGTTCCATCGCCGGCGGCGGGGTGAACATCGCCGCCGGCGGCCTGCTGCGTGTGGACCACAGCGACACGCTGACCCTGGCCAACGTCTTCAGCGGCAGCGGCACGCTCGAACAGCACGGCAGCGGCACCACCGTGCTCAGCGCCGACAGCAGCGCCGGCTACAGCGGCGCGGTGAACCTCACCGGCGGCACGCTGCGCATCGCAGGCGCCACGGCGCGCGCTGGCACCGGCACCATCACGCTGGGCGCGAACACACTGGACATCACCGGCGGCGCCTCGGTGGCCAACGCGGTGAACGCCAGCACGGGCGCCAGCGTCACCAGCAGCAGCGGCGGCGGCACCCTGGCCGCCGGCGGCGCGCTGACGCTGGCCGACGGCGCCACGCTCAACCTGGCCGGCGCCGGCGGCAGCACGCTCACCGTGGCGCGAGCCATTCCCGTCACGGCCGGCGGCGCGGCCGAGAACGTCGCCATCGGCGGCGGCAGCGTGGTCTACACCGGCAGCAACACCTACACCGGCAGCACCAGCATCGCCGGCGGCGCCACGCTGGTGCTGGGCGCGGGCGGCACCACGGGTTCCATCGCCGGCGGGGCCGTCGACATCGGCGCCGGCGGCCTGCTGCGCGTAGACCGCAGCGATGCGCTGACCCTGGCCAACGTCTTCAGCGGCACCGGCACACTCGAGCAGCAAGGCAGCGGTGCCACCGTGCTCAGCGCCGACAGCAGCGCGGGCTACAGCGGCGCGGTGAACGTCAGCGGCGGCACGCTGCGCCTGTCGGGCGCCGCGGCGCGCGCAGGCACCGGCACGCTCACGCTCGGCACCCACACGCTGGACATCGTCAACGGCGCCTCCGTGGCCAACGCCGTCAGCGCCAGCAGCGGTGCCAGCATCACCAGCAGCACCGGCGGCGGCACGCTGGCGGCCGGCACGTTGACGCTGGCCGACGGCGCCACGCTGAACCTGGCCGGCGGCGCCACCAGCACGCTCACCGTGGCGCGCGTGATCCCGGTGCAAGCCGGCGGCGCGGCCGAGTCGGTGAACCTCAGCGGCGGCACGGTGGCCCTCACCGCTGCCAACACCTACGACGGCGGCACCACGGTCGCCGCCGGCACGCTGCGCATCGCTGGCGCGGGCGCCTCGGCCGGCAGCGGCGCCATCGCCCTGGGCGCGAACACGCTCGACATCACCGGCGGGGCGAACGTCGGAAATGCACTGACGGTCGCCGACGGCGCCACCGTCAGCAGCAGCAGCGGCAACGGCACCCTGGCTGCCGGCACGCTGACGCTGGGCAGCGGCGTGGGCCTCACCCTGGCCGGCGGTTCCGGCAGCACGCTGGCGGTGGCGCGCACGCTCACCGACAGCGCCGCCAACGGGCGCGTCACCGCCTCGGGCGGCACCGTGGTGCTGACGGCCGACAACAGCTGGCAGGGCCTGACCACCATCAACAGCGGCGCCACCCTGGTGGCCGGCGCCGGTGGCGCGACGGGCAGCCTGGGCAGCGGCGCCGTGGCCAACGACGGTGTGCTGCGCATCCACCGCGACACCAGCAGCACCGTCACGCTCGCCGCGGCCATCACCGGCAACGGCAGCCTCGAACAGGTGGGCACCGGCACCACGGTGCTGGCCGCCGACAACGACTACGGCAGCACCGCGGTCACGGCCGGCGTGCTGCAGGTGGGTACCGGCGGCAACACCGGCACACTGGGCCGCGGCGCCATCACGGTGGACAACCCCGGCGCCCTGCGTTTCAACCGCGCCGGCACGCTCACCGTGCCCGGCAGCATCACCGGCAGCGGCCGGCTCGAGCTGGCCGGCAGCGGCGTGGCCGAACTGGTGGCCAATGGCCTCTACACCGGCGGCACCAGCATCCTGTCGGGCACGCTGCGCATCGTCGGCGCCATCGCCACGGCCGGCACCGGCACCATCGCGGTGGGCAGCGGCACGCTGGACATCAGCGGCGGCGCGCAGGTGGACAACCTGGTCACCATCGCCGACGGCGGCCGCATCACCAACAGCAGCGGCCTGGGCACGCTGGGCAGCCATGCCACGCCGCTGGCGCTGGCCAACGGCAGCACGCTGAACCTGTCCAGCACCGGCGCGGGGCTGCGCCTGCAGCGCATCGTCAGCGACGGCGCCGGCACGGCTTCGGTGCTGGTGGACGGCACCGGCAACGTGACCCTTGCCGCTACCAATGCCTACGACGGCAGCACGCGCGTGGCCAGCGGCACGCTGGTCGCGGGGGTCGACGCGGCACTGGCCGCGGGCTCTTCGCTCATCGTCGACGGCGGTGCTTTCGACATCGGCGCGCGCACCGTCAACGTCAGTGGCGTCTCGCTGCGCGGCGGCAGCATCAGCGGCAGCAGCGGCGTGCTGAACAGCAGCAGCGACCACGACCTGCGCGACGGCAGCGTCAGCGCCACCCTGGGCGGCAACGTCGGCCTGGTGAAGAGCACCGGCGGCACGGTGACGATCAGCGGCAGCCAGGCCTACACCGGCGCCACCGCGGTGAACGCCGGCACGCTGGCGCTGGGCAGCGACAACGTGCTGCCCAACAGCAGCGCCGTCACGGTCAACGGCGGCATCCTCGACCTGGGCACGCGCGTCGACACCGTCGGCACGCTGACGCTGCTGGCCGGCGCCGTCAACGGCAGCAGCGGCACGCTCACCGCCACCAGCTACACGCTGGCCGGCGGCAGCGTGGCCGGCAACCTGGGCCTGGGCGCGCTCACGAGCAGCGGCACCGTGCTGCTCAGCGGCACCGCCGCGGCCGGCACGGTGGACGTGACCGGCGGCACGCTCACGCTGGGCAGCGCCGAGCGCCTGTCCAACAGCGCCACCCTGCGCGTGCTGGCACCGGCCACGCTGGCGCTTGCCGGCAACGAGACCGTGGGCACGCTGGAACTGCGCGGCGCACTCGCCGGCAGCGGCACGCTCACGGCCGGCAGCTACACGCTGATCGGCGGCAGCACCGCCACCGGCGCCAACCTGGGCGCGGGAACGCTCACCGCCAGCGGCAGCAGCACGCTGGGCGGCACGGCAGCGGCCGGCAGCGTCAGCGTCACCGGTGGCCTGCTGCTGCTGGACGGCGCGCAGCGCCTGGCCAGCAACGCCGTGGTCGACGTCACCGCCGGCAGCTTGCAGCTGGCGGGCGCGCAGACGGTGCAAACGCTCAACCTGAGCGGCATCCTGGCCGGTACCGGCCAGACCCTCACCACCACCGACCACGCCACCCTCAACAGCGGCGCCAGCGTCAGTGCCAACCTGGCCGGCGCGCGTGTGGACGTGGCCGGCAACGCCACCCTCAGCGGCACGGCCAACGTGACGGCCGTCAACGTCAACGCCGGCCGGCTCACGCTGGCCGGCGGCGGCAATCTCGGTGCCGCCAGCGACGTGGCCGTGGCCGGCAGCGCCGAGCTGCAGCTGGGCGGCGATGAAGCCGTGCATGGCCTGGCCCTCACCGGCGCCCTCACCGGCACCGGCACGCTGACGGCCGACGGCTACACCCTGAACACCGGCGCCAGCACCGCCGCCACCGCCAACCTGGGCGCCGGCACGCTGACGGTGGCCGGCAGCGCCACCCTGGGTGGCACGGCCGCGGCCGCCACCGTCGACATCAACGCCGGCACGCTGCTGCTGGGCTCGGCGCAGCGCCTGGCCAGCGGCGCCACGGTCAACGTCAACGCCGGCGGCCTGCAGCTGACCGGTGCGCAGACCGTGCAAACGCTCAACCTGAGCGGCACCCTGGCCGGCAGCGGCCAGACCCTGACCACCACCGACCGTGCCACGCTGCGCAACAACGCGAACGTGCTGGCCAACCTGGCCGGCCCGCGCCTGGACGTGGCGGGCAGCGCCACCCTGGCCGGCACGGCAGCGGCCACCAGCGTCAACATCGACAGCGGCAGCCTCACTCTGACCACCGGCGGCCGGCTGGCTGCCGGCGCCACTGTCACGCAGGCCGGCGGTGCCGCACTGGTGCTCGGCGGCGACGAGACCGTCACCCGCTACGACAGCGCCGGCAGGCTCAGCGGCGGCACCGCCACGCTCACGGCCGCGAACTACACGCTGCTGGAAGGCGCGGTGGTCGGCGCACGCCTGGGCACCGGGCAGCTGGACGTGAATGCCGGCGATGCGCTGGGTGCCACGCTCTCGGCCACCTCGGCCGCCGGCACCGTCAACGTCAACACCGGCACGCTGCGCCTGACACTGGGCAACCTGCTGGACGACAGCGCCACCGTCAGCGTAGCCAGCGGCGCCACGCTCACGCTGGGCGGCAACGACACCGTGGGTGCGCTGGCGGTGGCCGGTACGGTCAACGGCACCGGCATCTTCAACGCCGGCACCTACCTGCTGACCGAAGGCAACTACGACCTCGACATCGGCACCGGCAGCGTCACCAGCCGCGGCCGCAGCCGCCTGAACGGCAGCAGCGGCGCGGCCCTGGTGACGGTGGAAAGCGGCGTGCTCACGCTGGGCTCGGCCGGCCGGTTCACCAACGCGCCGACGGTCAACATTCTCGGCGCCGGCACGCTCAACCTGGGCGGCGACGAGATCTTCGGTGCCCTGGCTGGCAGCGGCGCGCTCGACCTGCGCGGCGCCACGCTCACCACCGGCAGCCGCG
Organism: uncultured Rubrivivax sp.; assembly: GCA_964423075.1. Lineage (GTDB taxonomy): Bacteria > Pseudomonadota > Gammaproteobacteria > Burkholderiales > Burkholderiaceae_C > Rubrivivax. The sequence continues at coordinate 25,528 of CAYREA010000028.1, read as the reverse complement.
CCGACAGCAGCTTCAGCGGCACGCTGTCCAGCAGCACCGGCCCGGGTGCGCTGATCAAGGTCGGCAGCTCGGCCTTCAGCTTCAGCGGCACGGCCAGCTACGGCGGCCCGACCACCGTGCAGGCCGGCGTGTTCAACGTGGCCGGCACCCTCGCCTCGGGCACGGTGCAGGTGGACGGCGGCACGCTCAACCTGCTGGGCGCCGACCGTCTGGCCGACGGCGCCGCCGTTGGCGTGGCCGGCACTGCCACCCTCACCTTGGACAGCAGCGACCGCATCGGCACCCTGCTGCTGCGCGGCCGCCTGGGCGGCAGCGGCACGCTCACCACCACCAGCACCACGCTCGACGGCGGCACGGTCGACGCCAACCTGGGCGCCGGCCTGCTCACGTCCACCGGCGCCAGCCGGCTCAACGGCAACGCCGCCGTCAGCGCGGTCAACGTCGACGACGGCATCCTGGTGCTGGGCGGCAGCCAGCAGTTCAGCGCGCTACCGGCCGTCACCGTGGCCGGCGCGGCCACGCTGCAGCTGGACGGCGACCAGACTCTGGGCAGCCTGGCCGGCGCGGGCGCCGTGGTGCTGAGCACGCACCAGCTCGCCACCGGCGCGGGCGGCGACAGCCGCTTCGACGGCGTCATCAGCGGCGACGGCAGTCTGCTCAAACAAGGCACCGGCCGCTTCACGCTGGGCGGCAGCCACAGCTACCTGGGTGGCACGCGCGTGGCCGGCGGCACGCTGGTGCTGGCGGCGGCCGAACGGCTGGCCGACGGCGGCGCCCTGGCCGTCGACAACGGCGCCACGCTGGAGCTGGGCGGCGACGAACGTGTCGGCAGCCTGGCCCTTGCGGGCACGCTGGCCGGCAGCGGGCGCACGCTCAACGCCGCCACCTACCTGCTCGACGGCGGTACCGTCAACGCACAACTCGGCGCCGGTGCGCTCACGAGCCGAGGTACCAGCACGCTCAACGGCAGCGCCGCGGCCGCCAACGTCACGGTGGAAAGCGGCACGCTCACGCTGGCCGGCGACAACCGGCTCGCCGCCTCGGCTGCGCTCACCGTCGACGGCAACGGCCGCCTGCTGCTGGGCGGTGACCAGGCGCTCGGCACGCTGGCCGGCACCGGCGCGGTGGACATCGCCAGCCACACCCTCACCACCGGCAGCGGCGGCGACAGCCGCTACGGCGGCGCCCTCAGCGGCAGCGGCAGCCTGGTGAAGGTGGGCAGCAGCAGCTTCACGCTCGACGGCACCTCGGCCGCGGCCACGCTGCAAGTGAGTGCCGGCACACTGGCCCTGGCAGCGGCCGACCGGCTGGCCGACGGCACCGCCGTCGACGTGGCCAGCGGCGCCATGCTCACGCTGGCCGGCAACGAGCGCATCGCCAGCCTCACGCTGGCCGGCACGCTGGGTGGCAGCGGCACGCTCAGCGCAGCGAACTACACGCTGAACGCCGGCCGGGTGGATGCCGACCTCGGCACCGGCAGCCTCGTTTCACGCGGCAGCAGCCGCATCAACGGCAGCGTGGCCGCGACGGTGAACGTGGCAGGCGGCACGCTGACGCTCGGCGCGGCCAACCGGCTGGCCGACGACAGTGCCGTCAGCGTCGCCACGGGCGCCACGCTGGCGCTGGACAGCACCGACACCATCGGCAGCCTGGCCCTGGCCGGCACGCTGGCCGGCGCCGGCACCCTCACTGCAGCCAGCTACGAGTTGGACGGCGGCACCGTCTCCGCCAACCTGGGCGCCGGTGCGTTCACCGTGCGCGGCAACAGCACGCTGATCGGCCAGGCGGCCGCCAACAGCGTGGTGGTGGAAAGTGGCCTGCTCACGCTGGCCTCGGCCGACCGACTGACGGCCGCGCCCGCGGTGCAGGTGGAAGGCGGCGCCCAACTGGCCCTGGCCGGCAACCAGACCTTCGGCACGCTGGCCGGCAACGGCGAACTGGCGCTGTCCAGCTTCAGCCTGGGCACCGGCAGTGGCGGCGACAGCATCTTCGCCGGCGTCATCAGCGGCAGCGGCGGGCTCATCAAGCAGGGCAGTTCCAGCACCTTCACGCTGACCGGCGCCAACACCTACACCGGCAGCACGCGCGTGGCCGCGGGCACGCTGCGCGTGGGCGACGGCGACACCGCCGGCAGCCTTTCGAGCAGCCGCTTCGAGGTGGACGGCACGCTCAGCTTCGCGCGCAGCGACACCGTGCTGCTGGCGCAGGAAGTGGTGGGCAGCGGCGGCGTCGAGCAGGCCGGCCGCGGCCGGCTCAACTTCAGCGGCGCCAACAAGCGCTACAGCGGCACCACCACGGTGACGCGCGGCGAACTGGCCACGGCGGCGGCGGGTGATCTGTCCACGGCCAGCCTGGTCAACGTGGCGGCCGCGGGCCGGCTGCTGCTGGCCGGCAGCGAGACCGTGCGCGGCATCAACGCCGACGGCAGCGTGGTGGTGCAGGCTGCAGCCAGCCTCACGGCCACCGACAGCCTGCTGATGCGCGGCGCCGTCACCAGCACCGGCGACCTGGCCCTGGCGGCCGGCCAGGCCATCCTGGCCAGCAGCGCCGGCAACCGCTTCGGCGGCGCCGTGGCGCTGAACGCCGGCGGCCGCATCGATCTGAGCAGCGGCATCGAGAACGGCAACGCGCGCGCATTGACGCTGGGCACGCTGACGGCCGGCGCCGGCGGGCGCATCGACGCCGGCACCACCACGCTGGCGGCCGATGTCAACATCAACGGCGGCACGCTGGAGCTGGTGTCCGCGGCCGCACAGGGTGCCGTGGCGCTGGAAGGCGAGCGCGCCGGGCGCCAGATCACCGGCCTGCCCATCGCCTTCGCAGCCGATGGCGTGGCCCAGGGCGACGCCGGCCGCCTCAACGTGGCGGCGGGCGCGGGCCTGGCGATCCGCACGAGCAACGGTGCCTCGGTGCAGCTGCTGCGCGCGGGCAACAGCGTGCTGGGTGAACTGTCGGTCGTCACCGGCACGCCCGACACGGCCTGGACGGCCAACCCGACCAACGTCTCCGTCGGCGGCGGCGCGCCGCAGAACTACGCCGTGCAGAGCCGCGTGCGCCTGGAAGGCGACACGCTCAACATCGGTGGCGACGGCATCGTGGCCGACGTGGTGAACATCCGCGCCGACCGCCTGGCCACCGTGGGAGACACGGCCACCATCGTCGCGCGCATGCCTTTCGACGCCACGGTGGGCACGGCGGTTTCGATGCCGGCGCTGACGCTGGAGCTGTCGCCCGAGGCCTTCGCCCTGAGCTTCCCCTTCGGTGAGATCGGTCGCGGCCTGCGCGTGAACGTGGGCAGCCAGGCCTACGGCGGCCGCACACTGCCGCTGAACGCGGGCTACATCAGCGTGCTGCCGCGCAACGGCGCCCAGGGCAGCACCGCGGTGCTGCTGACCGGCCCGGCGGTGGGCGCCTACCGCTTCTTCTTCGACGGTGCCGGCGTGCAGACCGAGATCCCGGTGTTCTACAACGGCGTGCTACCGACCACGCCGCAGGTGCAGAACTCGATCTCGGCCACGCTGGCGGTGTCGGAAGGTGCGCGCAAGGACCGCTTCGAGGAAGCGGTGCGCACCGAGAACGTGGCCGTGCGCCTGCGCGCCGGCGTCATCGCCGAGGTGGGGCCGGCCCCCTCGGCGACCCAGGGCACCGACGGCATCCGCGTGCCGCAGGTGTGTGCGCCGGCGGCCGGCTTGTTGACATGCGGGGCGCCATGAAGACTCCATCCTTACTGCTGTCGCGCCGCCGCTGGCTGCGCTGGTCGGGCACGCTGGCCGCCCTGCTGGGCACCCGCGCCGCCTGGGCCCAGGCCGCCATGGCGCCCACCGAGCCGCCGCGCCTGGCGCTGCTGATCGGCAACCGCGAGTACCCCGAGGGCGACGACCTGCCGCCCATCCACAAGAACGTGCGCGACCTGCGCGTGGCACTGGAAAAGCGTGGCTTCAAGGTCACCGAAGGCCTGGACCTGGACCTGGCGCAGGCCAACGCCGCGATGGCCGGCTTCGCCGCGCAGGTGCGCGCCGCGCCGCCGGAGACCACGGTCTTCTTCTACTTCTCGGGCCACGGCGCCCAGGTGGACGCCGAGAACCTGCTGGTGTCGGCCCACGCCAGCCCCAAGGCCCGGCCCGACACGCTGTTGCGCAACAGCATGCTGCTCAGCCGCAGCGTGGTGCGCCAGCTGCCGGTGCGGCCCGAGGGCCTGACCATCGCCGTGGTGGACGCCTGCCGCACCTCGCTGCGCGAGCTGGCCCGCGGTGACGGGCTGAACCAGGTGGAAGCGCCGCCCGGCTGCCTGATCGCCTTCGCCACCGGCGCCGGCAAGCCGGCCATCGCACCGGCCGACGACACGCGCAACACCTTCTACACCGGCTCGCTGGTGAAGCTGATGGAGCAGGCCTCGGACGAGATCACCTTCAGCGACCTGTTCCGCCTGGTCAAGTACGACGTGCAGAACACGATGCTGAACCACCCGGTGCCGCTGCTGCGGCAGTTCGCGCAGTACCCCTTCATCGCCGAGAACACGCAGATCCAGCGCCGCCTGGCGCCGCAACCGCCGGCCGGCGTGGCGGCCGACACGCCGGCGCGTTTCGGCTCACGCGACGAGGAGGTCGACTTCGCGACGCTGGAAGCCGCGATGTGGCCGCCCGAAGTGGCGCGCCTGGCCGACGAGTTCCTGGCCCACCATCCGGGCAGCCGGCTGGCGTCCAGCGCGCAGGTGGCGCGCGAAGGTGCGCGCGAGGCGATGCAGATCCTGAAGCGCAACGACGTGCGCCTGTTCCGCAGCGCCTTCCAGCCCAGCCCCAACGCCCCGGCCACCGAACTGGCCAAGGCGGCGCGCGGCGACAAGGACGCCGCCGCGCGGCTGGCCCGTGCCCACGGCCGCGACAACAGCCGCTACGAAGGCTGGCTGCAGTACGCCGCGGCGCTGGGCAACGGTATCGCGAGTTACGAGCTGGCGCTGTACTACCGGCGGGTCGAGCAGCCCTTGCTGGCCGCGCAGTACGAAGCGCGAGCGCGCGCTCTGGGTTACACGCCACCGCCTTCTCTGGACAACAGCCGGAAGTGATCCGGCTGCGGGCGCGGATTCAGAGCCAGGGGCCGGCGGCGTCTTCGGCGCTGCCGTCCAGGCGGTCCTGGTAGCGGTACATCTCGTACACCACCCAGGCCGTGCAGGCGACGAACACCGCCACGCCGGTGTCGGGCTCGATGAGCCCGCTCACCACCGCGGTGAAGGCCAGCAGCACCAGCAGCGGAGCCAGCCCGACGGCGATGGAGGCGCGCTGCGCCTGCAGGGCTTCGGGCGTCAGGGCTTCGGGGCTGGCGGGGTGGTTCATGGCGGGCCTGCGCGTGAAAACACGATATGCCGTTTATCGGCCAGCAGGCTTCCCCCCATACGGGGATGAAGCAGGGCCTTTGCGGCCCATTCGTGCAATTCAGGCGAGTTTGGCCAGATCTGCCAGCAGTTTGGCGCGTGCCGATTCGGGCGCGGCCTCGGCCAGCTGCGCACACAAGGCCTGGCGCTGGCGGGTGCGGTCGGCGGCGCGCTTGACCACCACCTTGGCGATGGGGCCCACATGCACCGCCATCAGCTTCACGGCCTGCTCCAGCCAGGCGTCGCTGACCGGTGCGCCGCCAGACGCACCCAGGCCGGCGCTGCCGCCACTGCCACCGGTGGGTGGCGGCGCCGCAGCGCGGTGCACGCCGGTGCTGCCGCCGGTGGCTCCGATACCGCCGCTGCCGGTGCCGGTGACCACCAGCTGGTGGAGGAAAGCCTCGCGCACCGACTGCTGGGTGATCTGCTCGCCCAGGCGCTGGTACAGCGTGGGCAGGTCGTGGCAGTCGCGCGCCGTGCGCCGCACCATCACCGCGGCCAGCGGGCCGACGTGGCGCGCCAGCGCAGCTTCCACCTTGGCCAGCACGGCCGGGTCCCAGTGCGCGGGCGCGTGGCCGCTGCTGCCGGTGATGGGCCCGGGCGTGACGCCCGGCGGCGGGATGCGTTCGGTGGGCGCGTAGTCGCTGGCCATCGGCAGCGCGTAGACCACGTCGCGTGCCACCGTCACCGGCACCGTGCCGCCGAAGACGCGGTGCACGGCGTCGCGGAAGGCGGCGCCGTTGGGCCAACGCTCCACCGGGTCCTTGGCCAGGGCGCGGCCGATGACCGTGTCGAACACGTCGCTGCCGGTGCCGCCTTCCACGGTGGACGGCGGCATCGGCGTTTCGTTCGCCACCTTGTACATGAGCGCTTCGGGCGGGCCCACGAAGGGTGGGCGGCCGGCCACCAGCTGGTAGAGCACGACGCCGGTGCCGTAGAGGTCGACGCGGTGGTCGATGGGGCGGCCCATGAACTGCTCGGGCGCCATGTACATCGGCGTGCCGAGCACGCTGTTGGCCATCGTCAGGCCGGTGGTGTCGGTGCGCGCGATGCCGAAGTCGGCGATCTTCACGCGCCCGCTCTTGGTCATGATCACGTTCGACGGCTTGATGTCGCGGTGCCATACGCCGTGTTCGTGGGCATGGCTCAGCGCCTCGCACAGCTGGCTGGCGATGCTGGCGATGTCGCCGCTGCCGAAGGGGATCTTCTTGCCCAGGTAGGCCGACAGCGTGTGGCCTTCGACGAATTCCATCGCGATGTAGGCCACGCGCCCGTCGTCGCCGAAGTCGTAGACGCCGACGATGCCGGGGTGCATCAGCCGCCCGGCGGCCTGCGCCTCGTTGCGGAAACGTGCCGCCGCGCGCGCCGTGGCCTCGGCGCTGCTGCCGGGCTGGTGGCGGATGGTCTTGAGCGCCACCACGCGGCGGATGTCGGGGTCGAAGCCGCGGTAGACCACCCCCATCGCGCCCTCGCCGAGCACGCCGGTGATCTGGTACTTGCCGAGCTTCTCGGGGTGCTGGCTCACATCACCCTTCCAGCATCTTCATCGCCTGCACCACGCTGGCGCGCATGCGCGAGAAGCTCTGCGCCAGCACGCCGATCTCGTCGCGGCTGCTGCTGTTGAATTCGGCCGCGGTGAGTTCGCCCTGGCTCACCTTGTCGGCCAGCGCGGAGAGCTGGGTCACCGGCCGCACCACCACCAGCCAGATCATGATGTTGAGCACCACGCCCACGGCCACGAACACGGCGATCAGCGAGCCGATGAAGAGGCGGAAGGCGTCGTCGGCGCGCTTGAGCGGCAGCGCCATCGGCACCGACATCACCTGCGCGCCGATCACCTCGTTGAGCTGCCAGCCGAAGCCGTTGGCCGGGCCGTACTTTTCGACCATGGTCCTGGGCGCGGCTTCCACGCTGCTGTGGCATTGCAGGCAGGCCGGGTTGGTGATGCGCAAGGGGCGCGACACGTAGAGCGAGCGCCCGGTGGGCGTGTCGCGCTGGCCCACCAGTTCCTTCAGCTCGGCGTCGTTGCGGAAGGCGTTGACGATGTCCACTTCCCAGCCGGTGGCGCGGTCGCGCGGGTTGGTGGGGTTGAGCGTGGCTTCCTTGTAGGTGTATTCGGGGTACTTGGTGCGCACGGTGGCGAGCACCTCGGTCGCGGAATAGCTGGGAATCGACTGGGGCAGGAACTCGAACTTCATGCGCTCTTCGAGCAACTTGGTGATCTGGCCCGAGGTGTAGGTGCGCACCGCCAGCGCCTGCTCGATCATCAAGCGCGCGCCGCCCAGCACTTCTTCCTGCGCCTGCTGCTGCAGCAGGCCGCGGCTGATCCAGCCACTGAGCGCCACGCCGATGGCCATCACCAGCACGAAGATGAGGTTGAACTTCAGCAGCAGCTTCATCGACGGCTCCACAGGCCCCGCGCGCGCCAGGCGGCGCCCCCGCGCGGGAACCCTTCTTCTTTGGTTTGGTGTTCAGGGCAAGCCGCGATGGTAGCTCGCAGGGGCGGGCCAGCGCTGCGCCGCTTCAGCCAGAATGACCGCGGCTTTTTCACGCCTTGCCCCGCTCCGATGCCATCGCCCCCACCCGCCTTGCCCGCACTTACGATCTTCCAGCGCGGATGGATGTCGTCGAACAACATTCTTCTGCACGGCGAAGGTGCGGGCGCCGTGCTGGTGGACGCCAGCCACGTGCTGCACGCCGCGCAGACCGTGGCGCTGGTGCAGCAGGCACTGCGCGACGAGCCGCTGGCCGGCGTGCTGAACACCCACCTGCATTCCGACCATTGCGGCGGCAACGCCAGCGTGCAGCGCGCCTTCGGCTGCCGCATCACCATCCCGCCCGGCCAGTGGGAAGCGGCACAGGCCTGGGACGAGGTGGCGCTGAGCTACCGCCCCACCGGCCAGCGCTGCGAGCGCTTCGTGCCGCACGCCCTGCTGCGGCCCGGCGAGGCGTTCACGGTCGGCCGGCAGCACTGGCTGGCACTGGCGGCGCCCGGGCACGACCCGCACTCGCTGATCCTCTTCAACGCCGCCGAGGGCGTGGTGATCACGGCCGACGCGCTGTGGGAGCGCGGCTTCGGCGTGGTCTTTCCCGAGCTCGAAGGCGAGAACGCCTTCGACGAGGTGGCGGCCGTGCTGGACCTGATCGAATCGCTGGGCGCCCGCATCGCCGTGCCCGGCCACGGCGCGCCTTTCGAGGACATTGGCGGCGCCCTGCGCTTCGCCCGCGAGCGCCTGGCCGCCTTCCGCGCCCGGCCCGAGCGCCACGCCCGCCATGGTGCCAAGGTGCTGGTGAAGTACCACCTGATGGAAGAGCGGGAACAGGCCGTGCCCGATCTGATGGCCTGGTGCGCGGCCACGCCGCTGTTTGCGGCGGTGTGGCAGCGCCTGGGCCGGCCCGAGGGCAGCGCCGAGGCCTTTGCCGGCGTGCTGCTGGCTGAACTCTGCACAGGCGGCGCGCTGGTGCTGCGCGACGGCGTGGTGGCCGACGCGCCGTGAGCCGTGAGCCGCGCTAGGCCCGCACCCAGTCCATGAACCAGTCGGCCACCCATGTGCTGCCGCCATCGATGGAACTGGCCTGGTGCCAGCGGCAGGACGTGGGCGTGATGCGGTCCCACACGCCGCGCACGAGCAGCGGCCGGTCGCCCTGCTTCTCTTCGGCGGTGAAGGTGCCCACGCCCTGGTCGAAGCCGCCGGCCATGCCAGGCGTCGCCAGCACGCCGCTCTTGCCGCTGACCCAGAAGTCGTTCCAGATGCACTTGTCGAGGTCGAGCAGACGCAGGCCCATGCCGCTGAAGCCGCGCTCGGGAATGCGCAGTTCCTCGACGCTGCCCACGCCGGCCAGGATGGTCCAGCAAGTGGCCTCGCCCTCGAACACGTCCCAGTCGTCGCTGCCGGCCTTCTTCAGCCGGCGGTGGCTGATCTTCCACTGGCCGGCCAGGAAGTCGAAGTCGCCGGGTTTGCCGCTGGGGAGCATGGGGGCCTCTCGGGTTCATCACCGCGGGCAGCGGCATGGGGCCATGCTAGGCAGGCAACCCTGACGCCGCGGGTCAGGGTTGAGAATGTGCGCATGCCCAACTTCTTCGCCGACGCTGCCTTCCGCCGCTGGCTGAGCGGCCTGGCCGCCCTGCTTCTTGCACCGCTGCCCGGCCAGGGCGCCGAGACGCAGACGCTCGCCGTGCCCGGCCTCGCAGCGCCGGCGAGCATCCGGGTCGACACCTGGGGCGTGCCGCACATCGTGGCAGCCAGCAAGGATGACCTGTTCTTTGCGCAGGGCTACAACGCCGCCCGCGACCGCCTGTTCCAGATCGACCTGTGGCGGCGCCGCGGCCTGGGACGGCTGGCCGGGGTGCTCGGCGGCGACTTCGTCGAGCAGGACCGCGCGGCGCGCCTGTTCCTCTACCGCGGCGAGATGGGCCGCGAATGGGCGCGCTACGGCCCCGACGCCAAGCGCATCGCGCAGCGCTTCGTGGCCGGCATCAACGCCTACATCGACCAGCTGGGCACCGACCCGGCGAAGCTGCCCTTCGAGTTCACCCACTTCGGCTACCGGCCCGAGAAGTGGCAGGCCGAAGACGTGGTGCGCATCCGCAGCCACGGCCTCACACGCAACCTGGGCTCGGAGTTCTCGCGTGCCTACGTGGCCTGCCACAGCGAGCTGAAGGCCGACGCGGTGCGCATCCGCCTCTCACCGCGCTGGGAGACGAAGCTGCCCGAAGGCCTGGACCCCTGCATACCGCCTGAAGTGATGCGCGTGTACACGCTCGCCACCCAGGGCGTGCTGGTGGGCGGCCGCGAAGGCCGCCGCAGCGCGGCCGACCCCGGCCTGCGCCTGGCGTCAGCCGAAGGCCCGGCGGCGCCCGAAGGCAGCAATGCCTGGGTGGTGGCGCCGTCGCGCTCGACGACCGGCCGGCCGATCCTGGCCAGCGACCCGCACCGCGCCTATGCCGCGCCTTCGCTGCGCTACATCGTGCACCTGGAAGCGCCGGGCCTCAACGTCATCGGCGGTGGCGAGCCGGCGCTGCCGGGCGTGTCCATCGGCCACAACGGCAGCATCGCCTTCGGCCTGACCATCTTCTCGGCCGACCAGGAAGACCTCTACGTCTACGAGACCCATCCTGACCGGCCGCAGGAATACCGCTACAAGGGCGGCTGGGAGAAGATGAAACGCGTCACCGAGTTGATCCCCGTGCTCGGGCGCGAGCCGGTGCAGGCCGAGCTGCTGTTCACGCGCCACGGGCCGGTGACGCTGGTCGACCGGCGCCAGAACCGCGCCTATGCCGTGCGCGCCGCCTGGCTGGAAGCTGGCATGGCACCCTACTTCGGCAGCATCGACTACATGCATGCGCGCAACTTCGGCGAGTTCCGCCGCGCCATGGCCAGGTGGGGCGCGCCGAGCGAGAACCAGCTCTATGCCGACGCCGCCGGCAACATCGGCTGGGTGACCGGCGGCCTAGTGCCGGTGAGGCCGAACTGGGACGGCCTCTTGCCCGTGCCCGGCGACGGCCGCTACGAATGGGCCGGCTTCTGGCCCGGCGAACAGCTGCCCTTTGCGCAGAACCCGCCGGCCGGTTTCCTGGCCTCTGCCAACGAGCAGAACCTGCCCGAGGGCTACCCTTACCGCGAACGCAAGCTCGGCTTCGAGTGGCCGTCGGCCACGCGCTGGCAACGTGTGGCCGAGAGCCTGCGCGGCGCCCAGAAGCTGAGCATCGAAGATTCGATGCGGCTGCAGAACGATGTGCTGTCGGTGACGGCACGGCGCCTGCAGGCGGTGCTGCGCGGCGTGCCGCTGAACGAGGCGCGGGCCCAGGCCGCCGCGCGGCTGCTGCTGGGCTGGAACCTGCAGGCCACCGGTGACTCGGCCGCGGCCGCGCTGTTCGAGCTGTGGTGGACGCGCCACCTGGGCGCCACGCTGAAGGACGTGCTGCTGCCGCGTGCGGCAGCGCAGATGATCCGATCGGCCGATGCCGAGCTGACGCTCGAACTGATGGAACGGCCCGGCCCGCCGCTGCCGGGCGATGCGGTGGCCCGGCGCAACCAGATCGTCGAGAAGAGCCTCACCCTGGCCTGGGACGACATGCAGCAGCTGGCCGGCCCCGACCCCGCAGCCTGGCGCTGGGACAAGCTGCACCACACGCTGCTGGCGCACCCGCTGGCCAACGCCACCGACGAAGCCACCAAGGCAAGGCTCAACGTCGGCCCCTTTCCCAAGCAGGGCGGCAGCGACACGGTGAACCTGTCCAGCCACGACGGCAGCAACTTCCGCCAGCTCGCCGGGCCTTCGTTCCGCGTGGTCATCGACGTCGGCGACTGGGACAACTCGCGCGCGATGAACACGCCCGGCCAGTCGGGCGACCCCGCCAGTCCGCATTACCGCGACCTGGCTCCGATGTGGCTGAAAGGCGAGTACTTCCCGCTGCTCTACACCCGCGCCAAGGTCGATGCGGCCGCGGTGCGGCGCATCGAACTGGTGCCGGCGAAGTAGGCGCTAGGCGGCCTGCGCCGGCGCCGCCGGCGCCGCGCTGCTGATGCGCAGCGGCGGCACCTGGCGGTAGGTGAAACCGCGCCAGAACCATTCCATCGGGCCATAGCGGAAGCGCGCCAGCCACCAGTGGCTGAACACGATCTGCAGGCCAAACACCAGGACCACGAAGAGCAGCTGCTGCGCGCGGCCCATGCCCCAGTGGCCGAGGCCGTAACCGTAGAAGTAGAAGCTGCAGATCAGCGACTGCATGAGGTAGTTGGTCAGCGCCATGCGCCCCAGCGGCGCCAGCACGCGGATGCGCGAGGCCGGCCCTGCGCTGTGCAGCATCAACACGACGAGCCCGATGTAGCCCAGGCAGCCCGGCAGGTTGGCCAGCATGTGCAGGCCGCCGGCGATGCCCCAGCCGTCGTGGCGCTCACCCGGCACGTGCGACACGGCGATCAGCGCGCTCACGAGGCTCAACGCGATGCCGACCGACAGGCCCCACCAGGCCATGCGGCGGAACAGCGGCAGGTGTGCGCTCGTGTTCTCCATCACGCCGGAGCGCACGAACCACATGCCCAGCAGGAACATGCCCATCAGCACCACGCCGAAGCCGAAGTCGCCGGCGGCCTTCTCCGGGAAGCGATCACCGCGGCGCTCCACCAGGCCCAGGTAGCTGCCCTGGGTCTGGGCCTTGATCTCTGCGGCGCGTTCGGTCTCGCGCTCCAGCTTGCGCTTGTCGCGCTCGGCCTTCATCGCGGCCGCCTGCTCGGCCTTGCTCTTCTTGGGCGCTGCAGCCGATGCAGCCGCCGAAGCCGCCACAGCCGATGCAGCCGGCCTGGCCACCGGCGCCGGCAAGGCGGCGGCCGCCGGCGCCGAGGCCTTCTCAATCGCCTCCTTCTTGGCGGCGGCAGTCAGCACGTCCAGCGGATCCGGGCTGAAGTGCTGCACCAGGCCCATGGACGTCGCCACCACGCCGCCGAAGACATACAGACTCACCGCCGTGCGCAGCGAACGCTTCTCCACCGGCTCGTGAAACTTCCAGGACAACCAGCCCGTCACCAGCAACAGCGGCCCGAACACGCTCATGGGCAGGCGCGGCTCGATGGGCCCGTTGGGCATCACCCAGAAGACCACCGCACCGATGCTCACCGCCACGCCGATCAGCAGCAGGAGGAAGGAGAAGATCGGCATCGACAGGCCGCGCAGCTTCAGGCGCTTCTCGCTGCGCAGGTACAGCGCCACCAGGGCCGTGGCCGCAAGCCCGCCGGCAACGCCGAAGAAGCCCTGGGCCAGGAAACCCAGGCCGATGGCCACCACGATGGCGAAGATGAAGAGCCGCGGCCGCGCGTACAGCGCCAGCATGAGCAGCATGGCACCCACGGCGTAGCTGAACAGGATGTCGCCTTCCCAGAGGAAGATGTAGTGGCCGGCGCCGAACACGGCCAGCCCCAGGATGCGCCGCAGGTACAGCGGCACGAAGGGGCGGCCCGACTGTTCGGCCCGCACCAGCATCACCGCGAAGCCCATGCCGAACAGGGTGGAGAAGATCGTCCAGAACTTGCCCTGCACGAAGTAGTTGACGAAGAAGGTGGCCAGCCAGTCCAGGCCCTTGGCTTCGAGCGGGATGCCGCGGCCGAAGATGTCGCCGAAGAAGCGGTTGAAGACCTCGATGTTCATCAGGAAGATGCCGAACAGCGCGAAGCCGCGCACGACGTCCAGCGCCTCGATGCGCTGGTTCTCGGCCACGGGGACGAACGGCACGCTGGGTGGCGCGGGTGCTGGCGCTGCGGCGGCTTCGGTGCTTGCTTCCATGGCGGTGGGCTCCTGATGGGGGCGGCCCCGGGTGCATGGCGGATGGCCACGCCCAGGTGTTGAGGTGGCGCATCGTCGCAGGGCATGGCGTCGGACTGCAATCCCATGCGACGAAGCGCATGAAACCCAGGCCCAAGCGGGGGTTCGCCCGCTCGAACGGCGCCGCGCGTGCGCCAGGCCTCAGGGCTTGAAGCTCAGCGCCAGCAGCCAGCCGGGGTTGCTGCCTTCGCCGCTGTACGCGCCGCGGTAGGTGGCATCGCGGGTGACGCCGTTGAAGTCCTTGTTCCAGTCGGCGTAGGCGTCCAGGCCGGTCAGGACCACGGCCGTGCCCTTGATCGCGGTGCCCGCCTTCGGGTACAGGTTCAGCGTGCCCACGGCCACCAGCGGGCTCACCAGGAAGTTGGCCGAAGCCGTCTGCGTGCCGGTGACGTTGTCGGTCTGCGTGGCGTTGCTGCCGCTCAAGCTGATGGGCGTACCCGCGAAGACCGCGTTGGCGAGCACACGTTGTGTGTAACCCGGCGCGCCGCCCGACACGGCAAAGCCCACGCCACCGGCCACCACCGTGTTGTGGAAGATGCGCACGTCGCGCACCGCGCCGTTGTGCACCTGGATGCGCACCGCGTCGCCCGCGCTGACCAGCAGGTTGTCGTAGAAGGCGATGTTGCCTTCGCCCTGGAACAGCGATTCGGTGTTGTTCTGGTAGAAAAAGTTGCCGTAGATGGCCACGCCGTTGGTCGAGCCCGGGCCGCTGGGCGGGCAGTCGCCCACCAGCAGGTTGGGCCGCGCGAAGGCACCGGTGGCATTGGTGCCGGTCTTCGAGAACACGTTGTGCCGGATGATGGTGGTGGTCTTGCCCGTGGGCATGCCCGACGGCACCGTGCCCCAGGCCGTCTGGTGCTTGATCTGCATGTTGTAGCCCAGCGTGTTGCGGAACACGTTGCGCTCGATGAGACCGGCCACGAAGGGGCTGTCACCCGTGGAATTGCCGAAGTAGATGCCGGTGCCGGCACCGTCGATGAGGTTGCGGCGCACGATCCAGTTCCAGGTGGGTTCCCCGGTGGTGGAGATGGCGACGGTCTGCTGGTCGTCGTCCAGGTTGCGGAACTCGCAGTCCTCGATGGTGATGTCGTGTGATGGGCCCTGCGTGGCCACGCCGGCACCGCCGCGTCGACGGCCGTCGATCACCAGGCGGCGCAGCACGATGTAGCTGGCGTCGTCCAGGCGCACCGTGTTGTGCGTGGAACGGCCCATCATCACCGGCATGGCGCCGGTGGCCGGGCCGGTGATGGTGATGGGCGCGACGGCCGTGCCGTTCAGGCCGAACAGCGGCAAGCCCGGCGGGCTGCCGGTGTCATTGCCCGACGTATCGACGCCGTAGTTGCCGGCGGCCAGCAGCAGCGTGTCGCCCGGGCGCAGCGTGGCCAGCTTGGTGAGGTAGTCGGTGGGGCCGGCGTTGATGACGTTGCCGGGCGCCGGTGTCGGAGCGGGCGTGGGCGCCGGGGTCGGCGCGGGGGTGGCGGTCGGGGCCGGGGTCGGCGCAGGCGTTGTCGTCGGAGCCGGCGTGGGCGACGGCGTGGCCGTCGGCGCAGGCGTCGGTGCCGGCGTGGTGGTGGGTGCCGGCGTGGGTGACGGGGTGGTGGTCGGGGCCGGCGTGGGTGCGGGCGTTGCCGTCGGTGCGGGTGTGGGCACCGGCGTCGGTGCGGGAGTCGGCGCGGGGGTCGGCGCCGGCGTGCCCGCCGGCGGCGGCGCCGGGCTGTCGCCGCCACCACCGCCGCAGGCCGACAGCGCCGCAGAGCCCATCGAAGCCGAGACGGCCTTCAGGAAGTGGCGGCGCTTGTGGGCGTTGTCGGGGGTGGTGTCGTCTGCGTTCACGGCGAAGGACCTGCGGCAAAAAGCCATTGTCGCTGCGCAGGGCAGCGCGGCGGAAACCGCTTGTGAGCGAAGACCCTGGGCCCGCGGCTGCGGGTGCACCCGTACATTCGGTCCGACACGAACAGAACGCAGGAGACACGCATGACCCACCGCCGCGTCCGCGCCCTGGCCCTGGTGTTGATCACCGCCTTCGCCGCCGCTCCCGCGCGCGCCGCCGACTACCCGGTGCGCCCCGTCAAGTGGATCGTGCCCTACCCGCCCGCCGGCACCACCGACGTGCTGGCGCGCATCGTCGCGCAGTGGCTCACCGAAAAGATGGGCCAGCCCTTCGTGGTGGAGAACAAACCCGGCGCGGGCAACAACCTGGGCGTGGAGTTCGTGGTCAATGCGCCGCCCGACGGTTACACCATGCTGCTGGTGAACCCGGCCAACGGCATCAACGCCACGCTGTACAAGAACCTGAACTTCAACTTCATCCGCGACATCGCGCCGGTGGCCGGCCTGGTGCGCACACCCAACGTGATGGAGGTGACGAACTCGTTCCCGGCGAAGACGGTGCAGGAGTTCATCAACCACTGCAAGGCCAACCCGGGCAAGATCAACATGGCCTCGTCGGGCAGCGGCACCTCGGTGCACCTGTCGGGCGAGCTGTTCAAGTCGATGACCGGCTGCGACATGGTGCACGTGCCCTACAAGGGCGCCGGCCCTGCGCTCATCGACCTGATCGGTGGTCAGGTGCATGTGATCTTCGACAACCTGCCCTCGTCCATCGGCCACATCAAGGGCGGCCGCATCCGCGCGCTGGCGGTCACCAGCGAGCAGCGCGAGCCCTCGATGCCAGGCCTGCCCACCGTCGGCGAGACTGTGCCCGGCTACGAGGCCACGGCCTGGTTCGGCATCGGCATGCCCAAGGGCACGCCGCGCGAGGTGATCGAGAAGATCAACGCCGAGGTGAACCGCGCGCTCGCCGACCCGAAGATGCGCGAGCGCCTGGCTGAACTGGGCGGCCGGCCCATCGCCGGCAGCCCGGAAGACTTCGGCCGGGTCATCGCGGCCGAGACTGCCAAGTGGGAGAAGGTGGTGAATGCATCGGGCGCCAAGGTCGAGTAGCGTTCGCCCATGCACACACCCAGCACCGCCGACAAGCGCCGCGCCTTCCACCAGCTGCACCAGAGCGGCTGCTTCCTCATCCCCAACCCCTGGGACACGGGCAGCGCGCGCTTCCTGCAGGGCCTGGGCTTCAAGGCCCTGGCCACCACCAGCGCGGGCCTGGCCTGGTCACTGGGCCAGCCCGACAACGGCCTGCCGCGCGAGCAGGTGCTGGCGCACTTGCACGAGATGGTGGCCGCCACCGAACTGCCGGTGAACGCCGACTTCGAGAACGGCTTCGGCAGCAGCCCCGCCGGGGTGGCCGAAAGTGTCGGCCTGGCCGTGCAGGCCGGTGTGGCCGGCCTGTCGATCGAGGATTCCACCGGCGACGCCGTGCATCCGCTCTTCAGCATCGACGACGCCGCGGAACGCCTGCGCGCCGCGCGCCGCGCCATCGACCGCGCCGGCGGCGACACGCTGCTGGTGGGCCGCGCCGAGTGTTTCCTGGTCGGCCGGCCCGATCTCGAAGAAACGCTCGCCCGCCTGCGCGCCTACGCCCAGGCCGGCGCCGACTGCCTGTACGCGCCGGGCCTGCGCAGCCGCGAACACATCGCCGCCGCCGTGGCTGCGGTGGCGCCCAAGCCATTCAACCTGCTGGTGGGCTGGCCCAGCGACCTGAACATGGCCGAGATCGCCGCCCTCGGCGTGCGCCGCGTCAGCATCGGCGGCGCGCTGGCGCGCGCGGCCTGGGGCGGCTTCGTGCGCGCGGCGCGGCTGCTGTCGGAACAGGGCCGCTTCGACGGTTTCACCGACGCCATGCCGGGGGGCGAGCTGAATGCCTTCTTCGCCGCCGAACAGCAGCGGCGCCAGGGCGCTTGAGTCTCGAGCCCTGAACCTTGAGCCGGGCGGCGCGCCACCACCACCATGTCTACGTGGTGGCGCTGTCTGACCGGGTGTGGAACGAAGCCGGCTTTCGCAAGGCCAACCCCGACTACCAGCTCGGCAAACCCTTCGTCTACGTCGGCATGACGGGCCTGGACCCCGACCTGCGCTTCGACCGCCACAAGGCCGGCGTGCAAGCCAACCGCTACGTGCAGGCCTACGGGCTGCACCTGCTGCCGCAGCTGTACGAGGTCTACAACCCCATGCCCTACGAAGCGGCACGCGAGATGGAGGTGGAACTCGCCATCGCGCTGCGCGAACAGGGCTACGGGGTCTGGCAGGCCTGAACGATCCGGGGCGCCAAGCCGGCGGGCGGCTGCGCCTGGCCGCACACCACGTCGGCGCACAGGCGCCCGAAACCCGGCGACGACTGGATGCCGTATCCGCCCAGGGCCGCGGCCCAGAAGAAGCCGGGCACGTGGGCGTCGAAGCCGCACACCGGCTCGCCGTCGGCCACGAAGCTGCGCAGCCCGGCCCAGGTGCGGCGCGGGCGCCGGATCTGCAACGTGGTGGCTTCCTCGATGCGGGCGATGCCGGTGGCGACGTCCAGTTCCTCGGCCACCACGTCGTGCGGCGGCACCGGGTCGGCATTGGCCGGTGAACCCAGCAGCAGGCCGGCGTCGGGCTTGAAGTACCAGCTCTCGTCGATGGCGATCACGGCCGGCCAGGTCTCGACCGCAAGACCCTCGGGCGGTGCGAACAGGAAAGCCGAACGCCGGCGCGGCTGCACGCCCAGCGGCCCGGCGCCGGCCAGGCCGGCCACCCCGTCGGCCCAGGCGCCGGCGGCGTTGACGAGCAGCGGTGCGGCGAACGAGCGGCCGTCTTCGCAACGGATGTCCCAGCGTTTGCCCGCGCGCACCAGCGCAACCACGCGCGCGCCGGTGAGGCAGCTCGCGCCGGCCGCGCGGGCACCGCGCAGGTAGCCTTGCAGCAGGGCGTCGACGTCGATGTCGAAGGAACCGGGGTCGTGCACCGCCAGCGCCGCGGCCTCGGGGCGCAATACGGGCACGAGCTCGCGCGCAGCCGCACCCTCCAGGAGCTGCGCCGCCGTGCCTTCGGCCAGCAGCTGGCCGTGCAGCGCCAGCACCTCGGCGCGCTGCGCCTGGCTGCCCACCAGCAGCGTGCCGCGCGGCTTCAAAAGCGGCACGGCGGCAAAGCCCGCCGGCGGCGTGTCGTAGAAGGCCCGGCTGGCGCGCGTGAGGGCACGCACGGCCGGCGGGCCGTAGCTCTGCGTGTACAACGCCGCCGAGCGCCCCGTGGCGTGGTAGCCGTGGGCCGACTCGGCCTCCAGCAGCAGCACACGCCGCCGCGGCGCCAGGAAGTACGCGACGGCCGCGCCAACGATGCCGCCGCCGATGATCGCCAGGTCGAATTCAGGCTCGCCGCCGGTCATGCGGAGCCCCCTTCGGGCGCCGCCCGCACGCCATCACCCACCTGGATGGGGCCGCCGGTCAGCACCCGGGCCGTCATGCCGCCATGCCCGCGCATCGCGGCATAACCGCCGGGGCCAATGGCCTCTTCCATGCGCGAACAGGGGTGGCAGGGGCCGACGATTTCCAGCAGCGCGCCGCCCACCTGCAGCCGCGCGTTCTTCAGCGCCAGCAGGTTGATGCCCGAGACCACCAGGTTGCGGCGCAGGCCGATGGGGTCGAGCGGGCCGACACGCGCCAGCATCGCGATCACCGCCAGGTGCTCGGCCTGGATCAGGGTGACCTGGCGCGTGGAGAGATCGGCTTCACCACGCTGCCCCAGCCGGTCGTCGGCCAGGCCGATGCCGGCCAGCGCGACGGTGCTGCTGACACACCGCGCCGGCTCGCGCGGGCTGCCCCGCACGACGATCGACTCGACACGGCCCTCGATGTGGGGCGGCTTCAACAGATCTCGAATCGTCTTCATCCGGCCGCTCCGCAAAGACAAACGGGCTAGACGCCGAAGCATCTAACCCGTCGATCTAGAACCGAAATTCTGGTGCGGCTGGCAGGAATCGAACCCACGACCCCTTGGTTCGTAGCCAAGTACTCTATCCAGCTGAGCTACAGCCGCGCAGCCTCGCAGTATATCAGCAGTCTGCGGGCACTTTTCAATCCAGAGCGGCGGCGGCCTGTTCGCACGACAGGGCACGGGCTTCGTCGCCGTCCTGGCGCGCCAGCGCGGCCAGTTCGCGCCAGGCGGCGCGGCGTGCGCGCGTGGGCAGGCCGGGTGCCGCGGCCGCCTGTTCGAGCAGGCGGCGTGCCTTGCCCCAGAGCTGGCGTTCCGCGAAGACCATGCCCACGGCGGCGACGACGGCGCTTTCGTGGCCGAAGGCCTGTGCGGCGCTTTCCAGGCGCGGCAGCCAGTCGACGCCGATGCCGCGGCGCGCTTCCATGAGCGCCAGCGCCACCTGTTCGCGGTCTTCGCGCGCCAGCTCGGCCAGGCGTTCCCAGAAGGGGCGCAACCAGCTGCGTGCGTCCTCATGGGCATCCAGTTGCACGGCACGCAAGGCAGCACGGGACGCGACGGCCGGGTCGCGCCGGTCGGCGGCGTCGAACTGGCCCCACAGGCGGCGCAATTGCTGGCCGTCGTGTGCCGACTCCAGCGTCTCGGCGGCCAGTCCGCGCAGCAGGCTCTGCGCCACCACGGCCGAGAAGGCCTGGTGGTTGGCCAGCAGGCGCGCGGTGTGCAGGGCCTCGAGCGGCTGGCGCGCCATGCGCAGCGCCTGCAGCTTCAGACGCAGCGCGTGCGTGCGCCGCGCGGCGCCCGGTGGCAGCGCGGCCAGCGATTCCAGCGCACGCGGCGCGTCGCGGTCTTCCAGCGCCCATTCGGCAGCCAGCAGGCGCGCCGCTTCTTCGGCGCTGCGCGGGCCGCCGCGCAGCACACGGCCACCACGCGCGGCCTTCAAGGCCAGGCGCAGCGTTTCGTCGCGGCGCGGACGGTCCTGCAGGCGGTGCAGGCTGCCGGCCGCCAGCAGCTGGCCCAGGGCCAGGAACTCGGCATCGTCGCGCAGCACGGCCGTCTCGGCGGCGATGGCCAGGGCGCGCTGCGCCGCCTTGCGCGCGCGGCCGTAGCGGGCGCTGAAGTACTCGGCCAGCGCCTCGCGCAGCGCCACCTGCGCCGCGCGTTCGCGCCGCAGCGCGCGCCACTCGCCGGCACGCCGCGGCAGGCTCAAGAGCGCATTGAGCGCCTGCACCGCCGACATCAGCGCCAGGCAGGCACCCAGCACGACGATGACGAAGAGGTTGAGCGAGAAATCGACGCGCCAGCCGCCCCAGTAGATGCTGACGAGGCCGTCGTTGCTGCCCAGCGTCGTGGCCGCGACCACGGCCACCACGAACAACAGCACCAGCCAGATCACGCCCCGCATGCGGCTGCCGTCCTGCGCGCGCGTCAGCGCCCGGCCGACGCGGTGGCGATGGCCGCCAGCGTCGCGTCGGGCCGCGGCACGGCCACCTGGCGTGCCTGCGCGGCCAGCGCGCGCACCAGGTCGCTGGCCACGCCGACCCGGCGCGCGCCGCGGTCGAACCAGCGGTCGAGCACGGCCTGGGCTTCGCGCAGGTCGGTCTGGGCGGTGTCGAACTGGCGCGACAGCAACGCCAGGCGTGCGTTGAGCAGGCGCAGCTTGAGGTTCTCGCGCAGGAAGAAGGCCTGCTCGGGTGCCAGCAGCATGGCCTCGGGTGCGTCGATGCGCGACACGCGAACCAGGCTCTTGACCTCTTGCCACAGGGCCGAACCCAGGGCGCTCCAGCGTTCGCCATAGCCGGCGGCGGCGCTGGCCGCTGGCGCCGCCGCAGCCGCGTCGCTGCGCGCGGCGCTGCGCCGTTCGGGCGCGGCCTGCAGCGGCAGCTCGTCCACCTGGCGGATCACCTCGTCCAGGCGGATGGTGAGCACGGTGATGTCGGTGACGCCGGCGCCGCGCGCGCGCTCCAGGTCTTGCGCGACGGCGCGGCGCACCCGCTCCAGGCGCGGCTGGTTGTAGCGCGCCAGGCGTTCGTCGGCCTGCTTGAGCGTCAGCACCAGCGGCTCGGCGCTGCCGGTGATGGCCGACTGCTGCTGCGCCACGCGGATGGCGGCGTCCAGGTCGGCCAGCACGTTCTCGTCACGAGAACGCGCCAGCGACTGGATCAGGTCTTCCAGCTGGCTGCGCTGCATCGAGGTCTCGGCCACGCGCGCTTCCAGCAGCGCCAGCTTGGCCGCGGTCTCGCGCGCCGTGCTCTCGGCCTGGCGCGCCAGTGTGCGGGCTTCGGTGGCCTGGCTGCCGCTGTCCTGCTGGCGCTTGACGAGCTCGGCTTCGAGCGTCTTCACACGCTGCTGCGTGTTCCAGGCCAGCACGATGGCCGCGGCGGCCACGGCGGCCAGCAAAGCGGCACCGGCGGCGATCCAGCGGCCGGCGCTGGCGGTGGCAGCAGGCACGGCAGCGCTCGGCACCACCCGCGCAGGGGCTACGGCGGGCGTGGCTTCTGAGGGCGCGGGTGTCTCGGTCACGGAGCGCCGGATTGTATCGACGGCCCCTGCGCCACCCAGGCGGCCACCGCTGCGGCCGTGGGGGTGGCCAGCAGTTGCACGTCACCGAAGCCGGCGTCGCGCGCCGCCTGCGCGATGCGCGGGTGCGAGGCCAGCGCACGGCTCGCCGACCAGTCGGCCCCCGGCGCCAGCTGGCGCAGGTGCCCGACGGCCTCGCTGCTGCTCAACAGCCAGACGTGCGTCTGAGGATCGGCCAGCGCCATGGCGAGCACGGCGCGCGAGCTGGCATCGTGCTGCGGCGGGCGCCGCTGGTACGCGGCCACGAAGTCGACCGTCGCGCCGCGGCCGCGCAGCGTGTCGGCCAGCCAGTCGCGCCCTTCCTCGCCGCGCACCACCAGCACGCGGCGGCCGGCCCAGTCTTCACCGGCCAGGCGGGCCCACAGCGCTTCCGAATCGAAGCGGCCTGCATCGGCCGCTGGCTCGACGATGGCCGCCGCTGGCAGGCCGGCGCCGCGCAGCGCCGCCGAGGTGCCGGGCCCGGTGGAGCCGGCGCGCAGGCCTGCCGGCCAGGCCGCAGGCGCCAGTGCGAAGAAGTGCCGCACGGCATTGGCGCTGACGAACATCACCAGGCTGAACTGCGCCAGCCGTTGCCAGGCTTCCCGCACCGGCGCGGCGTCGGCCGGCGCGCCGATGTCGATGAGCGGCAACGCCACCGCCTCGTGCCCCAGCGCCTGCAACTCGGCCACCCAGGCCGCGGCCTGGGCCGCGGGGCGGGTGACGAGCAGGCGCATGGCGGCCGCGCGGGTCAACCGGCCGGCAGGTAGCTGCCGGCGCCGGCGGCACGCAGGCGGGCGGCGGCTTCTTCACCCAGCGCGCGTGCGGCCGGTTCGTCCAGCACCGCGGCGGCCACGCGAGCATGCAGCAGCGGGCGCTGCGGCGTGGTGGGGTCGCCCAGGGCGGCGTCCAGGCGCAGCGTGGCGCCGTCCCATACCGCGTGCGCGGCCAGCGGCATGCTGCAGCTGCCGCCCAGGGCGCGCGACACGGCCCGTTCGGCATGCGCGCACAGGAAGGTGGGCAGGTGGATGGTCTGGGCCAGCAGCGCACGCAGCTCGGTGGCGTCTTCGCGCACCTCGATGCCCAGGGCACCCTGGCCGGCGGCCGGGATCATCTGGTCGACGGCGAAGGTGGAGCGGATGCGCTCGGCCAGGCCCAGGCGCTTCAGGCCGGCTGCCGCCAGCACGATGGCGTCGTAGCCGCCTTCATCCAGCTTGCGCAGTCGCGTGTCGAGATTGCCGCGCAGGGGCTCGATGCGCAGGTCGGGCCGCGCGCCCATCAGCTGCACCACGCGGCGCAGGCTGCTGGTGCCGACCACGGCGCCCTGCGGCAAGTCGTTCAGATTTTCGTACTGGCCGGAGACGAAGGCGTCGCGCGGGTCTTCGCGCTCCCACACCGCGGCCAGCACGAAGCCGGCCGGCAGGTCCATCGGCACGTCTTTCAGCGAGTGCACGGCCAGGTGGGCGCGGCCCTCCTCGAGCGCCGTTTCCAGCTCCTTGACGAAGAGGCCCTTGCCACCCACCTTGGACAGTGCGCGGTCCAGGATCTGGTCACCGCGGGTGGTCATGCCCAGCAGCTCCACGGTCAGGCCGAAGCGCGACTGCAGGGCGTCGCGCACGTGTTCGGCCTGCCACAGGGCCAGGCGGCTTTCGCGGGTGGCGATGGTCAAGGTGCTGAGGCTCATGGCGGGCATGATAGCCAGCGCCCGGCTGGGCATGCGGCTTGCGGGCGAGGGCGCGATGGAAGGGCACAATCCGCCCCGCCCATTGGTAACCTGGTTACACGCACCGGAGCCCAGCATGCCGCGCACCAAGTCAGCCCGCCCCGCCCCCGCCGCACGCACCAAAGCCAGCCGTGGTGCGGCCGATGACGACGCCGCCACCAAGAACAAACCGCTGGTCGAAGATATCCGGTTACTCGGCCGCATCCTCGGCGACGTCATCCGCGAACAGGAAGGCACCGCGGCCTTCGAGCTGATCGAGCGCATCCGCCAGCTTTCGGTGGCCTACCGGCTGAAGGCCGACGCCAGCGCCGGGCGGGTGCTCGACCGGCTGCTGAAGAACCTGTCGGCCGACCAGACCGTCACCGTCATCCGTGCCTTCAGCTACTTCAGCCACCTGGCCAACATCGCCGAAGACCAGCACCACGTGCGCCGCCGCGCCGTGCACGAGAAGGCCGGCGATCTGCAGGACGGCTCGCTGGCCCTGGCCTTCGAGCGCCTGCACCGCGCCGACCACCGCGCCGCCGAGATCGCCGCCACGCTGGCCACGGCGTACATCAGCCCGGTGCTCACCGCCCACCCCACCGAGGTGCAGCGCAAGAGCATTCTGGATGCCGAACGTGCCATCGCCGAGCTGCTGAGCGAACGCGACGAGCTGTCCAGCCCCGAGCGCCGGGCCGACAACGAAGCGCTGATGCGCGCCCGCGTCACCCAGCTGTGGCAGACGCGCATGCTGCGCACCGCCAAGCTTCGCGTGTCCGACGAGGTGGAGAACGCGCTCAGCTACTACGGCACCACCTTCCTGCGCGAGATTCCGCGCCTGTACCGCGACATCGAACGCGCCCTGCCCGGCCACCCGGTGGCCAGCTTCCTGCGCATGGGCCACTGGATCGGCGGCGACCGCGACGGCAACCCCAACGTCACCGCCGCCACGCTGAAACACGCGCTGTCGCGCCAGGCCGAGGTGGTGCTGCGCCACTACCTCACCGAGGTGCACAACCTGGGCAGCGAGCTGTCGATCAGCGGCACGCTGGCGCCGGTGACCGAGGCCATGCGCGCGCTGGCCGAGGCATCGCCCGACCAGAACGAACACCGCCACGACGAGCCCTACCGCCGCGCGCTGATCGGCGTCTATGCCCGCCTGGCCGCCACGCTGCACGAACTGACCGGCACCGAAGCGCTGCGCCACGCCGTGGTGCCGCAGAACCCCTACCCGGATGCCGAGGCCTTCCACCGCGACCTGCAGGTGATCGAACGTTCGCTCGGGCACCACCATGCCCAGGCCCTGGTGGGCCCGCGCCTGGCGCCGCTGATGCGCGCGGTGCAGGTGTTCGGCTTCCACCTCGCCACGCTCGACCTGCGCCAGAGCAGCGACAAACACGAGGCCGTGATCGCCGAACTGCTGCGCGTGGCACGCATCGAGCCCGACTACAGCGCCCTGCCGGAGAGTGCGCGCCGCGAACGCCTGCTGGCGCTGCTGAACGACGCGCGGCCGCTGCGCGTGCACGGCACGACGTATTCCGAACTGGCGCGCGACGAACTCGCCATCTTCGAGACCGCCCGGCAGTCGCTGGCGGCCTACGGGCGCAACGCCATCCGCCACTACATCATCAGCCACACCGAAGAGGTGAGCGACCTGCTCGAGGTGCTGCTGCTGCAGAAGGAAACCGGCCTGCTCACCGGCACGCTGGACGACGGCGCGAAAGCGTCCCTCATCACCGTGCCGCTGTTCGAGACCATCGGCGACCTGCGGCGCAGCGAACCCA
>CAYREA010000027.1:0-37811 GCA_964423075.1 uncultured Rubrivivax sp. | reverse complement strand
CGTGGAAGGGCCGGATGTCGGTTTCCACCTGGTGCTTGTATTCGGTCTCGGCCACGAGCATGCCGGCGACGAAGGCACCCAGCGCCAGCGACAGGCCGGCATGTTCGGTCATCCACGCCAGGCCCAGCGTGATGAGCAGCAGGTTCAGGATGAAGAGTTCTTCGCTCTTGCGCCGCGCCACCAGCGTGAGCCACCAGCGCATCAGCTTCTGCCCGCCCACCAGCAGCAGCGTCAGCAGCACGCCGGCCTTCAGCAGGGCCCAGGCCATGGCGGCCATCATCTCTTCGGCCGGCGAGCCCAGGGCGGGGATCAGCACCAGCAGCGGCACCACGGCCAGATCCTGGAACAGCAGCACACCGAGCACGCGCTTGCCGTGTTCGCTTTCCAGCTCCAGGCGCTCGGCCATCAGCTTGACGACGATGGCGGTGGACGACATCGCCAAGGCGCCGCCCAGCACCACCGCACCCTGCCAGCCCATCTGCCACTGGCCGCCGAAGAGCCAGGCATAACCCGACACCAGCACGACATGCCCAAGCATCGTCACGAGTATCGTCAGGCCCACCTGCGACAGCCCCAGCCCGAACACCAGCGTGCGCATGCTGCGCAGCTTGGGCAGGTTGAATTCGAGCCCGATGACGAACATCAGGAACACCACGCCGAACTCGGCCAGGTACTTCACGCCGGCGCTGTCCTTGGCCAGCGCCAGTGCGTTGGGGCCGATCAGCACGCCCACCACCAGGTAGCCCAGCATCGGCGGCAGCTTCAGCGAGCGGCACACCACCACGCCGAGCACTGCGGCGACCAGATACAGCAGAACCAGTTCGAGGGTGGAGGCCAATCGTGTCGTGGTGCCTAGAATCAGGCGATGCTAGTCGACCAAGCACGTGCATTGGAGATGGCGCGCCGCACCGTGGAGATCGAGGCGCGCGCGCTGCAAGGGCTGGCCGGGCGCCTGGGCGAGAGCTTCGTGCGCGCGGTGCAGGCCGTGCTGGCCTGCAAGGGCCGCGTGGTGGTGATGGGCATGGGCAAGAGCGGCCATGTGGGCCGCAAGGTGGCGGCCACGCTGGCTTCCACCGGCACGCCGGCGATGTTCGTGCACCCGGGCGAAGCCAGCCACGGTGACCTGGGCATGGTGGTGCCCGGCGACGTGGTGCTGGCCATCAGCAACAGCGGCGAGAGCGATGAGCTGGCCGCCATCCTGCCCGCCATGCGCCGCCTGGGTGTGACGCTGCTGGCGATGACGGGCAAGGCCGATTCCACGCTGGCCCAGCACGCCGACATCGTGCTCGACAGCGCGGTCGACGAAGAAGCCTGCCCGATGAACCTGGCCCCCACGGCCAGCACCACCACGCAGATGGCGCTGGGCGATGCGTTGGCCGTGGCGCTGCTGGACGCACGCGGCTTCCAGGAGGCCGACTTCGCACGTTCGCACCCCGGCGGCAGCCTGGGCCGCAAGCTGCTGATGCATGTGCGCGACCTGATGCGCGGCGGTGAGGCCGTGCCCACGGTGGCGCCGAATGCCAGCTTCAACGAGTTGTTGCGCGAGATGACGAAGAAGGGCCTGGGCTTCACCGCCGTGGTCGACGGTGCCGGCCGCGCGATGGGCATCTTCACCGACGGCGATCTGCGCCGGCTGATCGAACGCGGCGCCGACCTTCGTGCGCTGACGGCCGAGCAGGTCATGCACCCGGGCCCGCGCCTGGTGCGCGACGACGCGCTGGCGGTGGATGCCGCGGGCGTGATGGAGCAGCACCGCATCACCAGCGTGCTGGTGGTGGATGCCCAGGGGCGCCTGGTGGGCGCGCTCAATTCCAACGACCTGATGCGTGCCAAGGTCATCTGAGCGCGCCGGCATGACCCCTGCGCTGAGCTTCCCGCCCGAACTGTTGCTGCGCGCGCAGGGCCGCGGGCTGGGTTTGAAGGCCGCGATCTTCGACGTCGACGGCGTGCTCACCGACGGCCGCATCTACATCGGCGAGGCCGGCGAGACGGTGAAGGCCTTCGCCACGCTGGACGGCCACGGGCTGAAGCTGTTGCAGCAGGGTGGCATTACACCGCTGGTGATCACCGGGCGCGATTCACCGGCGGTGCGGCGGCGTGTGGCCGATCTGAAGCTGCCGGAAGCGATCTACGGCGTGCACGACAAGCTGGCCGCGGCGCAGGCCTTGCTGGCCCGCCTGAACCTCGAATGGGCGGAGGTGGCCGCCATCGGCGACGACTGGCCCGACCTGCCGCTGCTGAGCCGTGCCGCCTTCGCCTGTGCGCCGGCGAACGCGCATGCAGAGGTCAAGGCGGTGGCGCACCACGTCACCGCCGCCGCCGGTGGGCATGGCGCGGCGCGCGAGTTCTGCGACCTGCTGCTGATGGCGTCGGGTCGTTATGCCGAACTGCTTCGGGGCCAGATGCAGACATTGGACGGTGCATGAGCGTTGAACTGCACCTGCCCGACCTGCCGGAGGTGCCCATTTCGCTGGGCCCGGTGCGCGGCGCCCCGCGCCGCGAGCGCCTGGCGTGGCACCTGCGGGTGCGCGCGGTGCTGTCGGCGTCGTTGCCCTTGCTGCTGATGGCACTGCTGGCACTGGCCAGCTGGTGGCTGGTGAAGAACTCGCCGCGCGGCGCGGTGGAGACGGAGGACAGGCCCGTCAGCAGCGAGCCCGACTACACGATGAACCAGTTCGCGCTGGAACGTTTCGCGGCCGATGGCCGCCTCAGGCTGCGCATCGAAGGCGCGCGCATGAAGCACTTCCCGGCCACCGACCGCATCGAGATCGAGGGCGCCGTGATCAACGCCATCGCCGACGACGGCCGGGTCACGCGCGCCACGGCCCAGCGCGCCATCGGCAGCGGCGACGGCAGCGAGCTGCAGTTGCTGGGCGGGGCCGAGGTCACCAGCAGCGACGCCAGCGGCCAGCCGGTGCTGATGCGCAGCGAGTTCCTGCATGCTTTCCTGGTGACCGAGCGGGTGAAGAGCCACCTGCCGGTGCTGGTGCGTGTGGGCGCCAACGAACTGCGCGGCGACGGGCTCGACTACGACCACGGCGCCCAGCGCCTGGACCTGCAGGGCAGCGTGCGCGCGCGCCTGCTGCCGCGCGCCGCAGTGCCGGCCCGGGCGGCGGCGAAGTGAGCGCGCCGCTGGTATTCATCACCGGCGCGTCCAGCGGCATCGGCCAGGCCCTGGCCGCACGGTACGCTGCGGCCGGCTGGCGGCTGGCGCTGGTGGCGCGCCGCACGGCCGAGTTGCAGGCCTGGGCTGATGGGCAGGGGCTGGGGCCCGACCGGGTCGTGGTGTACGGAGCCGACGTGGCCGTCACCGACAGCATCGTCCAGGCCGGCCACGACTGCATCGCGCGCCAGGGCCTGCCGGATGTGGTCATCGCCAACGCCGGCATCAGCATCGGCATGGACACCGCCGAGCGCGCCGACTTGGACGTGATGCGCGACATCTTCGCCACCAACAACCTGGGGCTGGCCGCCACCTTCCACCCTTTCCTGCGCGGCATGCGCGAACGGCGCTCGGGCACGCTGGTGGGCGTGGCCAGCGTGGCGGCCATCCGTGGCCTGCCCGGGCACGGCGCGTACTGCGCCAGCAAGGCCGGCGTGGTGGCGTACTGCGAGAGCTTGCGCGGTGAGTGCCGCGGCCAAGGTGTAAGGGTGGTGACGCTGCTGCCCGGCTACATCGCCACGCCGCTGACGGCGCAGAACCCCTACCCGATGCCTTTCCTGATGCCGGCTGCCGTCTTTGCCGACAAGGCCTATGCCGCTATCGCCGCGGGCACCAGCTACCGCGTCATTCCCTGGCAGATGGGCGTGGTGGCCAAGCTGCTGCGGCTGCTGCCCAATGCGCTGCTCGACCGCGTGATGTCGGGCCAGCGCCGCAAGCCGCGGCGCCAGTGAGCGGCAGCCCCTGAAACGACAAAGGCACCCGAAGGTGCCTCGTTGGTCTGACTTGCAGGCGCGGGATCAGTAGCCGCCGCGGCTGCCACCGCCGCCACCACCGCCGTAGCCGCCGCCACCACCGCCGCTGCGACCACCGCCACCGCCGCCGTAGGGGCTGCGACCGCCGCCGCCGCCGCCGTAGGGGCTGCGGCCACCGCCGCCACCACCGGCACCGCCGCCGCCACCACCACCGTAGCCGCCACCACCACCGCCGCCGCCGTAGCCGCCGCCACCACCGCCGCTGCGGCCACCGCCGCCGCCGCCGAAGCCGCCCGGGCGCTCTTCACGAGGACGCGCTTCGTTGACGACGACAGCACGGCCGTCGATCGGCTGGCCGTTCATGCCGTTGATGGCAGCCTGGGCTTCCGCGTCGGAGCCCATTTCCACGAAACCGAAGCCCTTGGAGCGGCCGGTTTCGCGGTCCATCATCACCTTGGCGGAGCTGACGGTGCCGAATTGACTGAAAGCCTGGAGCAGCGAGTCGTCGCGCACCGAATAGGCCAGATTACCTACGTACAGTTTGTTTCCCACGGGGAGCCCTCGATAGAACCGTTCTCGAAACCATGCGGAGCTCAACCCTGCGTGAACCAATCAGGCGAAAGGCGCGGCTGCCAGACACAGACTCCGTATTAGGGCACCCCAGCCAATGGCATGTAAAGTACCCTCGCGTCAAGTGTTGTTTTCGCGCTGAGGCCAGCGGCCCCCCGATATGAAGCGCCCGCGCCACATGGCCGGGGTGCACGAAGCCGCCACCTACGATCAGACGATGGACCTGCTCAAGCCGCTGATCGCCCTGCTCGCCATCGTCAATCCGATCGGCGTGGTGCCGTTCTTCATCCACTTCACGCAGACCTTCACGCGCGAGCAGCGCGCCCACACCATCCGGATCAGCGCCTTCTCGGCCTTCTGCGTCATCGCCATCAGCGCGCTGGCGGGGCTGAAGATCATCGAGTTCTTCGGCATCTCGCTGGCATCGTTCCAGGTTGGTGGCGGCTGCCTGCTGCTGATCAGCAGCCTGGCGATGCTCAACGCCGAGCAGGCCGACAGCAAGCCCAGCGATGTGAGTGAGGGCAACGAGAAGATCGACGCCGGCGCCAGCATCGCGGTGGTGCCGCTGACGATTCCTCTGCTCACCGGCCCGGCCACCATCTCGACGATGGTGATCTATGCCGAGAAGACGCGCCACGTCTGGCAGCTGGGCGTGCTGGTGGGCTACGGCGTGGTGATCGCGCTGGTGACCTACCTCGTGTTCACGGCTTCCGGCCGCATCGCCAAGGTGCTGGGCCGGATCGGCATCAACATCATGACGCGGCTGATGGGCCTGATCCTGGCCGCGATGGCGGTGGAACTGCTGGCCGACGGGCTGGTGAAGCTGTTCCCGGTGCTGGCCAGCCATGTCGTACGCTGAGGCGCCCAGGGGCCTGGACGTCCCCACTTATGACTACGTGGTCGTCGGCGGCGGCACCGCCGGCTGCCTGCTGGCCAACCGCCTGTCGGCCGACCGGCGCCGGCGCGTGCTGCTGATCGAGGCCGGCGGGCCCGACGACTACCACTGGATCCACATCCCGGTGGGCTACCTCTACTGCATCGGCAACCCGCGCACCGACTGGCTCTACTTCACCGAGCCCGACGCCGGCCTGAACGGCCGCAAGCTGCGCTACCCGCGCGGCAAGGTGCTGGGCGGCTGCAGCAGCATCAACGGCATGATCTACATGCGCGGCCAGTCGCGTGACTACGACGGCTGGGCCGAACTCAACGGCGACGAGGCCTGGCGCTGGAGTGAGTGCCTGCCTTACTTCAAGCGCCACGAAGACCACTGGCGCGGCGGCGACGACATGCACGGCGCCGGCAAGGAGTGGCGGGTGGAGAAGCAACGCCTGAGCTGGGAGATCCTGGACGCTTTCGCCGCCGCCGCGCGCGAGGCCGGCATCCCCGCCACTGAGGACTTCAACCGCGGCAACAACGAGGGCGTGGGTTACTTTGAGGTCAACCAGCACAGCGGCATCCGCTGGAACACGAGCAAGGCCTTCCTGCGCCCGGCCCTGCGGCGCGACAACCTGCAGGTGTGGACCGGCGCGGTGGTCTCGCGCGTGCTGCTGGAAGGCGGCCGTGCCGCCGGCGTGGAGGTGCTGCCGAAGGCCGGCGGCGCCCCGGTGCAGGCCCGCGCGCGCATCGAGGTGGTGCTGGCCGCCGGGGCGGTGGGCACGCCGCAGATCCTGCAACTTTCGGGTATCGGCGCTGGTGCGTTGCTGCATGAGCTCGGCGTCCCGGTGCAGCACGAGCTGGCCGGTGTCGGCGAGAACCTGCAGGACCACCTGCAGATCCGCGCCGTGTTCTCGGTGCAGGGCGTGAAGACGCTCAACACCCTGGCCAACTCGACCTGGGGCAAGGCCAAGATCGGCC
Organism: uncultured Rubrivivax sp.; assembly: GCA_964423075.1. Classification (GTDB taxonomy): domain Bacteria; phylum Pseudomonadota; class Gammaproteobacteria; order Burkholderiales; family Burkholderiaceae_C; genus Rubrivivax. The sequence continues at coordinate 31,472 of CAYREA010000027.1, read as the reverse complement.
TCGAGTACCTGCTGCGCCGCAGCGGGCCGATGAGCATGGCGCCTTCGCAGCTGGGCGCCTTCACGCGTTCGTCGCCCGAACGGGCCTGGCCCAACGTCGAGTACCACGTGCAGCCCTTGTCGCTGGACGCCTTCGGCGAGCCGCTGCACCGCGATGACGCCTTCACCGCCAGCGTCTGCAACCTCAACCCCAGCTCACGCGGCTTCGTGCGCATCCACGCGCCGCGGCCGCAGGACGCGCCGCGCATCCAGGCGCGCTATCTGTCGACGCCCGAAGACCGCCAGGTGGCCGCCGACTCGCTGCGCCTGACGCGCCGCATCGCCGCCATGCCGGCGCTGGCGAAGTACCGGCCGCAGGAGGTAAAGCCGGGCGTGCAGTTCCAGACCGACGAGGAACTGGCGCGCCTGGCCGGCGACATCGGCACCACCATCTTCCACCCCGTGGGCACCTGCCGCATGGGGCGCTCGGCCGCCGAAGGCGCGGTGGTCGACAGCCGCCTGCGCGTGCTGGGCCTGGCCGGCCTGCGCATCGCCGACGCCAGCGTGATGCCCACCATCACCAGCGGCAACACCAACTCGCCAACGCTGATGATTGCCGAGCGCGCCGCCGAGTGGATGGTGCAGGACGCCACGGCGGCGGGGGTTTGAACGCGGTCTGGCGGGTTAGTCCGGATGGCGGTGCCGCAGCGCCTCGTTACATTCGCGCCACTCGTGGTGGCTGCTCAGGCGCCGCCCGCGGGGGCCTGAGGAGACATCAGACAAGACTCGAACAGTGATTCAGATCGGCGGCATCAGACCAGCCGGCTTTTGAAGCGCCCTGCCAACCCAGGGCGCTTTTTTGTTTGGGGTCTCGAAGTGGCGGGTCTTTGCCCCGCAAGTCCGGCCGCCGCCGCCGGGGGTGCTGCCTAGCATGGGTGACCTGCTGCCACCCTCGCCGCCGCCATGCCCGTGAACCCCGATCTGCGCAAGCTGGACATCGACATCCCGTCACAGCCGCAGGCGCTGGTGCAGCTGTCGCTGCTGCTCGCCGAGCCCGACATGAACATGCAGGCGGCCGCGACGCTGATCGAAACCGACATGGCGCTGGCCGCCGCGGTGATGAAGGCCGTGAACTCCTCGCTCTACGGCCTGAAGGGCCGCGTGCAGAGCGTGCACCAGGCCATCACCTACCTGGGCATGCGCGAGGTGGCGGCCATCACTTTCGAGATGGGCCTGCGTGCCGCCTTCCCGCCCGCCCCCGAGCTCGACCCGCTGTGGGCCCGCGCCGGCAAGCGCGGCCTGCTGATGGGCCGGCTGGCCACGCGACTGTCGCTGGATGCCTGGGGCGCCCATTCGGCGGGCCTGTTCGAGGAATGCGGCAAGGCCGTGCTGTTCCGCCATGCGCGCGACCACTACAGCGCCATGTTGCGCGCTGCGTCGTGCGACACCGAACTGCTGATGCTGGAACACACCGGCTTCGGCGTCAGCCACGACGCGCTGGGCGCCGCCTTGTGCGAAAGCTGGGGCCTGGGCCCGGCGGCCGTGGCCAGCGTGCGCCATCACGTCGAGGCGCAGGTGACCTACCTGCTGCCCGAGGCGCAGGTGCGGCGGCCGATCTGTGCGCTGTCGGTCATCGCGCACGCGATGATGCAGGCGCCGCAGACGCTGGAAGAAGCGGCACAGGCCGTGTGCCCCGCGGCCGACCTGGACGTGACGCTGGTGCTGCGCGCGGCGCAGCAGACCCAGCACCAGCTGGAGACCGCCGAGGCCTGAGAGCGCGCGGGCCTCCCCCGAAAGGGTGGGGCGGCATGAGGAAAGTCCGCCTGTCGGCGGCCGTTGCGCTTGGTTAGTCTCCCGGGCTCCGCTACCTGCAAGAGCCCGCCCAGGGCCCCACACCATGGCCACCAACGTTTCGCCCGACGCACTGGCGCTGCAACGCCTGTTCCATTGGGAAAAGACCACCCCCGACCGTGTCGTCTTCACCCAGCCCCTTGGCGGCGGCCAGGTGGTCGACTTCAACTGGCGCCAGGTGATGGACCAGGTGCGCCGCATGGCGGCCCATCTGCAGGCAAGCGGCCTGAAGCCGGGCGACCGGGTGGCCCTGCTGTCCAAGAACACGGCGCACTGGCTGATGGCCGACTGGGCCATCTGGCTCGGCGGCTTCGTCTCGGTGCCGCTGTACCCGACGCTGGCGGCAGGCACGATCCGCCAGATCCTGGAGCACAGCGAGAGCAAGCTGCTCTTCGTGGGCAAGCTCGACGGCTGGGAAGGCATGAAGCCCGGCATCCCTGCGGGCCTGACCTGCGTCAGCCTGCCGCTGGCGCCGGCCGATGCGGCCAAGAGCTACACGCCCTGGGACAGCATCGTCGCCAAGACCGAGCCGCTGAAAGGCAACCCGGTGCGCGACGCCGATGAGCTGGCAACCATCATGTACACCTCGGGCACCACCGGGGCGCCCAAGGGCGTGATGCACAGCTTCGGCACCTTCGCCTGGGGCGTGCAGAGCGGCCTGAAGCGCGTGCCGGCCATCAACAGCAACGCCCGCATGCTGAGCTACCTGCCGCTTTCGCACGTGGCCGAGCGCACGCTGGTGGAGCACGGCGTGCTGGCCACCGGCATGCATGTGTTCTTCGCCGAGAGCCTGGAGACCTTCACCTCCGACCTGCAGCGCGCCCGGCCCACCGTGTTCTTCAGCGTGCCGCGGCTGTGGGTGAAGTTCCAGCAGGGCATCAACGCCAAGATGCCGCCGGCCAAGCTCGACCGGCTGCTGAAGATTCCCATCCTCGGCGGCATCGTGCGCAAGAAGGTGCTCACTGCCCTGGGTCTGCAGGAATGCACCTTCGCCGCCGGTGGCGCCGCGCCCATGCCGCCCGACCTGCTGCGCTGGTACAACAAGCTCAAGCTCGACCTGGTCGAGGTCTACGGCATGACCGAGAACTGCGGCGTCAGCCATGCCACGCTGCCCGGCAAGCAGCGCCCGGGCACGGTGGGCCTGCCCTACGACGGCGTGCAAAGCCGCCTGGACCCGACCACCAGCGAGATCCAGATGAAGGCCGAGTGCCTGATGCTGGGCTACTACAAGGAACCCGAGATCACCAAGGCCGCGCTCACCGACGACGGCTGGCTCAAGACCGGCGACAAGGGTGCGCTGGACAGCGAGGGCAACCTCAAGATCACCGGCCGCGTGAAGGACCTGTTCAAGACGAGCAAGGGCAAGTACGTGGCTCCGGCGCCCATCGAAGACCGCCTGGTGATGAACGCCGCCATCGAGGCCTGCTGCGTCACCGGCGCCAACCTGGGCCAGCCGCTGGCCCTGGCCATGCTCAACGCCGACGCCATCAAGAAGTCGCGCGACGCCGCCGGCCGGGCCGAACTGGAAGCCTCGCTGGCCACCCACATCAACACCATCAACGACACGCTCGATCCGCACGAGCAGCTCGACTGTATCGTGTTGATGACCGAGCCGTGGACGGTGGACAACGACCTCATCACGCCGACCTTCAAGGTCAAGCGCAACCGCATCGAAGACCTGTTCGCGAAGAACTACGAGAAGTGGGTCTCGGCGCGCAAGAAGGTGATCTGGTACAGCGCCTGAGCTACTTCGACGCAGCCGCTGCGGGGGCCTGCGGCTGCGGGATCGGAACGATGATGCCCGGCGCCAGCGGAATCTCTTCGCTCACGGTGATGCCGGTGACGTAGTGGCGGGTCTCGCCGAAGCAGCTGCCCGGCAGGCCCACCTTCTCTTCGTAGTGCAGCGCCACGCGCTTGCCCATGACCTTCTCCACCCGCTTGGCGACCTCGTCGTCCCAGATCGTGAAGACGAACTTCTCGGGCGAGGCGCCGGGCATCGAGATCAGCGAGAGTTCGCCTTCCCAGGTCTTGCAGATCCAACCCTTGTTGGACAGCTTCTGCACCCAACCGGCGCGTTCGCCGGTGGAGAAGCTCCAGCTCAGTGCGGCCCAGAAGTAGAGCGCAGCCAGGGCGGCGAGGGCGATCAGAACCACGGTCAGGCGGACGAACATCGGGCAAGCCTCTTGATGGCAACGGGCGGGATTATCACGGCCTGCCGGGCGTGAGTACCGCGGCTACACTCGCGCCGTTTTGCCCGCAGCGCGGCACAGCGCGTGCAGAGGGCAAGGGTCTCATCACTGCGCCGGGGCGCCCATGTTGATCAGTTTTGTCGTGCTCTACCTGCTGGGCACCCTCGCCATCGGCGTCTGGGCCGGCACGCGCATCAAGAACACCAGCGACTTCGCCATCGCCGGCCGCAGCCTGCCGCTGATCATGGTGGTGACCACCACCTTCGCCACCTGGTTCGGCGCCGAGACGGTGATGGGCATCCCGGCCAAGTTCGTGCAGGGCGGCCTGAACGCGGTGGTGGAAGACCCCTTCGGCGCCGGCACCTGCCTGATCCTGGTGGGCGTGTTCTTCGCGGCCAAGCTGTACCGCATGAACCTGCTGACCATCGGCGACTTCTACCGCAAGCGCTACGGCAAGGGCATCGAGGTGTTCTGCTCGGTGGCCATCATCCTGTCCTACCTGGGCTGGGTGGCGGCGCAGATCACCGCGCTGGGACTGGTGTTCAGCGTGCTCACCGGCGGCGCGATGAGCGAGAGCATGGGCATGATCGTCGGCACGGCGGCGGTGCTGATTTACGTCGTGGTGGGTGGCTTCCTGGCCGTGGCCTGGACCGACTTCATCCAGATGATCGTGCTGGTGATCGGCCTCACCGTCATCGCCATCTACTCGGCCACGCTGGCCGGCGGCACCGGCCAGGTGCTGGCGCTGGCCACGTCGGGCGACCTGTGGCGCTTCTGGCCTGAGCCTTCGTTCAAGGACGCGGCCTTCTTCATCGCCGCCGCCGTGACCATGATGCTGGGCAGCATTCCGCAGCAGGACGTGTTCCAGCGCGTGATGTCGGCCAAGGACGCACCCACCGCGCGTACCGGTGCCATCATCGGCGGCGCCAGCTACATCCTGTTCGCCTTCGTGCCGATGTTCATCGTCGCGGCCGCGGTGGTGGTGATGGGCCAGGAAGCCATGGAGCTGGCCAAGGGCGACTACCAGCGCCTCTTGCCCACCTTTGTGCTGACCAAGATGCCGCTGCTGATGCAGATCCTCTTCTTCGGCGCGCTGCTGTCGGCCATCAAGAGCACGTCTTCGGCGACGCTGCTGGCGCCTTCGACCAGCTTCGTCGAGAACATCCTGAAGAACCTGCGCCCCGAGATGAACGACCGCCAGCAGCTGCTGGCCACGCGCTGGACCATCGTCGCCTTCGCCGGCATCGTGCTGGCCTACGCCATCTACATGAAGGGCACCTCGATCTACGAGCTGGTGTCCGGGGCCTACCAGGTGACGCTGGTGGGCGCCTTCGTGCCGCTGGTGTTCGGCCTGTACTGGAAGCGCGCCACGACCCAGGGCGCCATCGTTTCGGTGGTGGCGGGCATCACCGTGTGGGTGCTGTTCTTCCCGCAGCTGACGGGCTGGGGTGAGGACTTCCCCGGCCAGCTGGCTGGCCTCCTGGCCGCGCTGGCGGGCATGGTGGCCGGCTCGCTGCTGCCGCAAGGGCTGCGCAACCGGCATGACCTGGTGCACGAGCTGGAGGCTCGGCACCACCGCGCCTAGTGTCTTCTTATTCAGGCCGGCGGCGGAACATGCCCCAGCCTTCCATGGTCAGCACGGGCTCGCCGTGCTGGTTCGACACCGTCCAGCGGCTTTTCGTGAGGCCCACCTGCGGCTTGCTGGCCATGGCGCGTGCTTCCAGCACTTCCAGGCGCACGTGCAGCGTGTCGCCGGGGAAGACCGGTTTCAACCAGCGCAGCGCGTCGATGCCGGGGCTGCCCAGGCTCGCGGTTTCCAGCAGGTAGCCGTCGCACATCATGCGCATCGTCATGGCGCAGGTGTGCCAGCCGCTGGCGCACAGGCCGCCGAAGAGCGAGTGCTGCGCCGCCTCGTCGTCCAGGTGGAAGGGCTGCGGGTCGAACTGGCCGGCAAAAGCGATGACGGCTTCGCGCGACACGGGCGTGCCGCCGAAGTCCATCTGATGGCCGACGGGGAAGTCTTCCCAGTAGTAGCGGTAGCGGCGCGGTTCGGGGTTCATGCGTTCTGCAGGATAGCGGCGCCACAATGGCCCGGTTGTCACCGCCGCATCACACCATCATGAGCTTGCTGATCCTGGGCCTGGTTCTCTTCCTTGGCGTGCACTCGGTCCGCATCTTCGCCGAGGGCTGGCGCACGCAGCTGCGGGCCAGCTTGGGGGAGGGCGCCTGGAAGGGCCTCTACTCGGTGCTGTCGCTGGTGGGCTTCGTGCTGCTCTGCTACGGCTACGGCGCCGCGCGCATGCAGCCGGTGGTGCTGTGGGGCGCGCCGATCTGGACCCGGCACCTGGCGGCGCTGCTGCTGATCCCCGCCTTCGTGATGCTGGTGGCGGCCTACGTGCCGGGCAACGCCATCAAGGCGCGCCTGAAGCACCCGATGCTGCTGGGCGTGAAGACCTGGGCGCTGGCGCACCTGGTGTCGAACAACACCCTGGCCGACCTGCTGCTGTTCGGCGGCTTCCTGCTGTGGGCCGTGCTGTGCTACCGGGCCGCGCGCCAGCGCGACGCGGCGGCGCAGGCCGTCTACCCGCCCGGGCGCCTGGTGCCGACCCTGATCACCGTGGTGGTGGGCCTGGCGGCCTACGGTGCCTTCGCGTTCTGGGCGCACCAGGCCTGGATCGGCGTGCGGCCTTTCGGCGGCTGAGCAGGCGGGCACCCGGGCGGGGGCCCCGCATGGGGGCCCGCCGCGTGCCGACATCGGGGCGATGGAAGGCGAACGGCGGCGCCTTGAGCATTCGGGCACGCCCAAACCGAGGAGCCCGCCCATGCTGTCCCAGCTCTTGCCGCGCCCGTTTCGCCGCCCGGCGCCCGTCATCGTGCCGCGGCCCCGCGCCCACGAAGGGGAGGACGACGCTCCCGCCGGCTGCGGCTGGTTCGACTCCAGCCACGACCTGCACCAGGGCCTTTGCGTGCGCGAACTCGACTCGCCGGCCGCGCTGGCGCGGGAACTGCCGCTGCCGGCGTGGATCGATCTGCAACTGGCCGCGTGCACGGCGACACATTCCGCAGCGCGGCAGTAACCCAGGGCAGGCATCATCGCGGCCCTGAGCACAAGGGAGTCCCTGATGAACCTGCGATGGATGGCCGCCCTGGCGGCCACGATGATGGTGCTGCTGGCCGGCTGCGGCGGCGGCACCGACCGCACCAAGGCGCAAGTGCGCCTGGTCAACGCCAGCAGCGGCTACGCGCAGCTGGAACTGCGTGTCGACGACGAGGTGCGCCAGTCGGGCGTGAGCTACGGCAACAGCGCCAGCTACGTCGAGGCCGAGCCGGGCAAGAGCAACTCGATTTTCGCCAGCGGCGGCGCGACGGCGCTGCTCACCTTCACGCCGAGCACGTCGGAGCGCAAGTACTACACGGTGCTGGCCTACGGCGCCGCCGGCTCGCTCAAGCAGGTGACGCTGGACGAGAACCAGGGTGAGCCCGATGCCAACCGCAGCCTGCTGCGCGTGGTGAACGCGGCGCCCGACGCGGGCTCGGTGGACATCTACGTCACCGGCAGCAACGACACGCTGCAGGCCTCGGTGCCGGTGCAGTCTGCCGTGGCGGTGGACAGCGTCGGCGGCTTCATCACCATCAACAGCGGCACCTGGCGCCTGCGCGTCACCGGGGCCGGCAGCAAGACCGACCTGCGGCTGGACGTGCCGAGCATCACGCTGGGCAGCAAGGGCATCGTGACCCTGGTCATCACGCCCAGCCCGAAGGGCGTTCTGACGCGGGCCCTGTTCCTGTCGCAGCAGGGCGGCATCACCGGCTTTGCCGCCACCCAGGCGCGCGTGCGGGTCGCCTCCGGTCTGACCGACACCGCGGCCCGGCTGGGCGATACCAATTTGCTGGTGGCCGGCAACGCGCCCACGGTGAGTGCCTATTCGAGCCTGTCCGCAGGTGATCAGACGCTGGTGGTGACCGTGGGCACTGCGACGCTGTCCTCCACCGTGAAGTCGCTGGCCGCGGGCTCCGAGTACACGCTGCTGCTGCACGGCACCGCCGATTCGCCGCAGGTCAGCTGGATCGACGACGACAACACGCGGCCGACCGACATCTCGCAGGCCAAGGTCAGGCTGATCAACGGCGTGTCGGGCCTGAGCGGCACGGCGACCATGACGGTGAACGGGGCGCAGATCGGCGCCGGCGTCGCGGCCGGTGCGGCCTCTGACTATTCGCTGCAGGAGGCATCGACCACGGCCGACATCCTGGTCGCGGGTGCTGGCCCCCTCACCCTGTTCTCGGCCGCCGACCAGACCTTCCTGGCGGCGTCCAACTACACGGTCTTCGTGCTCGGCCCCTCTGCCAACGCCACCGGCGTCCTGCGAAGGGACCGTTGAAGCCCCTCAGGCCAGCTTGCCGGCCCTGAAGTCCTCGAAGGCCTGCACCAGTTCCTGCTGCGTGTTCATCACGAAGGGCCCGTACTGCGCGATGGGCTCCTTCAGCGGCCGGCCGGCCACCAGGATGGCGCGCGCGCCTCCGGGGCCGGCGCGCAGCAGCACGCCGTCGCTGCCCGGCGTGTTGGCCAGGATGGCCATGCGGCGTGGCTTCAGCACCGTGTCGGCCACGGCCAGTTCGCCGCGGTAGGTGACGACGAAGGCGTTGTGCGTCTCGGGCAGCGGCTGCTCGAAGCTGGCGTTGGGGGCCAGATGCAGGTCCAGGTACAGCGGCTCGGTGCCGTCGCGTTGCATCGCACCCGTCACGCCGTGGCTGCTGCCGGCGATCACGCGCGCGGTGACGCCTTCGCCTTGCCACTCGGGGATCTCGGCGCTGGCGATGTCGCGGTACCAGGGCTCGCGCATCTTGTCGCGCGCCGGCAGGTTCAGCCAGAGCTGGAAGCCTTCCATCGCGCCTTCCTCCTGCTCGGGCATCTCGCTGTGGATGACGCCGCGGCCGGCGGTCATCCACTGCACGCTGCCCGGCACCAGCAGGCCGACGTTGCCCACGCTGTCGCGGTGCCGCATGCGGCCCTGCAGCATGTAGGTGACGGTCTCGAAGCCGCGGTGCGGGTGGTCGGGGAAACCGCCGATGTAGTCGCCCGGGTTGTCGGTGCCGAACAGGTCGAGCATCAGGAAGGGGTCGAGCCGGCGTTGCAGGTCCTGCGTCAAGAGGCGCGTCAGGCGCACGCCGGCGCCGTCGCTGGTGGCCTGGCCCTGGATCAGGCGTTCGACAGGGCGGGGGGAGGTGATGGCAGCGTCCATGCAGGCAATGTAGCGGCGCTTTGCCGGCAGGGAATTGCGCCCGTCTGTACGCAGCGTTCAACGAAGCCGGGTGGTAATCTGCCGCGCCCTGAATGGCGCACCGAGGAGAGCACCGCGATGAAGGCGATCTGGAAAGGCACCGTCGTGGCCGAGAGCGACGACACGGTGGTGGTGGAAGGCAACCACTACTTCCCGGCGGCGGCGGTGGACCCGAAGTTCCTGCTGCCGAGCAACACCAAGACCATGTGCTCGTGGAAGGGCCAGGCGAGTTACCACACGCTGTTCGTGGGTGGCGACGCCAACCCCGACGCCGCCTGGTACTACCCGGACCCGAAGGACGCAGCTGCCGAGATCAAGGGCCGCATCGCGTTCTGGAAGGGCGTGCAAGTCATCGAGTGACGTGGCTGAAATCGGGGCCGCGCACAGGCGCCGCCTGCGCGAGATCTGGCGCTCGGCCGGCTGGCCCTGCCACGATGCGCTGGAGTTGGAACTGCTGGCCGTCGGCCTGCTGGCGCGGGTGTGGGATGGCCAGGGGCGCGAGACGCTGCGAGTCACCGACGCCGGCATCACCCTGCTGGCCGCCACGCGCCAGCGCAACCAGGCCGCCTTCGGCCCGCACGAGGCGCTGGTGCAGCGCGTGGCCGTCGAGATGCAGCGCGCCGGTCGTGTCGTCTGGCGCGGCCTGAGCCTGCGCGCGCCGCTGCCGGCCGAAGGCGGCGGCACCCGCTGGGCCAGCGCCATGCCCGACGTGTTCTCGATCCGCCACACCACGGTGGAAGACTACGTCGAGCCCATCGTGCACGAGATCAAGGTCAGCCGCGCCGACCTGCTGTCCGACCTGCGCCGCGCCACCAAGGGTGCGGCCTATCGCCAGCTGGCCAGCCAGTGTTGGTACGTGCTGCGCGAAGGCATAGCCGAACCGAACGAGGTGCCACCCGAATTCGGCGTGCTGGTTGCGCGGGGTGATGGGCTCGATGTTGCGCGCGCCGCGCCGCGGCGGCCGATGCGGCTGCCCTTTGCCGTCTGGATGATGCTGGCTCGCGCCAGCGCCGAGCCGCCGGCCGACGAGGATCCTCAGGCCGCACTGGGTGGCCCGACCACGGATTGAAGGCGCCGGATGCTCCTTATCATCGCCGCCATGCCCTTGTGCCCCTTGCTGCCGAACCGCCGCACATGTTCGGCTGGCTGATGCGTATGCTGGGCATGATGCCCGCCTCGGCAGGGGCGCCGCGCGCGACCGCGCTGGCTCCCCAGGCGCAGGCCCAGACAGCCGAACCGCCGATGGCGAACTTCGGCCTGCGCCGGCCACTGATCGGCCGCGGCGGCCGCGTCGCCGGCTTCGAGATGCTGCTGCCGCCCGCCGCGCAACGGCGCCTGGCCGAACGCGGCGACTCGCCGGCCGCCGTGGCTCACCACGTGGCACTGGTGTCGGCCGCCACCGCGCTGGCGGCCAGCGGCCGTTCGGCGCTGGTGCAACTGCCGGCGGCGCTGCTGGCGCGGCCGACCATCGTGTCGGCTGCGGGCCAGGGTGTGCTGCTGCTGATCGACAAGCTGGCCGAGGTCAAGCCCGAGACCCTGTCCGATCTGCGCGGCCGTGGCGTGCTGCTCGGCGTACCCGACGGCCCACCGAGCCGGACGCCGGCGGTCGACTTCGTCGCCTTGCACGCCGCCAGCGGCGACATCGACACGCTGCTGCTGTCAGCCCAGCGCTGGCGCGAGGTGGTGCCTCGTTTGCTGGTGGTGGGCCTGGGCCTGGACGATCTGGACGACCTGGAGCGCGCCCTGCGCGGCGGGGTCACCTTGGCCGGTGGGCAGATGGGCCGCAGCGGCGCCAAGGCGGCACCGCGGCGCGACCTGGGCTCGGCCGCGCACCGCATCTGCGAGCTGCTCAACCACCTGGCGCTGGACCGCGACACCGGCGTCATCGCCGAAGCCGTGCGCGGTGACGTGGCGCTGACCTACCGGTTGCTGCGCTACGCCAACAGCCCCGCCATCGGCCTGCGCCGCGCGGTCGAGACGGTGGACGACGCCGTCACGCTGCTGGGCCGCATCGAGCTGTACCGCTGGCTGTCGGTGCAGCTGATGTCGGCGGCCGCGGCGCGCCAGGCCTCCAAGGCACTGGAAGAATCAGCGCTGGCGCGCGGCCGTGTGCTGGAAGCCGTGGCGCGCCAACGCAACGAGGACAACCCCGGCGCGCACTTCACGCTGGGCCTGCTGTCGCTGATCGAACAGCTGCTGCAGACGCCCATGGCCTCGGCGCTGGCGCCGCTGCGGGTGTCGGACACGGCGCGCCAGGCACTGTTGCAGCGCAGCGGGCCCTGGGCCGACCGGCTGAGGCTGCTGGAGCTGCTCGACCAAGGCAACGCCGAGCAGGCCGATGCGCTGGCGGTTCAGCTGGGCGTGCAGGCCGAGCTGCCGGCCATCGTGGAAGACGCATGGCGCTGGGCGTCCGAGGTGCGCGAGGGCGCCGTGGCCCAGAAATGAAGAAGGGCCGCGGATGCGGCCCTTGCTCGGGTGAACGCTGCCTTCAGCGCACCGACACGCGGCGCCGGGTCGAGTAGAGGCCGAACAGGGCCAGGCCGGCCAGGGCCAGCGAGCCCGGCTCCGGCACGCCCGTGCCGCAGGTACCGCCGTTGCCACCGTTGCCACCCACATACTGGCCGCTCGAGCAGACGTTGGCGCTGAAGTTCAGGATCTTGAACGCGTCGTTGCCGCGGTCCAGACTACCCGTGGTGGCGCCGAAGTAGGTGGTGATGAGCCAGTAGCTCGACACCTGGTTGCCCAGGTTCATGGTCGACTTGTAGGCGTCATTGCCCGAACCGTAGGTGTTCGGGTTGTTGAAGTTGGCACCGTCGGCGTCCAGATCCTGGCTGCCCACCAGCGTCCAGCCGGCGGTGAGCAGGCCGGCGGTGCCCAGGCCCGTCATGGAGGGTGGGGCGCCAGCGCCGTCCCAGCGCAGCACCGAGATGTCGGCGTCGCCGGAGTACCAGCCCACGGCCAGCGAGCTCATGCTCACCTTGAAGGGGCCGAAGGACAGCAGCATGGCTTCGGTACTGCCCGCCGGCGCCATGCTGTCGAAGGCGTGGTACGGGCTGCCCGAGTCGGCGCCGACGTAGGCGCCGAAACCAGCGGGGTCCCAGTTGGCCAGCGTGCCGGCGGCGAAGTTGCTGCCGGAGCTGCTGGTGCCCCAGGCCGTCATCGTGGCCGTTTCGGTGCTGCTGGCGCCGGTGCAGGTGATCGACGAGTACGTCGCGCCCGAGCCTGCGCCGCAGGACGAACCGCCCAGGTTCCAGGTGGATTGCGCCGCGGCGCCGCCGGCGGCGCAGAGCGCCAGCAGGGCGGTGAGGCCACCCAGGAAACGATGCAAGACGGTATTCATGTCGTAAGCCCTCTCTGATCTCTTCGTCGGCACGTTGCCGGCCCCGCTTCACTTCCATCCCGTGCCGGTCTGCGCCGGGGGGTGTGTGAAGGCTCTTTGGCCGTTCGATGACAAGGTGCCATCAATCGATCATTCGAGCCTCAATTGTAAGAAGCTGCGACCAACCTGGACACTCCCTAGTTGAGGGAATCCAGCAGCGCCTGTGCTGCTTTTGCGTGCACAAATCCCGGTCCTGAAGCCAGCGCGCCCCGCAGTTCTTCCCGTGCTTCGGCCTTGCGCCCCTTGCTGGCCAGGACCACGCCCAGGAAGTAGCGGGTGTCGGCATTGGTCGGGTCGCGCAGGCGGGCGTCGCGCAGAAGTTGTAACGCGCGGTCGCCCTGACCGGCGTGGAAGGCGGCCCAGCCGGTGGTGCCGATGATGTGGGCCACGCCCGGTTTGCGGGCCAGCGCCCGCTCGGCCACTTGCAGCGCCTTGGGGTCCTTCTGCAGCAGCATCACGTTGGCCAGGTTGTTCAGTGCGTCGGCGTCGTCGGGGGCGTTGGCCACCAGCGCTTCGTAGGCTGCGCGGGCCTGGGGCAGGTTGCCGGCGCGCGCATGCGTGGCGGCGAGCAGACCGCGCACCTGCACATCACCGGGCCGGGACTTGAGCCAGGCTTCGGCGATCTGCACGGCTTCCTTGGGGTTCTGGCGCTCCTGCGCGCGGTACAGGCGGGTCAGGTTGGCACTGCTCGGCTCCAGTTGCTGCGCGCGACGGTAGGCGTCCAGCGCTGCGGGCCACTGCTTGCGCGCAACGGCCACATCGCCCAGCAGGGCGGCCGACAGCGCCATCTTGGGGTGGCGCTGGGCGATCTCGCGCGCACCTTGTTCGGCAGCGGCGGTGTCGCCCAGGCGCAGGTTGGCGTCCACGCTCAGGGCGCGGGCGGGCAGGTAGCTCGGGTCGGCCTGCAGCGCCTTGCCGGCGGTGTAGAGCGCGCCCTTGGCGTCGTCGGCGGCCATCTGCAGCAGGGCGATCTGGGCCAGCGCGGCGGCTTCGGATTCAGCCAGCCGACTGGCGCGGGTGAGGATGGCCTGGGCGCCCTTGCCGTCCTTGGCCGCCAGGCGCACGCGCGCGCCGGCCAGCATCACGTCGGGGTTGTCGGGCGACTTCGCTTCCAGCTGTTTCACGGCGACGAGCGCCAGGTCAGGCTGGGCCTGGCGCAGGTGCAGTTCCACCAGCGCCAGGGCGGCGCCCTGGTTGGGCGGCAGGCTGAAGTCGGCCGCCTTCGTCATCAGGCGCACCGCCTCGGAGGGTTGGCCGCGGCGCTCGGCGATGTAGGCCGACTCCATCAGGGCTTCGACATTGCGTTCGTCCTGGGCCAGGATCGCGCTCAGGCGCTTCACGGCCGCGTCGTCCTGGCGTTCGCGTCCGTCCAGGCGCGCCAGTCCCAGCTGGGCGGCGATGAAGCGGGGGTCCAGCCGCAGCGCCTGCTCGTAGGCGGCGCGTGCGCGTGGCAGCTCGCCGGCCTCGAAGCGGGCGTGGGCCAGCAACACGTGGTACTGCGCGTCGCCCGGGTGGCGCTTGACGATGGCCTCGGCAATCTCCAGCGCCTTGGCGTTCTGGCGGCCGCGCAGGTACAGCTCGATCAGCGCCGCGCCGGCGGCCAGCTGTGAGGGGTCTTTGCGGTAGCCCTTCTCCAGCTCGGCGATGGCCTCGGCGGTCTTGCCCGTGCCCACGAGGGTGAGGCCGAGGAAGGCATGCAGGCGCGGCGAGTCCTGCACCTTCAGGGAGTCCTGCAACAACTGGATGGCGCGCGAGGGCCGGCCCTTGCCGATCTGCGCCGTGGACAGCAGCACGATGGCCTGCACGTCGCCGGCGTTGCTTTTCAGGTAGGCGTCCAGCGTCTCGATGGCGCGGTCGTGGTTCTTGTCGGCCAGGAAGATCTGCGCCAGCAGCTTCGCGGCCGGGGCGTCGGGCTGCTGCCGCACCACACCTTCCAAGTAAGGCTTGGCCTTCTCGTTCTGGCCCAGGCCGAAGTGTGCCAGCCCGCCCAGCATCATCACCTGCGGCCGGTAGCGCATGAAGCTCATCGGCACCGGATCGAGCAGGCCGGTGACCTCGGCCAACGCAGAACGCGCGGACTTGGGGTCGTTCTTGCGCTCGGCCACCTGGGCCGCCAGGTAGGTGGGGCGGGGGTCTCGCGGCGCCAGGTTGCGCGCTTCGGTCACCTCGCGCGCGGCGTCGTCGACGCGGTTCTGGTCGAGCAGCAGGCCGGCGCGGCCCAGGCGGGCGTCCAGGTGGGTGGGCTGCAGCGCGATCGTGCGCTCGTAGGCTGCCAGCGCTGCCGGCACCTGGCCCTGGGCGTGGGCCACCGAGCCCTTGAGGTAGATCGCCTGCGGGTCGTTAGGCTTGAGCGCCAGCGCCCGATCGGCCGCTGCACCCGCTTCCTTGTAGCGGTGGGCGCGAATCTGGATCGGCACCTCGGCCAGCCAGGAGTCGGCAGCGTTGGGGTCGATGCTGCGGGCTTCTTCGATGGCCTTGGACGCTTCGCGCACGGTTCCGAGGTCGGAGTGAGCGGCGGCCTGCACCAGCAGCAGCTCGCGGCGCACCAGTGGGGGCAGGCCGGCGGGGTCGAAGCGCGGGCCGGGTGCAACCACTTCGGCCAGCCGCGCCTGGCCTACCAGGGTCTGCGCCAGCGGCACCACCACCTCGGCGCGGTTGACGCCCAGGCGCGTGGCCTCGTTGAAGGCCACCTCGGCGGCCTGCACCTCGCCGTTGGCCAGCAGCGCCTTGCCCAGCAGCAACTGCACAGTGAGCTGCTGGTTGTCGATCTTCAGCGCGTTCTTCAGCTGGATGATCGCGCCCGGGTAGTCCTTCCTTTCGTAGCGCTGCAGCGCGTCTTCGTAGTACTGCGCGGCCTTCGGGTCGGCGGCCGAGGCCAGCGCCATCCATCCAGCCAGACACGCGGCCAGGGCCAAGCTGCGCCAGTGGGTCTGCGCTGGGGAGGTTGGCCGGATCTTCATCACCCCGCATGCTAAGGAGATTCGGCCCGTGGCCGGCCGGCCAGGCAGACGGGGTGGGCCGCCTTGTGCAGAATTCGCGTGTAACAACGGCGCGACATCCGGGCCTGGGCCCCCCGCTTCGCGGGCAACCCTGGCTTGGGCCGGGATGCCCATACGCCGCACAATCGCGTTTTGCCTGCGGCCGAGCCGGCCTTTGGAGCAAGCCCCATGACGTCGTTCGCCGCTGCCTTCCGACTGACCGTGTGCGCCGCCGCGCTGTGGCACCTGGCCCCCGGTGCCGCGCTGGCAGCATCAGGCCCGCCCTCGGCCAACGTGGCCTGGCAGGCCGCGGCGGCCGACGCCGACATCGACCGTGCCTTCACCCAAGCCCGCGCCGACAAGAAGCCGGTGCTGCTGTACTGGGGGGCCAGCTGGTGCCCGCCCTGCAACCAGCTCAAGGTGACGCTCTTCAACCGCCAGGAGTTCGCGGCGCTGTCCAAGAACTTCGTTGCCGTCAGCGTCGATGGCGACCTGCCCGGCGCGCAGAAGCTGGGCCGCCGATTCAAGGTCAGCGGCTACCCCACGACCGTGCTGTTCACGCCCGAAGGCCAGGAGATCACGCGCCTGCCGGGCGAGGTGGACGCGCCGCAGGCCCTGGCCGTGCTGCAGCAAGGCCTGGCCGGCGGTCGCGCCATCAAGGCCGTGCTCGCCGATGCCGTGGCCGGCAAGACGCTGGCGGCGGGCGAATGGAAGCTGCTGGCCTTCTATTCCTGGGAAACCGACGAACAGCAACTGGTGCCCAAGGCCGAAGTGCCCGCGCTGTTGGCGCGCCTGGCTGCCGCCAGCCCGGCCGGCGACGCCGACACCCAGACTCGGCTGTGGCTGAAGGCCCTGGCCGCCAGCGACGACGGTCAGGGCCTGAAGCCCGACGCCGCCCTGCGCCAGCGCGTGCTGCGCGTGCTGGCCGAGCCGCAACAGGCGCGCGCCCAGATCGACGTGCTGGTCAACGGCGCCGCCGACATCGTGCGCACGCTGGAAGCCGACAACAGCCCCGGCCGCGCGCCACTGGTGCTGGCTTTCGAAGGGGCGCTGAGGCGTCTGGAAGCCGATGCCACGCTGTCGCGCGCCGACCGTCTGGAAGCCTTGACCTCGCGCGTGCGCCTGGCGCGCCTGGGCCTGCCCAGCGACACTGTGCACGTCAAGCTGCCCGAGCCGCTGCTGAAGGACCTGCGCGAACACGTGGCCCGCGTCGACCGCGAGATCACCGACGGCTACGAGCGCCAGGCCGTCATCACCTCCGCCGGATACGCGCTGGGCCTGGCCGGCCTGTGGGACGAGAGCGATGCGCTGCTCAAGGCCAACCTGGCCAAGAGCCATTCACCTTACTACCTGATGAGCCAGCTGGGCAGCAACTCGAAGAAGCTGGGGCGCAAGGAAGATGCGCTGTCCTGGTACGGCCAGGCCTGGGAGAAGAGCGAGGGCCCGGCCACGCGCCTGCAATGGGGCAGCGGTTACCTGGCTGCGCTGGTCGACCTGGCGCCGCAGGACGCCGCGCGCATCGAGAAGACGGCCACGCAACTGCTGGCCGAGGCGGCCAAGGACAACGGCGCCTTCGAAGGGCGCAGCGTGCGTTCATTGCAACGCGCGGGCACCAAGCTCGTGAGCTGGAATGCCGATGGCAAGCAGGCCGCGCCGTTGCGCCGCCTGCAGGGCCAGCTCGACGGCATCTGCCCGAAGCTGGACACGGCCGACAACCAGCGCGCGGCCTGCCAGGGCCTGCTCAAGCCCGCCGCCAAGAAGGCCGGCTGAGCGGCTGGCGGCGGCGCATCCGGGGCTGCGGGCCGTTCAGCGCCCGTTTCTGCCGTTCGCCGCGCCGCCTGAGGCGCCGCCATGAGCGCCGCGCAGAATCGGCGCCATGAACAAGGCACTCTTCCTGATGGTGCTGGCAGCGGCGGCGTGGCCGGCGCTGGCCGCCGAGTCGCGCCCGGGGCTCAAGCCCTGTCGCCTGCAAGGGCTGGAGAACGACGCCTGGTGCGGCGTGTTGCAGCGCCCGCTGGATCCGGCGCAGCCGCAGGGCAAGCAGGTCGACATCCACTATGCGGTGATCCCGGCGCTGGCGCGCAACCGCAAGCCCGACCCCGTGCTGTTCTTTGCCGGCGGGCCGGGCCAGAGCGCGAGCGACCTGGCCGGCCCCGTCAGCCGCATGCTGGCGCGGCTGTCGAACCGGCGCGACGTGGTGCTGGTGGACCAGCGCGGCACCGGCCGCAGCGCGCCGCTGCTGTGCGAAGACACGCCGCCCACGGCGCCGCTGGCCGAGGCCGTCGACACCGCGCGCCTGCAGCAGAAGCTGCGCGCCTGCCGCGAGCGGCTGCAGGCCCTGCCTCATGGCGACCTGCGTCACTACACCACCTGGGTGGCGATGCAGGATGCCGATGCCGTGCGGGCCGCACTCGGTGCCGCGAAGGTCAACTTGATCGGCGGCTCCTACGGCACGCGCGCGGCGCTGGAGTACCAGCGCCAGTTTCCGCAGACCGTGCGGCGCATGGTGATCGACGGCGTGGCACCGCCGGACATGGTGATGCCGGCCGCGTTCTCCACCGACAACCAGGCCGCGCTGGACGCCGTCTTCACCGCCTGCGAGAGCGAGCCGGCCTGCCGGACGCGGCATCCGACGCTGCGCGCCGACTGGCGCGCGTTGATGGCCAGCATGCCGCTGGAGGTGGATGTGCCGCATCCCGTGACGGGCGAACCGCAGCGCTTGCGGCTGACGCGGGACGCGCTGGTGGCGCTGGTGCGCGGGCCGCTCTATGCGCCCATCCTGGCTTCGGCGCTGCCGCAAGCCATGGCCGATGCGACGCGCGGCCGCTTCGAAGGGCTGGTGGGCCTGGCTGGCGCTCTGGGCGGCGGGCGGCTGGGGCGCATCAGCGAAGGCATGCACTTCTCCGTGGTCTGCAGCGAGGATGTGCCACGCCTGGACCAGGCCACCGACGCACCCGGTGCCGACTTCGGCAACAGCTTTGCCACGCTGTACCGCGACGTCTGCAAGGACTGGCCACGCGGCAACGTGCCGGCCGCCTTCTACACGCTGCCGCCAGCGCCGGCGCCGGTGCTGGTGTTGTCGGGCGGCGCCGATCCCGTCACGCCACCGCGGCACGGCGAGCGAGTGGCGCGCGCCCTTGGCGCCAAGGCGCGGCACATCGTCGTGCCACAGGCCGGCCACGGCGTGATGGCCATCGGCTGCCTGCGCGACGCGCTGTTCCGCTTCATCGATGCCGACAGTGACGACGAGGCTATGAAGGTCGACGCGGGCTGCGCCGCATCGATGCCGCGGCCGCCCGCGTTCCGGCCGGTGACGGCACCCACCGGCGCGGAGGCCGCGAAATGATCGAGATCCAGGGCCTGTGCAAGGCCTTCACGCAGGGCCGCGGCAAGCAGCAGCGCACGGTGCAGGCGGTGGCCGGCGTGGACTTCAGCGCTGCCGACGGCCGCATCACCGGGCTGCTGGGCCCTAACGGCGCCGGCAAGACGACCACCTTGCGCATCGCGGCGGCCTTGATCCGCCCCGACGCGGGGCAGGTGCACGTGGACGGCATCGACGTGACCGCCGAGCCGGGCCGTGCGCTGGCGCGCATGGGCGTGCTCAGTGACGCACGCGGGCTGTACCCGCGGCTGACGGCCCGCGAGAACATCGTCTACTACGGCCAACTGCACGGCATGTCGCCCCAGGCCGCGCAGGCGCGCGCCGAGACGCTGGCTTGCATGCTGGAGATGAAGCCGCTGCTGGACCGACGCAGCGACGGGTTCAGCCAGGGCGAACGCATGAAGACGGCGCTGGCCCGCGCGCTGGTGCACGACCCGCCCAACATCGTGCTCGACGAGCCGACCAATGGCCTGGACGTTCTGGCCACGCGCGCCCTGCGCGAGACGCTGCGCCGCCTGCGCGACGACGAAGGCAAATGCATCGTCTTTTCCACCCACATCATGCAGGAGGTGGAGCGCCTGTGCGACCACGTCGTCGTCGTGGCGCAGGGGCGCACGGTGGCTGCGGGATCACTGGGCGAGCTGGCCCGGCTGAGCGGCGAGAGCGACTTCGAGGAGACCTTCGTGAAACTGGCCTACGGCTCCGAAGCGGGGGTGCGCACGTGAGCCGCGCCGCCTGGGTGGTGTACCTCAAGGAGCTGAAGGACGCGCTGCGCGACCGCCGCACGCTGCTGACGGTGCTGCTGAGTTCGGTGGCGATCGGCCCGCTGGTCTTGCTGGCGGTGTCGGGCCTGGTGGCCGGCATCGAAAAGCGCGCCGAGGCCCGGGTGGTGGTGGTGCAGGGCATCACCCATGCGCCCACGCTGCTGAACTACCTGCAGCGCCAGACCTACACCGTGAAGGATGCGCCGGCCGCCTGGGAGCAGCAGCTCAAGGACAGCAAACTCGGTGACCCGGTGCTGGTGGTACCGCCTGCGTTCGAGGCCGACCTCGCGCGGGGTGAGGCGCCGGTGATCGAGATCTTCAGCAGCAGCGGCAACCAGCGCGCGCAAACCGCCGTGGGCTCCGTGACTCGGCTGCTGCGCGGCTTCAACCAGGAGCAGGCGGCTCTGCGGCTGGCGCTGCGCGGCGTGTCGGTGGCGGCCCTGGAGGCGGTGCGCGTGGAAGAGCGCGACCTGGCCGACGCCGCCACGCGCGCGGCGCAGCTGGGCAATCTGGTGCCCTACTTCGTGCTGATGGCGGTGCTCTACGGCGCGCTGAACGCGGCGCTGGACACCACGGCCGGCGAGCGCGAACGCGGCTCGCTGGAGCCGCTGCTCATGAACCCGGCCCCGCGCGCCGCCCTGGTGCTGGGCAAGTGGGGCGCCGTGGCCAGCGTGGGCATGCTGATCGCGGTGCTGTCCTGCCTGAGTTTCCTGCCCGGGCAGTGGCTGCTGCGCAGCGAGGCGCTGGCCGCAATGTTCCGTTTCGGTGTGGGTGAGGCGCTGGCGTTCATTGCGTTGCTGGCGCCTCTGGCGGGGGCGCTGTCAGCACTGCTGATGGCCATCGCGATCCGCTGCAAGACCTTCAAGGAGGCGCAGGCCAACTCGACGGTGGTGATGCTGGCGATCTCGCTGCTGCCCATGATGACCTGGTTCAACCAGGAAGGCACAGCGCCCTGGCACCTGTGGGTGCCCGCGCTGGCGCAAACCACCTTGATGGGCCGTGTGCTCAAGGGCGAGACGCTGGCAGTGGCCGACGTCTTGCCTTCGGTGGCCGTCTGCGTGCTGCTGGCCCTGGTGGCGGTGGGATTCGTGGCGCGAACGCTCAAGGGCGCGGCCGTGCGCTGAGTCGTCGCGTCGCCGGTCTGGCATCAGCGCGTAGCGCGACTTACGGGCGGTTGCACTTAGGGGCGCGATTCGCCGGTTTCGGAGTCACGGACAGGTGGGAAGGCCGCTGCTCGCCTCCGTTGGAGGGGCTGAAAGAGCCTGCCTGAGGACGGGCGTATCGGCCGCTCAGCCGAAGATCCATTCCAGCAGAGACCAGCCGCCAACGGGGAAGGACAGGTATTCGGACGTGTCGCTGTAGCGCATGCTGGTCTCCGGCAAGGGTCACGATTGACCGTTGCGAAGGATTCCAACAAAACGCGGCGCTCCCCTCTACTCGCCTCACCTTGCGAATTGACGCCGCCGCCGCTTTGTGTTAGCGGGCGGCATTTGTCACACCGTGATCAACCCTAGCGACACGGCCCTGAGAATTGCCTGGTGCTTGCTCGACACCCCCATCTTCGCGCGCACGTTGCGCAGATGGGTCAGGACCGTGGATTCGCTCATCTTCAGGATCTCTCCCACCGCCCACGCCGACTTGCCTTGTGCCGTCCACTGCAGCACCTCGCGCTCGCGCGGCGTCAGGCGTGTCACTGGCGTTTGGAAGGCATCCTCCTGCAGGAGCACGCGAATGGCGGTCTGCTGAGCATAAACGGCCAGCAGGTGGATGTCAGCCATCAAGCGCGTTAGCTCGCTGTCGGAGGTGGGCAAGGGCTTGGAGCGGTCGATGCCCAGCAGGAAGTGCTTGCCCCCGGGCAGGTGGGTGGCGACCGCGATGCCGGTGCGGTAGCCGAAGGGGGCAAACTCCTCCCACAGATCGCCGGCACCTTCCTGGACGTACAGGTCCTGGTCGTAGAAGAAGGGTACGTACAGCGACTTCATCCGTTTGACGACGGGGTCGCGCCGTACGTTCTCGGGGTCGCGGGAGGCACTCAGGAAAGCCTCGGGGGTGTTCCCTATCATCTCGAAGGTAGGCTTCTCGCCGGGACGGTCGACGGCCACGGCAGCCGACGCCAGATCGAAGTCCAGGTTCTGCGCAAACGCGACCAGGCGCCGCTCGAACGTGGCCCGGTCCGCCGACGCGCTCACATCCAGATAGTCCCTCTGTTCCATCCTGAGTTGCTTGGGTATCGCCAACCTTGGCGAGTTGCCTTGTGTGCCGCTCACCTTGACCATTCGTCCCATGGGCAACACACGAGGTGCAGCCGTGACGATTCAGCAAGCTTGGATGGTGATGAGCCTGGCGCCGGTCGAATGTTACCTGCCCGACGACATCGGAGGGTGGCACCCGTTCTACCACTTGGCCACGAATGTTCGGGAAGAAGTTCGGCAGGGTGGTCGTCCGGTGGGGGACACCGTGTGGGGCGGCGTGGTTGACGGGCAGCCGGTGGCGGTCGGTTGGGACTGGGTCGAGGCGCGCCCTGGAGTGATGTGCCTGCTGGATCCCAATAGCATCGTGACGAACATCCGCTTCCTGGACGAAGCCGACACCTACCAGGAACCCCTGCAGGCCATCATCTCGGCCAATCGGCTGACGCACCACTGGCCCTGGCAGTCGGCTGTGGCCGAAGTGCTCAGGAACCACACGGCCACGCACCCCGTTGAACGGCTTGCGGGTCGCCGTCTTGCGGCGAGGTCGCAGTCCAGGACGAATGACGGTTCGGAGCTGAGGCGCGCGGCTTAGACGGCGCTGCCCAGGTAGTTTTCTTTCGCACGGCTCTTCGTCCCTCCGGGGGTCTGTGCGTTCGGCGCTCCCTGCTCTAACAGGGAGCGCCGCCTTTTTTCTTCCGGGGGGCTGAGCGGAGCGATTGTGCTTGCCACACATTCAGCGCGCTAGGTCAGCCTTCACATTTTCTGAGAGTTGCTTGAAGGGCTGGGCGCGTCGCCTCCCTCAGGTCTTGCTCACGGGGCAGCTGCTGAAGCCCAACACCGTGTAGAGCGGGCAGAAGCCGAACGCGGCCGTGGCGAGCGGCACGACGCCGATCCAGCCCCAGAAGCCAATAGTGCCTGTTGCGGCCAAGCCGATGAGCACGAGGCCCAGGACGATGCGCAGGATGCGGTCGATGCCGCCGACGTTGCTTTTCATGGTGCAGAACTCCTCGAAGTGATGGCGGCCCCGCGGCCGGTGCCGGCAGTGTGCGCGGATGGCGACCGGGTCTCGGTGACCCTGGTCACATGGCGTTTGCGCCGGGTCAAGCGCTCAGTTGCCAGGCGCTTGACCGCCGGCGACCTTGCGCAGGGCGTGCGCATCGGTGAGTTCGATGCGTTCGCGTGCCAGTGCCACCCAGCCCTCGTTCTCGAAGCGCTTGAGCAGGCGGGTGACGATCTCGCGCACGGTGCCCAGCTCGTCCGCGAGCGCCTGGTGCGTGAGCGTCACAACGTGGCCATGCCCGAGCAGCGCATGGGCCAGCCGTTGGTCGAGGCGCTGGAAAGCCAGGGCCTCGGCCAGCGACATCAGGTCGGCCAGCCTTTCGGCGAAGACGCCAAACACCAGCCGGCGAAATGGCTCGTGTTGTGTCAGCCGGTCGAAGCCCATCCTGGACAGGACGACGAGTTCGGTCATTTCGCTGGCTTGGCCGTGTGCGGGCAAGGTGGCTTGACCGAACAGGCAGGAGGTGGATACGACGCAGATCTCGCCAGGGCCGACGCGGTAGAGCTCAAGGGTGCGACCGCCTGGCGAGCCGCGCGCGACGCGCACATGGCCCGTGAGCACCATCGGAAAGCCCCGGCAAGGGGCACCTTCGTCAAAGAGCACGGTGCCGGCCGGCACCGTCATCGATTGCGTCTCGCGAGCCAGAACACTGTCGCGCTCGGCGGCGGGCACGGCGTCGAGTGCGGGGTAGAGCGCGTGCAGCCGGCGGGCCAGCAGGCTGTCCATCTCAGTGGGCGCCGGGGCGCGTCTGTTGCTCGAGTGTGCGTAGCCATGTGAGTGCCTGCTCTCTGGTTTCACCGCACATCTCTTGGCTGGGCTTAAGCGAGGCGCAAACACCAGGCCGTTCGGGGCGGCCGAACAATTGGCAGCGCGCATGCTCGTCGAGTTGAACACAGGGCACGCCAGCGGGTTTGCCACCCGGCATGCCGGGCAGGGCTGTGGTGATGGACGGCGCCGTGCAGCAGGCGCCGCAACCTGGGCGGCAGTCCATCGTGGGCATGCTATCTCGGCCATCGCAAGAGTTGATGCCGACGGAGGGCTCGGGCGCCGACAATGCAAACGGGAATCATTCTTGTTGGAGTGCCTGATGGCGAAGTCGGCGGTTTTCGGTGTGATGCACCTGGGCATTGCTTTTGGCGTGAGTTTTGCGCTCACCGGCAGCGTGGTGGTGGCTGGTGCGATCACGCTGGTGGAACCGGTGGTGAACACGGTGGCGCACTACTTCTTTGATCGATGGTGGGATTCGCGGCCGGCGCCCCGCCCGTTTGGGGCGGCCGCCTAAAATCGGCCGATGCTGCACCCCGAAGAGTTCGACGTCATCGTGATCGGTGGCGGCCATGCCGGCACCGAGGCGGCCTTGGCTGCGGCGCGCATGGGCTGCTCGACGCTGCTGCTCACGCACAACATCGAGACGCTGGGCCAGATGAGCTGCAACCCGTCGATCGGCGGCATCGGCAAGGGCCACCTGGTGAAGGAGGTGGATGCGCTGGGTGGCGCGATGGCCGCGGCGACGGACGAAGCGGGCATCCAGTTCCGCATCCTGAACGGCAGCAAGGGGCCGGCCGTGCGCGCCACGCGGGCGCAGGCCGACCGGGTGCTGTACCGAGCGGCGATTCGTCGGCGGTTGGAGAACCAGCCGAAGCTGCAGCTGTTCCAGGCTGCGGTTGACGATCTGATGCTCGAGGGTGATCGGGTGGTCGGGGCAGTGGTTCAACCCGGCGTTCGCTTTCGTGGCCGGGCGGTGGTGTTGACTGCAGGCACCTTCCTCGATGGACGCATACACGTCGGCCTGCAGAATTTCAGCGCCGGGCGCGCGGGTGACCCGCCGGCCGTGAGCCTGTCGATGCGGCTGAAGGAGCTGAAGCTGCCGCAGGGTCGCTTGAAGACCGGCACGCCGCCGCGCATCGACGGACGGTCGATCGACTTCTCTCGACTGGAAGAGCAGCCGGGTGACCTGGATCCGGTGCCGGTGTTCAGCTTCCTGGGCCGGGCGGACCAACATCCGCAGCAGGTGGCGTGCTGGATCACGCACACCAACTCGCGCACGCACGACATCATCCGCAGCGGTTTTGACCGCAGTCCGATGTTCACGGGCGTGATCGAGGGCGTGGGGCCGCGCTACTGCCCGAGCATCGAGGACAAGGTGAATCGCTTTGCCGACAAGAGCTCACACCAGATCTTCCTGGAGCCGGAAGGGCTGACCACGCACGAGTTCTATCCGAACGGCATCTCCACCTCCTTGCCTTTCGACATCCAGATTGCTGCGGTGCAGTCGATGGTAGGTCTGGAGCGGGCGCACATCCTGCGGCCGGGGTACGCCATCGAGTACGACTATTTCGACCCGCGTGAGCTGCGCACCAGCTTCGAGACACGCGCCATCCGCGGGCTCTTCTTTGCTGGGCAGATCAACGGCACCACGGGTTACGAGGAGGCTGCGGCGCAGGGCCTGTTCGCGGGCACCAATGCGGCGTTGCAGGTGCTGGGCCGCGAGCCCTGGCTGCCGCGGCGCGACCAGGCGTACCTGGGCGTGCTGGTCGACGACCTGGTGACCAAGGGGGTGACCGAGCCCTACCGCATGTTCACCAGCCGCGCCGAGTACCGGCTGAAGCTGCGCGAGGACAACGCCGACCTGCGCCTGACCGAGGTCGGTCGACAGTTGGGGCTTGTGGACGACGCGCGCTGGGCCGCTTTCGAGCGCAAGCGCGAGCGCCTGTCGCGGGAGCAGGAGCGCCTGCGTGCAACCTGGGTGCGACCGGCCACGCTGCCTGCTGCGGATGCGGAACGCCTGTTCGGCAAGGCGCTGGAGCACGAATACAGCCTGGCCGAGCTGCTGCGTCGCCCCGGCGTGGACTTCGATGCCGTGAGCGAGGCTGCCGGTATCGCCGGCCATGGTGTTTCACGTGAAACCTTGCGGGCGCAGTGGGGCGTGCTGGAAGCCGACGCGGTGATCGAACAGGCCGAGATCGGCATCAAGTACGCCGGCTACATCGACAAGCAAATCGACGAGGTCGAGCGAGCCTCGGCGCTCGAAGGCATGACGCTGCCCGACGATCTTGACTACGCCCAGGTGACCGCACTGTCCTTCGAGGTGCGGCAGAAGCTGGCGCGCCATCGCCCCGCGACGCTGGGGCAGGCCTCGCGCATCTCAGGCGTGACGCCGGCTGCCGTGTCGTTGCTGCTGGTGCACCTGAAGAAGGGCCGCTTCAAGGGCTTCACGCGCGACGAGGCGGCCTGAGGCTGGTCGGTTTGCGGGACGACGACATCGCGGCGCTGGCCGCCAGCCTGAACCTGGCGCTGACACCGGAACAGCAGGCCAAGCTGCTGCGCTACCTGGACCTGTTGCAGCGCTGGAATGCCACCTACAACCTGACGGCAGTGCGCGAGCCGCAGGCCATGTTCACCCAGCATCTGGCCGACTGCCTCGCCGTGCTGCCCGCCCTGGCGCGACACGTGTCCGCGGGGCGTCTGCTGGATGTCGGCAGCGGCGGGGGCTTGCCCGGCGCGGTCATTGCCTGCGCAGTGCCAGATTGGGACGTGACCTGCGTCGACGCGGTGGCCAAAAAGGCCGCCTTCGTGCGGCAGGTCGCGGGAGCGCTCGCGCTGCCAAACCTGCACGCCAGCCACGCGCGCGTCGAAACGCTCAAGGAGGAGCCGTTCCAGGTGATCACCTCACGTGCGTTCGCGTCGCTGGCCGACTTCGTGGCGCTCACGAAGGCGCACTTGGCGCCCGCCGGCGTGTGGCTGGCGATGAAGGGTAGGGTGCCCGACGAGGAAATCGCCGCACTGCCCGCCACCGTCGACGTGTTTCACGTGGAACAACTGGCCGTGCCCGGTCTCGACGCCCAGCGCTGCTTGGTCTGGATGCGTCCGCGCGCCTGAGCGCGGGGCGTTCCGCGCCCAAACTGCGCTACCCTCCCGGGCTGCCGGCGTGCCGCTCAACAACGCCGTCCTCGCCCCCCAAACCACCCGACCAGACCCCTCAGCATGCTCGGCATCGGCAACTACGGCGCCTTCTGCGCCGCCGTCCTCGTCTTCCTCGCGCTACCCGGCCCCGGCACCTTCGCGTTGCTCACCAGCACCAGCAAGGGCGGCCTGCGCGCTGGCGCAGCGGCCACGCTGGGTGTGATCCTGGGCGACCAGGTACTGATGTGGCTGGCCGTGGCCGGCGTCGCGGCGCTGCTGCAGGCCAACCCGATGCTCTTCAAGGCTGTGCAATACGCCGGCGCGGCCTACCTGGCCTGGATCGGTCTGAAGCTGCTGTTTGCCAAACCCGGCCAAGCATCACCCGTGCGCATCGAACCCCGCCAATACCTGCGCCAGGCCCTGCTCGTCACCCTGCTCAACCCCAAGGCCATCATCTTCTACATGGCCTTTTTCCCGCTGTTCATCGACCCCGCCCAGAACCCAGGCATGCTGACCTTCGCCGCCATGGCCCTCACCATCGCCGCAATCACGGCCGCCTACGCGCTGACGCTTTGCGCCTTCGCCAATGCCGTCAGCGCCCAGGTGCGCACCCACAAGCGGCTGGGGCGGGCCCTGGAGCGCCTGGCCGGGCTCTTCCTGGTCGGCTTTGGCATCCGGCTGGGCACCCAATGAGCAAGTTGCACATCTTCTGCGTCGCCAACCAGAAAGGCGGCGTCGGCAAAACCACGACAACGGTGAACCTGGCTGCCGGCCTGGCCCAGATCGGCCAGCGCGTGCTGGTGGTGGACCTCGACCCGCAAGGCAACGCCACCATGGGCTCGGGCATCGACAAGCGCGCGCTCAAGCTCAGTGTGTACGACGTGCTGCTGGAATCGGCCACCATCGCCGAAGCGCGCCAGACCAGCCCCAAGGGCGGCTACGACGTGCTGGGTGCCAATCGCGAACTGGCCGGTGCCGAGGTCGAACTGGTTGAAGTCGAGCGCCGCGAAAGGCGCCTGAAGCTGGCGCTGGAACCCGAGCGCGACGCCTACGACTTCGTGCTTATCGACTGCCCGCCCTCGTTGAGCCTGCTCACACTCAACGGCCTGTGTGCCGCGCATGGCGTGGTGGTGCCCATGCAGTGCGAGTACTTCGCGCTCGAAGGCCTGTCGGACCTGGTCAACACCATCAAGCAGGTGCACGCCAACCTCAACGCCGAGCTGCAGATCATCGGCCTGCTGCGCGTGATGTTCGACCCGCGCATCACCCTGCAGCAGCAGGTGAGCGAGCAGCTCAAGGCGCACTTCGGCGAGAAGGTGTTCGACACCGTGATACCCCGCAACGTGCGCCTGGCCGAAGCGCCCAGCTACGGCCAGCCCGGCGTCACCTTCGATCCCGCGTCCAAGGGCGCCGTGGCCTTCATCGACTTCGCGAAAGAGATGGTGAAGCGCCTTGGATGAGGGGCTGCTGTCCCGCATCGAAGACGCTGGCATCAACGCCAGCGCACCGCCGCAGCAGCGCTGGCTGGACGGCTGGATCGTGCGCACCTCACCCGGCAAGGCGCGTCGTGCGCGCTGTGTCAACGCCGTGGCCGCCGGCCGGCTGCCCCTGGAGCAGAAGCTCGCGCTCGCCGAACAGACATTTCGCGAGGCAGGCCTGCCGATGGTGGTGCGCATCACGCGCTTCACCTTGCCCGCAGACCTGGACGCGCAGCTCGCCGCTCGCGGCTGGACGCAGGTGGACGACACGCGGGTGATGGTCCATCCCCATCTGCAAGTCGCAACACCACCTCCGCCGCCACCCGGCACGCGCTGGGAGCACCTCAGCGCCACCGACTACGCCGAAACCGTAGGCGCCATGCGTGGCTCGCCGCCCACCCAGCGGCACGCCCACGCCCAACGCCTGCTCGCCTCGCCCGTGCCTTACCAGGGCTATGCGATCCGGCGTGAAGCCGATGACCAAGTGCTGGCCTGCGGCCAGTTCGCCCGCGAAGCCGAACTGGTAGGCCTGTACGACGTGTTTACGCGCGAGAGCGAGCGCGGCCAGGGTCTTGCGCGCTTGCTATGTGAGCGATTGCTTTCCCTGGCAGTCAAGGAGGGCGCGCAAGTGGCCTATCTGCAGACCGAGGCCGACAACCACGCGGCACGCGCCATCTACCACCGCCTGGGCTTCGCCGACCAGTACAGCTACCACTACCGCCGGCGCCCCGGCGACGAGCGCTGAGTTAGAGCCCCAGGCCCTCGTCCACGCCGAGGTGCACGTTCATCGCCTGCACTGCGGCGCCGCTGGCGCCCTTGCCCAGGTTGTCCAGGCGGCACAGCAGCAGCGCCTGGGTCTGGTTGGCGAAGACGAAGATGTCGACGCGGTTGGTGTCGTTGCAGCCCTGCACGTCGAAGAAGCCGGTCTCGAGCGTGTCCGCATCGCGCAGCGGCATCACCTTCACGAAGCGCTCGCCGGCGTAGTGCACAGACAGGGCCTGATGCAGGGCCTCGGCCGAGGTACCCAGCTCCTTCAGCGACAGCGGCACCGACACCGCCAGCCCCTTGTAGTAGTTGCCAACCACCGGCATGAAGATCGGCGCAGCCGCCAAGCCGGTGTGCGCGGCCATCTCGGGCAGATGCTTGTGGGCCAGCGAGAGGCCGTAGGGCCGCGGCGATGTAAGCGCAGGCTCAAGCGGCAGGGCCTGGTACTGCTCAATCATCTTCTTTCCGCCGCCCGAATACCCGCTGATCGAGGTGGCCGACACCGAAGCGGACTTCGGCACCAAACCGGCATCCACCAGCGGCCGCAGCAGCAGGATGAAGGCGCTGGCATGGCAGCCCGGGTTGGCGATGCGCTTGGCCGTGCGCAGCATCTCGCGCTGGCCGGGCGCCAGCTCGGGCAGGCCATAGGTCCACCCCGCCACGGTGCGGTGCGCGGTGCTGGCGTCAATCAGGCACGTGCGCGGGTTGGTCACCATCGCGGCGGCTTCGCGTGACGCGGCGTCGGGCAGGCACAGGAATGCCACGTCCGATGCGTTCAGCAAGCGGGCGCGCTCGGCCGCGTCCTTGCGCTTGTCAGGGTGGATGCGCAGCACCTCCACGTCGCGCCGCTGCGCCAGGTACTCGTGGATGCGCAGTCCGGTGGTGCCTTCCTGGCCATCGACGAAGACGGTGGTTGTCATGGGCGAGCCCTCACGCACAATGCCTTGGGAAAGATCGCAAGGATAAAGGCAATGCCGGAGAAACCCCGAGTGCTGGTGCTGCCGGGCTGGCTCGACTCAGACCCGGCGCATTGGCAAAGCCGCTGGGAGGCGCAACACGGCTACACCCGCGTGGTGCAGGCCGACTGGTTGTGGCCGCGCCGGGGCGACTGGATGGCGCGGCTGGAAGAAGTGCTGCTCGAAGACCAGCGGCCGTCCGTGCTGGTGGCGCACAGCCTGGGTTGCCAGCTGGTGGCCGCGTGGGCCGCGCACTCGAAGAACGCCGCCCGCGTGCGCGGCGCCCTGCTGGTGGCACCACCCGACATCGAGCGCGAGGACATGCCACCCAACCTGCACGGCTGGCGGCCCATCGTGCGCCAGCGCCTGCCGTTCGCCGCGACCCTGCTCTACAGCAGCGACGATCCCTACGGGGCCGTCAGCCGCGCACTCGGCATGGCCGCCGACTGGGGCGCCCAGGCCATCGACATCGGCCCGCGCGGCCACATCAACGGCGAATCGGGCCTGGGCGACTGGCCCGAGGGCATCGCCCATCTTCAAGCGCTGTGCGGCTGACCCAGAACACCCTGCGCGCCATCGGCACCCTGGCCATCGTGGCCGTGGTACTGGCGGGCCTGCACTTCAGCGGCCTGGCCTTGCCCGTGCTCATCAGCGTGGGCTTGGTCGTGCTCATCGTCTGCTGGATGCTGCCCTGGGTCGGCGTGCGCTGGCTCGACGACGCCATCCTGGCCGTGCGCAGCTGGTACTGGGCGTCCGACGAAGGCCGCTTCCACAGTTTCGGCGGCGTGCCGCTGAAGATCGACGACGACGGCCGCTACCTGTGGGTGGACGGCGAAGGCTTAATGCGCGTGCTCGGCCGGCGCGAGCCCGAAGCATCGCTGGCCGCACGTTTTGCGGGCCACTGGCGGCGCGACGAAGACGGCGACATGCTGATGCTGCGCGTGGACGCCGTCGTTCGCCACCTCGGCACCATGCCCGGCCGCAACGACCCGCGCGTGCAACGCCTGCGCCGCTACTTCGAGCGCGAGGTGCTCTACCCGGCCAGCCAGCGCCGCGCCCGGGAGCGCGACAGCGCCGGGTGACAATGCGCCGATGGTGACGAAGAAACCCAAGGGCCTGGGCATGGGCCTGGAAGCACTGCTCGGCCCCAAGGTCAGCGACGCGCCCGCGGGCGACCCCGCAGCGCCCAGCACGCTCGCCCTGAGCCGACTGCGCCCCGGCAGGTACCAGCCGCGCACGCGCATGGACGAAGGCTCGCTCTACGAGCTGGCCGAGAGCATCAAGAGCCAGGGCGTGATGCAGCCCATCCTCGTGC
>CAYREA010000026.1:0-38753 GCA_964423075.1 uncultured Rubrivivax sp. | reverse complement strand
CGCACGGCGCCGATCATCTCGCTGGCGAACAGGATGTTGTCGACCGGGATCACCTTGGTCAGCACGTCGATGCCGGGCTGGTGGTAGACGCAGGTGTCGAAGTAGATGTTCTTCAGCAGGTGGTCTTTCAGCAGCGGCTTCTTCAGCTCCTGCGCCAGGCCGCGGAAGCGGCCCCAGTGGTAGGGCACGGCGCCGCCGCCGTGCGGGATGACGAACTTCAGCGTCGGGAAGTCCTTGAACAGGTCACCGGTGAGGCACTGCATGAAGGCCGTGGTGTCGGCGTTGAGGTAGTGCGCGCCGGTGGTGTGGAAACACGCGTTGCAGCTGGTGCTGACGTGCACCATGGCCGGCAGCTCGTACTCGACCATCTTCTCGTAGATGGGGTACCAGCTCTTGTCGGTGAGCGGCGGGCTGGTCCAGTGGCCACCCGAAGGGTCGGGGTTCAGGTTGATGGCGACGTTGCCGTACTGCTCCACGCACTTCACCAGTTCGGGGATGCAGGTGGCCGGGTCCACGCCCGGGCTCTGCGGCAGCATCGCGGCCGGGATGAAGTGGTCAGGGAACAACTGGCCGACGCGGAAGCAGAGCTCGTTGCAGATCGCGGCCCAGGTGCTTGAGACCTGGAAGTCGCCGATGTGGTGGGCCATGAAGCTGGCGCGCGGGCTGAAGATGGTGAGGTCGCTGCCGCGCTCCTTCATCAGGCGCAGCTGGTTGGCTTCGATGCTCTCGCGCAGTTCGTCGTCGCTGATCTTCAGGTCGGCCACCTTCGGCGTGGCGGCCGGGTCCTTGATGCCCGCGATCTGCGCGTTGCGCCAGTTCTCCAGCGCCTTGGGCGCGGTGGTGTAGTGGCCGTGGCAGTCGATGATCATGTGTCTTGTCTCCATCCATCCAGATCGTTCAGGCCGGCTCCATGCCGTGGCGCCGCTTGGCGGCTGCCGCTGCGGGTGATGTCAGCCAGGTCAGCAGGGCGCGCACGGCTTCGGGCTGCTGCCCGTGCACACCGAGGCCGGCCGAGAAGGTGGTGATGAACTCGATGGTCGGCGGCAGCAGACCGAGCACGGTGATGCCGTCCAGGTGCATCAGCTCGCTCAACTGCTGGAAACCGAGTTCGACCTCGCCGCGCGCCACCAGCGTGCCCACCGGCACACCGGGCGGTGCCTGCACCAGCTTGTCCTGGATCTGCGCCGTGATGCCCCAGCGCTCGAACAGCTTCACCAGGTGCGTGCCACTGGGGCCGGTGGAATAGCTCAGGCTGTGCGCGGCCAGCACGGCCTGCTTCACGGCTTCTTCGCTGGTGATGTCGGGTTGGCTTGCACCCGCCTTCACGGCGATGGCCACCGGCGAGCGCACCAGGTCGACCCGGCCCGGTGCCACATGGCTGCCGGCGATGAGCTTGTCGATGGCATCCGCCGCCAGCATCACCACGTCGAAGGCCTCACCGGCCGCCACCCGTTTGGCGGCATCCACGCCGCCCACGGACTCGATGGCCAGCTTCACGCCGCTGGCGCGTTCGTAGTCGGCCGCCAGTTCAGCGAGCACCTGGCGCGTGGCCATCGAAGAGATGCCGGTGATGACGGTGGAACCCATGGAGCGCGATTCTTGTGCAGCCCCGGTCATGCATCAACGCGGATTCCACACTAGCTGCTATGCCGCATTGGCATACCATGAAGGCATGGACTTCAAGCAGCTGCAGACCTTCGTGCAGGTGGCCGAACTCGGCAGCTTCACGCGCGCGGCCAGCGTGCTGCGTGTGGCCCAGCCGGCGCTCAGCCGACAGGTGCGCGCGCTCGAGGTCGAACTGCGCCAGCCGCTGTTCGACCGCAACGGCCGCGGCGTGACGCTCACCGCCGCCGGCCAGCGCCTGCTGGGCCACGGCCGCGGCATCCTGCAGCAGATGGAACGGGCGCGGCAAGACCTGGAAGAGCAGCGCGGCGCCGCCACCGGCCTCTTGTCCATCGGCCTGCCGCCCAGCGTGGGGCGCACACTCACCGCGCCGCTGGTGGAGACCTTCCGCGAACGTTTCCCCCGTGCCACGCTGACGATGGTGGAAGGCCTGTCCACCTACACCCTGGAATGGCTGGCGCAGGGCCGCATCGACTGCGCCGTGGTCTACAACGCCGCGCCGGCGCCGGCCTTCGAGCTGCTGCCGGTGCTGGAAGAGAAGCTCTACCTCGTTTCGTCCCGCGGCAAGGCCAAGGGCCACCAGGTGGTGGGCAAGGCGGTGACGCTGGCCGAGGTGGCGGCGCACGAACTCGTCATCCCGAGCCGGCCGCACGCCATCCGCATGCGACTGGAAACGGCGCTGGCCGAAGCCGGCCTCAAGCCGCGCGTGGGGCTCGAGATCGAGAGCGTGCCCGCCATCCTCGACCTGGTGCAGCGCCACCCGCTGCACGCCGTGCTGTCGCTGAACGCCATCGCCGGCAGCGGCCACGCCGAAGCCTTCCGCGCCCGGCCCATCGTCGCCGCGCCGGGGCGGGCGGCGCTGGCGGCCTCGCTGTGGATCGCCACCTCGGCACAAAGGCCGCGCGGGCCCTTGCTGGAGCAGGCTCTTCCTCTGCTTGCAGGATTGCTGAAGGCCCGGTTGGGCATGGCACACTCGATTGAAGGTCGCGCAGGTCCGGCCTGAGCGCTTTCACGAGGAGATTCCATGCCCTTCCGCCCCGCCCCGCTGCACGCCCTGGCCGCTGCTGCCCTGCTGGCCCTTGCGGCGCCCGCCTGGGCCGCGAACCACGCCTTGATCATGTGGATCGGCGACTACGGCAACCCGCAGAACAACCTGCCCGGCATCGACCTGGACGCCAACAACGCCAAGAAGATCGCCGTGGCGATGGGCGTGCCCACGCAGAACATGACCGAGCTGTCCAACGCCGACCTGACGCGCGCCAACATGAAGGCGGCACTCACGGCGCTGCACGGCCGCATCAAGGACGGCGACCGCGTGTTCCTGTACTACTCCGGCCACGGCGGCCAGCTGGCGGCCCAGGCCGGCACCAGCGCCAAGTGCACCGAGGCGCTGATCGCCCGCGACGGCGCCTTCCTCGACACCGACATGCAGGCCGCCCTCACCCAGCTGGGCAACAAGGCCAGCCAGGTGGTGATGATGAACGACAGCTGCTTCTCGGGCGGCGCCGCCACGCGCGCCATCACCAAGCCGCCGGCCGACTTCAAGGCCAAGTTCCTGCCGGCCAACGCCAAGATCAACACCGCGGTGGGCGAGGCCTATTCCTGCGGCGACCCCACCAACACCGGCCGCGTGGCGCGCAGCCTGGGCACCATGGCCAAGGACAGCCGCGGCCCGCAGGTGCTGTACATCGCCGCCAGCAACGACACGCAGGTGTCCTTCGCCACCAACCAGGGCAGCCTGGGCACGCTGGCCTGGGCCGCCTGCATGAATGCGGCCAACGCCGACACCGACCGCAGCGGCCGCATCAACGGCGCCGAGCTGCAGGCCTGCGCGCAGTCGCTGATCGACCGCCGCGGCACCAAGCAGACCGTCACCATCCAGGGCAACGCGCAGCTGCCGCTGTCCTTCGTGAAGGCCGATGCCGACGCGGCTGCGGCGGCGCCGGCTCCTGCGCCCGCCCCGGCAGCCCCTGCGCCAGCTCCTGCACCGGCACCGGCTCCCACGGTGGCCGCAGCGCCGCCGGTTCCTGTTGCCGTACCGGCCCCAGCAGCCGCACCGGCGCCCGCCCCTGCCGCTCCGGCGCCGGCCCCTGCACCCGCCCCGGCCGCCGCAGCGCCGGCCGTCAACGCCGCCCAGGCCCTGCTCGACATGAAGGCCGCGGCCGACCGCAGCTACACCGTGCAGCTGAAGGCCGCCGCCAGCAGCCTGCGCATCGGCAAGGACCTGCTCGACTTCAGCGTCACCACCAACAAGGAAGGTTATGTCTACCTGCTGCAGGTGGGCAGCGACGGCAAGACCTTCAACCTGCTGTTCCCCAACAAGCTGGACGACAACAACTTCCTCGCCGCCGGCACGCACCGCTTCCCGCGCGCCACCTGGCGCGTGCGCGCGGCAGGGCCCGCGGGCACCAGCCACATCCTGGCCATCGTCTCGCCCGACAAGAAGGCGCTGTCGCAGGGCATGGACCTGTCCTCGGTGTTCCCGCATGCCAATGCCGACGTGAACTCCACGCGCACGCTGGTGGTGGAAGCCACCGGCGGCGCAGGCGGCGGCTCGGGCCGCTACGGCGCCAGCGACGTGGCCGCGATCAAAGAGCTGCCCTGAATGCGCGCGCCCTGCAAGCGGGCCGGCGCCCTGGCCCTGGCCCTGGCCGCCGCTTGTGCGCCCGCCGCTGCGGCTGAACCGGCACGCACCGACCCGGCCGCGCTGGCCGACCTGGGCCTGGCGCTGCTGCGCCAGGGCGCGCCCGGCAACACCGTGCTGTCGCCCGTGGCCGCGGCCACCGCGCTGGGCCTGGTGCACGCCGGCTTGAGCGGCCCGGCGGAAACCGAGATCGAAGCCCTGTTCGGCCCCGCGGCGGTGGGCCCGCGCGGCCTGCGCCAGCAGTTGCCCGCTCTGCTGCAGCAATTGGATGGCGGCCCCAAGTCGCCCTACGTGATGGCCGGCCGGGTGTGGATCGACACCCGCGTCGCCGCGGCCGTGCCGCCCGGCTACACGCGCCGCCTGGCCACGCGCTACAAGGCCGACGCAGCGCGCATCAACTTCACGCAGAGCGAGGCCGCGCGCACCCAGATCAACGGCTGGACCGCGCAGCACACCGCCGGCCGCATCCCCGAACTGCTGCCCCCCGACAGCGTGTCGCCCGCCACGAAGCTGACACTCACCACGGCCCTGCACTTCCGCAGCCCCTGGGAGCGGCCTTTCGACCCCGAACTCACCGCGCCCCGGCCCTTCGCCACGCCCACCGGCAGCAAGGCCGTGCCGATGCTGGTGGACGAACGTGGCGTGCTGCAGGCGCAGGTGGACGGCACCTTCGTGATGGCGCTTCCCTTTGCCGGCGACGCTTACACGCTGCTGCTGGCCGTGCCCGCCGAAGGCCAGCCCGTCGGCAGTCTCGTGCAGGCCTTGAGCGGCCGCCTGCTGGCCGACTGGCAGGCCGCGCTGAAGCCGCTGAAGTGCAAGCTGGCGCTGCCCAAGTTCAGCATCGCGCCGCAGGCCGCGTCATTGAAGCCGGCGCTCGAAGCGCTGGGCATGAAGACCGCCTTCACCGACGCCGCCGACCTGCGCCCCATGCTCGGCAAGGCCGCACGCAAGACGCACCTGGGCGACGTGTTCCACGCCGCCGGCATCACCATCGACGAAACCGGCGGCGAGGCGGTGGCTGCGGCAGCCGCCACGGTGGTGGGCAAGACCTTTGTGATGCCGGTGCCCGACTGCACGGTGCAGCGGCCTTTCCTCTTCGCCGTGCTGCACCGGGCCAGCGGCACGCCGCTCTTCGTGGGGCGTGTCGAAGACCCGTCGCTTCAGTAGTAGGACGAGGACGGCGTGTTCAGCCGCTTGAGCGCGGCGCGCGCCGGCTCGGCCCAGCGGCCGTTGGGATACAGGTTCAGGTAGTTCTCGTAGTCGGCCTTGCGCTTGCCGGCCACGGCACGCTCCCAGACATCGCGCTCGACCTGCGGGTCCACGGCCGGCGTGCTGGCGGCGGCCGGCGCGCCGCCCAGTTCCGTCAGGCGGGTGCGGGCCTTGGCGGCATAACGCCCTCCGGGATACTGGGCCAGGAAGGATTCGAAGCCGGCGCGGGTGTTGACGCGCACCGCGGTTTCCCAGGCGTCGAACTCGCGCGGCGCGTCGGCGTAGTTGTACGGGGTGGCAGCCGGCCGCGTTGCTGCGGCCGGTGCGGCCACTACGGCGGAAGGCGGTGGTGGCGCGGGCGCCGGGCTGGGCGCAGCCACCACGGCCGGCGCTGGTGCGGGCGCCGGCAGCGCCGTGCCCGCGGGGTAGAAGAAGAAGTCCGACGAGGACTCGTCCACCAACGAAGGCCGCTGCAGGTGGTTCACGCCCGCGGCCGCCGTTTCGACGTTGCCGCGCACGCGCCGCAACATGTCCGAGGCGGACAGCCCCGGCGTGCGCATCTGCTTGATCAGCTCGCGCGTGAAGAGGCCGTTGGACACGGCGTCGCCGCGGCCCAGGTTGTCCAGCGCCTGCTGGCCCTTGGACGCGGCCATGATCACCATCGTGCCCTTGGGCGGCTCGATGCGCGACAGCGACGAGCCCGGCGCCAGCGAGCGCCCGGCCACGGTCTGGCGGAAGGGGTCGTCGCGGCAGGCGTCGATGATCACTAGCGTGAAGCGGGCGCGTTTGTTCAGGTCGTCGGTGAGCTGTTCCAGCGACAGGCCGTCGCGCTGGATGGCGCGTTCGCCGCTGACCCGGATGTCCACCGGCAGCAGGAAGGGCCCCAGCTGCGGCGGCTGCGAACCGTGGCCGGAGAAGAAGAACACCACCTCGTCGCCCTTCTCGATGCCC
The DNA here is from genome assembly GCA_964423075.1 of uncultured Rubrivivax sp. Lineage (GTDB taxonomy): Bacteria > Pseudomonadota > Gammaproteobacteria > Burkholderiales > Burkholderiaceae_C > Rubrivivax. Next base: position 32,326 of record CAYREA010000026.1, on the reverse strand, counting down.
TGCAGGAAGGCGTCCAGCGCGTCGTTGAGCGCGTCGCGCGAGGCGTCGAGCACCCGTGTCACCTTGAAGCCGGCGGCTTCGAGTTCACGCGCCAGCGCCTGCGCGTCGTTGCGCGCGTTCTTCAGCGGCGTGGTGTTCTGGTAGCTGTCGTTGCCGACGACCATGGCCAGCCGGGCGGCGCTGGCGTCCAGCCCCAGGCAGGCGGCCGCCAGGGCCAGGGGCAGCAGTTTCAACATCCTCATTCCGGTGCCTTTCGGATCTCGACGCGGCGGTTGGCCGGCGAGTCGGTCTGCCCGGCCTCCAGCGGCCGGCCGCTGCCGAAACCATAGGCCGAAAGCCGCGCCAGTGCCACGCCCTTGCCCGACAGGTAGCGCTTGACGGCCAGCGCGCGGGCGCAGGACAGTTCCTGGTTGATGCGGTCGTCGCCGGTGGCGTCGGTGTGGCCGGCCACGGCGAAACGGTCCTTGGCCAGGTCGGGTGTCTTCAGCGCCTTGGCCAGGGTGTCCAGCAGGGTCTGGTCGGCCTTGGTGAGCTTGTCGGACGCAGTGGCAAACCGCACGTCAAGGTTCACGCCCGGCGTGGTGTCGCCGGCGTAAGGCACCACTTCGAGGTTGCGGGCGCGGGTGCCGCCGGGCTGCTTGCCGGCGACGGTGGCCACGTCGAAAGGGGCGCTGCCGCTGGCGGGTGCCGCGGGTGAGGCCGGGGCGGCCGCGCCGCCGCCTTCACCGGCGCACAGCGAGGTGCCCGCTTCTGGCAGCTCGGTGCGCTTGAAGGCCCGCGCGGTGGGCCCGCTGCCCTTGCCGCCGCCCTTGAGCGCCTTCACCAGCGCCTCGACGCTGGGCTGCGACAGGGGCTGCTGCGCCTGCGCCGGCACGGCGGCGGCCAGCGCAAGCGCGGCCACCAGGGCCAGCGGGGTCAGGGCGGTGCGGAAGGCGGCGGTGGTGGCGGGCATGGGGTGGAAGTGTGGCATTGGCTGTGCCGTATTCCACCATGCACGCCCGCCGCGCGGACCCTTCGGGCAAGGGATGTTTCAGCGCCCGACCAAGGGCGGGGCCGGTAGTCGACGGCCTCAAGAAACCGCCGCGGCGGCCGAAGGCATGGGGTTCCATGAGCAACCAGGAATCCGACCGCCGCGTCCACGACCGCCGCCCGCTGCGCATCCCGGCGCGCGTGCTGCTGCCGGGCGACCAGTCTTTCGAGGTGCGCACCTCGGACATCGGCGCCGGGGGCATGGGCATCGTCGCCGGCGCCAACCCCAAGGTGGGCACCGTCTTCGCCCTCCAGTTCAGCCTGCCCAGCAAGACCAACGGCAACCCGGCAGCGCTGCAGGTGAAGGTGAAGGTGGCCAACAGCATCCTGGGCGTGGACCAGGGCGGCTTCAAGATCGGCCTGCAGTTCCTGGCGCTGGACCCGGCCAGCGAGCGCGTCATTCGCCAGTACCTCACCTGAAGCGGGCGTTTCGGCGCAAGATTCGGGGCATGCTCGAACAGATCGGCGCCGCCATCGTCCTGGCCATCTGCCTGGCCATCTGGGCGCGCACCTTGCTCACGCCCGAACGCCGCCAGCGGCTGCTGGCCGGCCCGCGCAGGGTGCTGCGCCGCTGGCGCCGCCGCCGCTCGGCCGGGCGCGAAGCGGCACAGGTCATCGAGCGCGCCCGGCGCAAGCCACCCGTGGCGCGCGAGGGCAATGTCTACCGCCCGAAGTCCTTTGACCGCACACGCGACGACGACGAGACCTTGCATTAGGGCCTGATTGGGCCTCGGCGCAAACCCGACTCGCCTCAGGGGCTGGCGCAACGCATCATCATGCGCCCCGAACAATCCAGCCCGGAGAGCCCAGCATGGCGCGTTTGAATGTCAATGGCCAGGTGCGCGAGCACAACGCCGAACCCGACACCCCGCTGCTGTGGGTGCTGCGTGAACAACTGGGCCTCACCGGCACCAAGTACGGCTGCGGCATCGCGCAGTGCGGCTCGTGCACCGTGCACATCGACGGCGCGGCCATCCGCAGCTGCGTGCTGCCGGTGTCGGCGGTGCAGGCGAACCAGAAGATCACCACGATCGAGGGCCTGTCGGCCAAAGGCGACCACCCGCTGCAGAAGGCCTGGATCAACCTGGACGTGCCGCAATGCGGCTACTGCCAGAGCGGCATGATCATGGCCGCCGCCGCGCTGCTGAAAGACAAGCCGCGGCCCACCGACGCCGACATCGACGCCAGCATCACCAACGTCTGCCGCTGCGGCACCTACAACCGGGTGCGCGCGGCCATCAAGGAAGCGGCGGGCGGGCAGAAGACGGCCGGCCTGGACATCATCCACGTGGTCAGGAGCGTGTCATGAGCGCCGTGCTGAATCGCCGCGAGTTCATCGGCACGGCTGCGGCGGCCGGCTCGCTGGTGCTGGGTTTTCCCACCGCCGCCACCGCGCAGGGCGCGTCGCCCGAGATCAATGCCTGGGTGGTGGTGCAGCCCGACGAGCGCGTGATCATCCGCATCGCGCGCAGCGAGATGGGCCAGGGCACGCTCACCGGCCTGGCGCAGCTGGTGGCCGAAGAGCTCGATTGCGACTGGGCGCGTGTCACCACCGAATACCCCACGCCGGGCCAGAACCTGGCGCGCAAGCGCGCCTGGGGCAACTTCAGCACGGGTGGCAGCCGCGGCATCCGCGAAAGCCACGACTACGTGCGCAAGGGCGGCGCCGCCGCCAAGATGATGCTGGTGCAGGCCGCCGCTGATGAATGGAAGGTGCCGGCCGCGGAGTGCAAGGTGGTCGACGGCGTGATCACGCACGCCGGCAGCAGCCGCCGCACCACCTACGGCAAGGTGGCCGGTGCCGCCGCCAAGCTCACCGCCCCCACCGAGGTGGCGCTGAAGGACCCGAAGGACTGGAAGCTGGCCGGCAAGCGCCTGGCGCGCCTGGACACGGTGGAAAAGACCAACGGCAAGCAGATCTACGGCGCCGACCTGCAGATGCCCGGCATGCTCAACGCCGCCATCCTGGCCTGCCCGGTGTTCGGCGGCAAGGTCAAGAGCTACGACGCGGCCAAGGTGGCGGGCCTGCCCGGCGTGAAGAAGGTGGTGCCGGTGGGCGACTACGCCGTGGCCGTGGTGGCCGACACCTGGTGGCGCGCCAAGAAGGCGGTCGACGCGCTGCCCATCGAGTGGGACTTCGGCCCCAACGGCAGCCTGCAGCAGGCCGCCTTCGACGCCACGCTGAAGGCCGGCCTCGACGCCGAGCAGGCCGTGGTGGGCAACAGCAACGGCGACGTGAAAGCGGCGCTGGCCGGCGCGGCGAAGAAGCTCGAGGCCGTCTACGCCTACCCGCACCAGAACCACGCCACCATGGAGCCGATGAACGCGGTGGCGCGCTGGACACCCGAGCGCTGCGAGGTCTGGACGCCGACGCAGAACGGCGAAGCCGCACTCGCCGCCACCGCCGAAGCCGCGGGCCTGCCCACGGCGCAGTGCGAGGTCTACAAGATCCACCTCGGCGGCGGCTTCGGCCGGCGTGGCCTGCACGACTGGGTGCACCAGGCCGTGGCCATCGCCAAGCAGATGCCCGGCACGCCCGTGAAGCTGATGTGGACACGCGAAGAGGACATGACGCACGGCCGTTACCACCCCATCACGCAGTGCAAGATGACGGCGGGGCTGGACGCGCAGGGCAACCTCACCGCGCTGCACATGCGCATCTCGGGCCAGAGCATCCTGGCCGGCGTGGCGCCGCAGAACATCCGCGAGGGCAAGGACCCGGTGGTGTTCCAGGGCCTGAACAACGGCGGCGGCGAGGCCATGTTCGGCTACACCGTGCCCCATCTGCTGATCGACCACGCCATGCGCAACCCGCATGTGCCGCCGGGCTTCTGGCGCGGCGTGAACCTGAACCAGAACGCCATCTACGTCGAGAGCTTCATCGACGAGATCGCGCATGCCACCGGCAAGGACCCGCTGGCATTGCGCCAGCAGTTGCTGGCCAAGTCGCCCAAGTTCCTGGCGGTGCTGAACGCGGTGGCCGAACGGTCCGGCTGGGGCAAGCCTGCGCCCGACGTGGGCGGGCAGAAGGTGTTCCGCGGCCTGTGCGTGACGCATGGCTTCGGCAGTTATGTCGCGGCCTGCGCCGAGGTCTCGGTGAGCAAGGCGGGTGACCTGAAGGTGCACCGCATCGTCGCCGCCACCGACCCCGGCCATGCGGTGAACCCGCAGCAGATCGAAGCCCAGGTGGAAGGCAGCTTCGTCTACGGCCTGGGTGCCGCGCTGCACGAGGCCTGCACGGTGAAGGACGGGCGCATCGAACAGCGCAACTTCGACACCTACCCGCCGCTGCGCATGAGCGAGATGCCCAAGGTCGAGACCATCCTGATGCCATCCGGCGGCTTCTGGGGCGGCGTGGGCGAGCCCACCATCGCGGTGGCCGCACCGGCGGTGCTGAACGCCATCTTCGCCGCCACCGGCAAGCGCATCCGCACGCTGCCTTTGAAAGACCAACTCAAGGCCTGATGGGCATGCTGGCCGCCGTCGCCCTGGCTTCTGCCGTGAACTTCACGGTGGTGGGCGACGGCATCCCTGAGCCGCTCACCACCACGCCGGGTGATGCGGCGCGCGGCCGGGCCATCGTCGCCAACCGCCAGGTGGGCTTGTGCCTGCTGTGCCACAGCGGGCCCTTCCCGGAAGAACGCGCACAGGGCAACCTGGCCGGTAACCTGAGTGGCAGCGGCAGCCGCTGGAGCACGGCCCAGCTGCGCCTGCGCGTGGCCGACGCCCGGCGCCTGAACCCGGCCAGCCTGATGCCGCGCTTCCACGTGCTCGACGACGGTGCACCGCGGGTGGCGCGCGCCTGGCAAGGCAAGCCGGTGCTCGACGCCCAGCAGGTGGAAGACGTGGTCGCCTTCCTGCAGACGCTGAAATGACGACACGCCGCACGCTCATCGCCGGCGGGGGCCTGGTGCTGCTGCTGCGCCCCGCCTGGGGCACGCCCGAATCGATGCGCGCCGCCATCGCCGCCTTCAGCGGCGGCAAGGAAGTGCGCATCGGCCGCGTCACGCTGGGCATCGACCCGCTGGTGGAGAACGGCAACGCGGTGCCGGTGAGCGTGAGCGTGCAGAGCCCCATGACGCCGGCCGACCACGTGCAGCGCATCGCCATCTTCGCGCCGCTGAACCCGCTGCCCGAGGTGGCGGTGTTCCACCTCTCGCCGGCCAGCGGCCGCGCCCAGGTGTCCACACGCATGCGCATGGCCGACACGCAGACCATCGTCGCGCTGGCCGTGATGAACGACGGCAGCGTCTGGCGGCACAGCGTCGACGTGGTGGTGACGCTGGCCGCGTGCCTGGAGGGAGGCTAGCGTGGCCCGCGCCCTCATCCGCACCCCCGCCCTCGCCCGCCCCGGCGACGTGGTGGAAATCCGCGTGCTGCTGCAGCACCCCATGGAAACCGGCTTCCGCCCCGGTGTCGACGGCCAGGTGCTGCCGCGCGACATCTGCACCCGCGTCGAGGCGCGGTTCGAGGGCGAGTTGGTGTTCGCCGCCGACCTGTTCCCCGCCATCGCCGCCAACCCCTACATCGCCTTCCCGATGCGCATCATCGGGGCCGGCAACCTGGTCGTCAGCTTCCAGGGCGACAAGGGCTTCGAACACCGCGAGACCGCGGCCATCCGGCTGGCATGAAGGGCTTGTTGCTGCTGCTGGCCGCCGGCGCCTGCGCGGTGGCCGCCGAGCCGCGCCGTTCGGGCTACCAGGACATGGCGCCGTCCACGCAGGCCCTGCAGGACGACGACGCGCAGAACCCGGCGATGCTGTGGGTGAAGGATGGAGAACAGCGCTTCGGTGCCGACTGTGCGCGCTGCCATGAACCCGCCTCGATGCGCAGCGTGGCCGCGCGCTACCCGGCCTGGGACGCCGCGCTGGGCAAGCCGGTGACGCTGGCGGCGCGCGTGAACCTGTGCCGACAGCGGCATCTGAAAGCCGCGCCGCTGGCGCCCGAGAGCGACGCGCTGCTGGCGCTGGAGGCCTACCTGGCCCGGCAGTCGCGCGGCCTGCCCATCGTGCCCGACGCCGAGCCGCGCAGCCGGCCGTTCCGCGACTCCGGCGAGCGCCTCTTCAGGCAGCGCATCGGCCAGCTGGGTTTCTCCTGCGCACAATGCCACGATGACAACGCCGGCAAACGCCTGGCCGGCAGCGTGATCCCGCAGGGCCACCCCACCGGCTACCCGATCTACCGCCTGGAATGGCAGGGCATGGGCGGCCTGCAGCGCCGGCTGCGCGGCTGCATGAACGGCGTGCGCGCCGAACCCTCGGCCTATGGCAGCGACGAGCACATGAATCTCGAGCTCTACCTCAAGGCCCGCGCCGCCGGCATGGCGGTGGACAGCCCCGGCGTGCGGCCATGAGCGACCCCATCGAACAGACCCGCGACTGGCTCGAGAAGGCCGTGATCGGCCTCAACCTGTGCCCTTTCGCGAAGGCTGTGCACGTGAAGGGCCAGATCCGCTGGGTCTTGAGCCCCGCCACCGAGCCCGAAGCGCTGGTGGCCGAACTGGTGGCCGAACTGCAGCAACTGGCCGCGGCCGACCCGGAACAGATCGACACCACGCTGCTCGTGCACCCGCAGGTGCTGCAGGACTTCGCGGACTTCAATGACTTTCTGGGCATCGCCGAGGCCGCGCTCGAAGAGCTGGGCCTCGAAGGCACGCTGCAGATCGCCAGCTTCCACCCGCAGTACCGCTTCGCCGGCACACGCGCGAACGACCCGGGCAACCTCACCAACCGCTCGCCGCACCCCACGCTGCACCTGCTGCGCGAAAGCAGCATCGACCGCGCCGTGGCCGCCTACCCCGAGGCCGAGGCCATCTTCGAACGCAACATCGAGACGCTGCGCCGCCTGGGCGCGGCCGGCTGGGGCAGGCTGTTCCCCCGGCGCTAGGTCGCCACCACGAGCCCGGCCGCCAGCGCCAGCATGGTGAGCCCGATCAGCGCGTCCAGCACCTGCCAGGCCCTGGGCCGCGCAAACAGCGGGGCCAGGCGCCGCGCGCCATAGCCGAGGGCGCTGAACCACACCAGGCTGGCGGCCGAGGCGCCGGCCGCAAACCACCAGCGCAGGGGGCCTTGCTGCGCACCCACCGTGCCCACCAGCACCACCGTGTCCAGGTAGACATGCGGGTTGAGCAAGGTGAACGCGGCCGCCTGCGCCAGAGCCTGACCGCGTGTCAGGCCCGGCACTTCGGCCGCCGCCTGCAGAGACTGCGGCCGCGCCGCACGCCACAGCGCGCGCAGCCCGTAGACGACGAGGAAGGCCACGCCGCCGGCCGTGAGCCACCCCGCGAGCCGGGGCATCCGGGCCAGCACCTGCGCCAGGCCGGCCACGCCGCCGCACATCAGCACGGCATCACACAGCGCGCACAGCACCACGATCACGCCGACGTGCTCGCGCCGCAAACCCTGGCGCAGCACGAAGGCGTTCTGCGCGCCGATGGCGACGATCAGGGTGAAGCCGAGCGCGGCGCCGGTGGCGGCGGCCGAAAGAGCGGGTGCGATGGACATGGGTGCGCAGCATGCCGGCGCTGCCATCGGTGCGCCACTTAGACTTGCTGCGCCCTCTTCAGCAATTCTTTGAAGCCGCCACCATGGACTACTCGCTCGTTGCCGCCGTCGCCGCCGTGGTGCGCGAAGGCAGCTTCGAGCGTGCGGCGCAGGCGCTGCACATCACGGCCTCGGCGGTGTCGCAGCGCGTGAAGCTGCTGGAGCAGCGCCTGGGCCAGGTGCTGGTGGTGCGCGGCCAGCCCTGCACCGCCACGCCGGCCGGCAGCGCCCTGTGCCGGCATGCCGAGCAGGTGGCGATGCTCGAAGCCGACCTGCGCCGCGAAGTGCCCGCACTGGCCGGCGAGATCAGCACCCGGCCCACGCTGCGCCTTGCCGTCAACGCCGACAGCCTGGCGACCTGGTTCATGCCCGCCGCGGCCGCCTTCACGGCCAGCGAAGGCGCGCTGCTCGACCTGCGCCTGGAAGACCAGGACCACACCGCCGAGCAACTGCGCCAGGGCGAGGTGGCCGCCGCCGTCACGGCACTCGCCGCGCCCGTGCAGGGCTGCCGCAGCGTGCCGCTGGGCCGCATGCGCTACCGCGCCACCGCCAGCCCGGCCTTCATCGCGCGCCACCTGGCTGCGGGTGTGAACGCCGAGGCGCTGAGCGCCGCGCCCTGCCTCACCTTCAACCAGAAGGACCGGCTGCAGGACAGCTGGTTGCAGGCGCAGTTCGGCCAGACGCTTCCGCCGCCGCGGCACTGGCTGCCTTCTTCGCAGGGCTTCGTCGACGCCACGCTCGCCGGCCTGGGCTGGGGCATGAACCCCGCCTCCCTGGTGGACGAGCTGCTGGCCCAAGGGCGCCTGCTCGAACTGCTGCCGGGCCGCGACCTGCACGTTGCGCTGCACTGGCAACATCCGCGCAGCGCACCGCCGATGCTGCAGCGCCTGAGCGATGCCGTGGTGGCCGCGGCGCGTTCACAACTGGAACCGATCGAGGAAGAGACACGGGCATGAAGGTCTGCATCGTCGGCCTGGGCGCCATTGGCGGCCTGTTCGCAGCGTGGCTCGGGCGGCTGCCGGCCGGCGAGCTGACGCTCTCGGCCCTGGCGCGCGGCCGCACGCTCGCAGCCGTGCGCGAAAGTGGCCTGCGCCTGCTGGGCGACGAGATCTCCGTGCCGCTGCGCGCCAGCGACGACCCGGCCGCACTCGGCAAACAAGACCTGGTGATCCTGGCCGTCAAGGGCCCGGCCCTGGCCGCCGTGGCGCCGGCCGTGCACACGCTGCTGGCGCCGCATACGCAGGTGCTGGTGGCGATGAACGGCGTGCCCTGGTGGTTCTTCGACGGCCTTGCCGGGCCTTGCGACGGCTGGTCGCTGGACAGCGTGGACCCGGGTGCCGTGGTGCGCGGCCTGATCCCTTCCAGCCAGGTGCTCGGCTGCGTGGTGCACCTCTCGGCCACGGTGCCGGCGCCGGGGCAGGTGCAACACGTCAACGGCAACGGTCTGATCATCGGCCGCCCGGCCGGCGGCTCGGACGCAGCGCTGGCCGCCCTCTTGGAACGTGCCGGCTACGCCGTGACGCAGTCCGAGCGCATCCAGCGCGAGGTGTGGTTCAAGCTGTGGGGCAACATGACCATGAACCCGGTCTCGGCGCTGACCGGCGCGCCCTGCGACCGCATCCTCGACGACCCGCTGGTGCGCGGCTTCTGCAGCGCCGTGATGCTGGAAGCGCAGGCCATCGGCGCCGCCTTCGGCATTCCCATCGACCAGGTGCCCGAGCAGCGCCACGCGGTGACGCGCAAGCTGGGCAGCTTCAAGACCTCGATGCTGCAGGACGCCGAAGCCGGCCGCGCGCTGGAGCTGGACGCGCTGGTGGGTGCGGTGCGCGAGATCGGCGCGCGCCTTGCGCTGCCCACGCCGAACATCGACGCCCTGTTCGGGCTGGCGCGGCTGATGGCGCTCCAGCGTGGGCTGTACCCCGCGCCGGCCTGAAGCCGGTCAGGTCTTGACCAGCGCCGAGACGACGCCCATCGTCGCTTCCTTGAGCTTGTCCTTGGCCAGCGCCTTGCACGCGTCGGTGCCGCTGTTGGGCAGTGCGTCGAAGGCCGTGGCCGTCTTCTGCGGGCGGAACAGCACCGCCTTGGCCGTGGGCGTCAGCGGCACCAGCATCACGCGCGCGGCCACCACGCAGGTGGTGCCCTTCATGCCGCCTTCCACCTGGCTCACGAAGGCGTACTTGCTGGCCGGGTAGATCTTCCACACCTTGGCCGGGATGTTCTCGCCCATCACCGCCTTGGCGGCCGCGGCCTCGATGAGCTGGCCGTTCGAGTGGTCGACCAGGTTGGTCTTGGGATCGGCGGCCCAGGCGGCGGCAGACAGCAGGAGGGCGGGAACCAGGAAGGCAGCTTTCATTCGGCACCTGTGCAAGGGGAAGGACGGAACACCGGGCGGAACCGGCGCGCGAAGTGTAATCAGGTCGACGCCGTGGGCTGCCCCGCACCGGCCTGCAGGCGCTGCACGTCCTGGCTCAGGCGGCCGGCGATCAGGCGCACCACGGCCAGGCCGAAGTCGGGGTTCTGGTAGACGAGCTGCTTGAAGGTGTCTTCGTCGATGGACAGCACGGTGCAGTCGCTGGTGCAGCGCGCGCTGCTGCTGCGCTGGCGGTCGGGCGCGAAGAAGGCGATCTCGCCGAACATCTGGCCGGCCTGCAGCCGGCGGCCCACCTCGGGCAACTCGACGCTGCCTTCGGCCAGGAAATACAGCCGGTCGGCCGGCGCGCCGCGCGCGAACAGCACGTCGCCCGTCGCGTGGCGCTTGCTGCGCATGTAGGGGCGCAGCCAGATCTGCATCTGCTCGGGCCCGGCGGTGGACGCCGAGACGCGCCGCGTGAGCTGCACCATCTGGCGCACGCGCCACAGGTTCACCGGCAGCAGCACGCTGTGCAGCGCCACCATCAGCAGGCTGGGGTGCACCAGACCGTAGATGATGAATCCGACGTTGCTGCCCACCGCCAGCCAACGCAGCGGGATCATCGTGCGCACGAAAGCGCTGACGATGACCAGCAAACCGGCCAGCGCCGCCGAGGCGATGGCGATGATTTCCATGAGCGGCACGGTCCCTCCGGCCCCGGCGGCGCTGCTTACCAGCGCGCCGGCAGTTTCTTCAGTATGGCGATGCGTCCTGCGCGCATTTCGACGTAGCCGCCTTCGAAGAGCGGCTTGAACACGCGGCTGACCATCTCGCGCGAGCTGCCCACGCGCTCGGCGATGTCCTGCTGCGTCATCTTCTCGGGCAGCACCTGCACGCCGCCCTCTTCCTCTTTTGCCAACTTCTTCAGCAGGCGCACCACGCGGCCGTAGACGTCTTCGAGCGCGAGGCTCTTGACGTGTTCGGTGCTGGCGCGTGCCAGCCGGATGAGCTTCCTGATGAGGTGCAGAGCGAAATCGGGCTGCGAGGCCAGGAAGTCGCGCACCTCGGGGCCGGGCACCACGGCGCAGCTGGTGGGCTCCAGCGTGATGACGCTGGCCGAACGCGGGCCGCCGTCGAGTGTCATCTCGCCGAAATACTCGCCCGGGCCCTGGGTGGCATAGACCACCTCGCGGCCGTCGTCGCCCGAGCCGTAGGCCTTCACGCGGCCGGTGAGCACGATGTACAGCGCGTCGGAGCGGTCGTCTTCCGTGACGAGCACGGTGTTGGCGGCCCAGCTGCGCACGCCGCCGCGGCGGGCCATCTCGCGCAGCAGGGCGTCGTCCAGGATGTCGGGGCTGGGGGGGATCTTGGCCATGTTCGCGCGGCATGGTGCCATGCACCTTGAGGCGCGTCACCCCGGGGTGTTGCGCGCGGGCCTATGCTTGCCCCTCAACCTGTGCTTGAAGATGCCGTGGACCGCCATTTCCTCACGCCGCTGTTCAACCCGCGATCGCTGATCGCCTTTGCCGGCAACCTCGACGCCGAGCCGCCCACGCGCGAGGCCCGGGCGCTGCGCGCGGCCCTGGGCGAAGGGCCTGACGCCACGGCGGGGCCGCGCTTTGCCGGCCCCGTCACCTGGCTCGACATCGCGATGACGGGCACGCTGGCCGAACTGGCCTCGTCGCGCGCCGACCTGGCGCTCATCGCCCTGCCCGCCGACCAGACCGAAGCGGCGCTGGAAGTGGTGGGCCGCATCCGCTGCCGCGCCGCGCTGGTGCTGACCACGGGCCTGCCCCCTGCCCAGTGCAGCACGTTGCACCAGATCGCCCGCCGCTACGGCGTGAACCTGCTCGGGCCCAACAGCCTGGGCATGCAGCGGCCGGGGCTCAACCTCAACGCCAGCGCCCTGGGTCCGCTGGCGGCGGCGGGGCCGCTGGCGCTGGTGTCGCAGTCCGGCGCGCTCACCGCGGCCATGCTCGACTGGGCGCGCCAGCACGGCGTGGGCTTTTCCAGCGTGGTCTCGCTGGGGCCGAACACGGCGGTGGAGTTGCCGCAGGTGCTGGACTACCTGGCCACCGACGCGGCCACGCAGAGCATCCTGGTCTACATGGAAGGCATACGCCACGCGCGCCGCTTCATGAGCACGCTGCGCGCCGCCGCCTATGCCAAGCCGGTGGTGGTGATGAAGGCCGGGCGCCAGGCGGCGGGCTCTAAGGTGGCGCACACGCATTCGGCCAGCATCGTCGGCAGCGACGACGTCTTCGATGCCGCGCTGCGCCGCGCCGGCGTGGTGCGGGTGCGCCAGTTCACACAGCTGTTCTCGGCCGCGCAATGCCTGGCCTCGCGCTTCCGCCCGGTGGGCGAGCGGCTGGCTATGGTCACCAACGGCGGCGGCCCGGCCGTGCTGGCGGCCGACTGGGCGGCCTCGCTGGGCCTGACGGTGGCGCGCGTGGACGATCTGGGCGAAGACGCCGACGGCCCGGCCTACGTGGCCGCCATGCAGGCCGCGGTGGCCGAGCGCAGCATCGACGGCGTGCTGCTGATCCACGCCCCCAAGGCCGGCGTCGACACCCTGGGCATCGCGCGCGCCGTGGGCGAGGTGTTCTCGCCCAGCGCCAAGCCGGTGCTGGGCTGCTGGATGGGCGAAGCCAGTGTGCGCGCCGCACGCGAGCTGCTGGCCGACAAGAGGATGCCGGTGTTCCGCACGCCCGAGGGCGCGGTGGACGCCTTCCACAGCATCGCCAGCTTCTACCGCAACCAGCAGCTGCTGCAGCAGACGCCGCCACCTCTGGGCGGCGGCGCCGCGCCCGACACCGAAGGCGCGCGGCTGCTCATCGAAGGCGTGCTGGCCGAGCGCCGCAAGGTGCTGACCGAGATGGAGAGCAAGGCGCTGCTGGCGGCCTTCCACATCCCGGTGACCAACACCATGCTGGCGCGCAGCGCCAACGAGGCCATGCTGATCGCCAGCCAGCAGGGTTTTCCGGTGGCGCTGAAGATCGATTCGCCCGACATCAGCCACAAGAGCGACGTGCAGGGCGTGGTGCTGAACGTGCACAACGCGACGCAGGTGCGCGACCGCTACAACGAGATGCTGCAGGCGGTGGGCCGCGCGATGCCGGCCGCGCGCATCAACGGCGTGACGGTGCAGCCCATGGCCAACCACATCCTGCGTGGCGGCCGCGGGCGCGAGGTCTATGTGGGCCTGACCACCGACGAGGCCTTCGGCCCCGTCATCACCTTCGGCGCTGGCGGCACCATGATCGAGCTCATCGCCGACCGCGCGATGGAGCTGCCGCCGCTGAACCAGTTCCTGGCGCGCCACATGATCAGCCGCGCCCGCGTGGCCGAGATGCTGGGTGAATGGCGCGGCGCGCCGGCCGCCGACATGGCGGCTCTCGAAGCCGTGCTGCTGCGCGTGAGCGAGATGGTCTGCGCACTGCCCCAGCTGCGCGAGATGGACATCAACCCCGTCATCGTCGACGAACAGGGCGCGGTGGCGGTGGACGCGCGCATCGTGGTCGACAACGCCAACGCCGCGCCGGGCAGCTACGGCCACCTGGCCATCCTGCCCTACCCGGCGGGCCAGGAACGCGAGTGGCCGCTGAAGGGCGGCGGCCTGTACCACATCCGCCCCATCCACCCCGACGACGCCGAGATGCTGCAGGCCCTGGTGCGGGGCCTGTCGGCCGAGAGCCGCTACTTCCGCTTCGCCAGCAGCCTGCCAGAGCTGCCGCTGCGCATGCTGGCGCGTTTCACGCTGATCGACTACGACCGCGAGATGGCGCTGGTGGCGGTGGTGAAGGAAAACGTGACGGCCGCCGACGGCGGCGAGACCGAAGCCGAACGCATCGTCGGCGTGAGCCGCTTCATCACCAACCCCGACGGCACGAGCTGCGAGTTCAGCCTGGTGGTGGCCGATGACTTCGCCGGCCGTGGCCTGGGTTCGCGCCTGATGCTGTCCATCATCGAAGCCGCACGCGCCAAGGGGCTGGCCGAGATCATGGGCCTGATCCTCACCAACAACGGGCCGATGCTGAAGCTGATGGGCAGCCTGGGCTTCACCGTCGCGGCCTACCCGGAAGACCCGGACTTCCGCATCGCCACCAAGGCGCTCTGACTATCGCGGCGCCGGCGCCAGCAGCTTCTGCAAGGCGAGGCGGGCCTGCTGGTGCGCCGGCTCGCAGCGTGCGCCGCTGCACTCGGCCAGCACCTTGTCGATCAGCACCTTGGCCTGCTCGCGCGCGCCGGCGGCGCGGCTTTCCACCAGCAGCAGGGCCAGTTCGGCGCGCGCATGGGCCAGCGCCGGGTCTGAGGCCGCGGCCGTGCTCTGCAGCAGCGCCACCGCCTCGCGCAGCACGGCTTGCGCCTGCTCGGGCTGGCCGATGTCGCGGAAGCGCAGCGCCAGCTCGGTGATCACCTGGCCGCGCAGCACCGGTTCGCCGTCGAAGCCGATGCGCGCCTGCTCCAGCGTGCGCTGCAGGCGCGGGGCCAGCTGGGCGGCATCGGGCGGCGCGGCACTGGCCGCGGCGGCCGCCGCCAGTGCCGCGGGGTCTTCGCCCATCGCCTGCACCACGTAGTCATGGGCCTGGCTGGTGCGTTCCACCTGCTGCTGGCCGCGCTGGAACTGGCGCACGCCCAGCGTGATGGCCGTGCCCAGCACCAGCACGCCCAGGGCGCCGCCGGCCAGGGCCAGGCGGTTGCGGCGCACGAACAGCTGGCCGCGGTGCAGGGCCGTGGCATGAGGGCCGGCCACGGCGCGGTGGGCGAGCACACGCTGCAGGTCGGCCATCAGCGGCGCCACGCCGTCGTAACGCTCGCGCGGGTCGTCCTGCAGCGCACGCTGCAGCACGGCCTTCAGGTCGGCGCCGGGCGAGGTGTCCTTGAGCATCTGCTCCAGCACACGCGCCAGCGCCTGCATGTCGGCGGTGGCGGTGGCGGGGTAGAGCAGGCGGCCCATGCCCCAGTCGAGCAGGAACACGTGCCCGTCGTCGTCGACGCGCAGGTTGGCCGGGCGGATGTCGCCATGCGCCACCATCTCGCCGTGCGCATGCGCCACCGCGGCCAGCGCCGGCATCAGGATCTGCACGCACTGCGCGGCATTCAGGCGCCGCCGCGCCACGTGCTCGATCAGCGTCACGCCTTCCACCCGCTGCATCACGCGGAAGGAACGGCCGCGGTCGTCGACACCGGCGTACTTCAGGCGCACCACCTGCGGGTGTTCGGGCAGCGAGACCAGCTGGCGTTCGGCCGAAGCCTCGTCGGCGGGCAGCATCAGCGCCACCTGCGGCGCCTTGCCGCCGTCGGCACGTTCGGCCAGCCACAGCGTGCCGCTGCCGGGCGTGCCCAGTTCCTGCACCAGGCGGAAGGGGCCGACACGTTCGCCGATGCGCGAATCGGGGTTCTTCTTGGGCGTGAGCTTGACCGGGACGATGGTGCTCGGGTCTTCCACCGGCACCGAGATCTGCGACAGGCGTTCGCGCAGCCGCGGCACCAGCACCTGCTGCGCTTCGGGCAGGCTGTCGAGCCAAGGTTCGAGTTCGGCCGCCGTCATCGTCTGCGCCCGTTCGAGCAGGCGGCTCAACACCCGCACCTCGACGGCGGAGAGCTTGCGCGGGGTTTCCATGTCAGCCAAGCGAGAAGAAAGTGTCAAACGCGGCGTTGAATTCTGCGGGCACTTCGAAGTACGGCAAGGCCCCCGTGGGGAGGATCGTGATGCGCCAGTTGGGCTTGTCCTTGTAGCGCGCCAACCCGCGATAGTCGGTGAAATCTCCACGCACGCCGTGTGACACCCACACGCTTTGCGCGAGTGCGTCGTAGATCGTGTGGATGTCGGCACTGAACAGGCCGCCGCCCAGGAAGTGCAGCGGGGCGTGGTGGGCGCCCGGCTCGCGCGCGGTGGCCACGGCGTAGGCCCACATTTCTTCGTCGATGGCCTTGCCGCCCCAGGTGCGCTCCAGGAAGTAGCGCACCACGCCCGGCCTCGTGAGGCCCCGGAAGAGCGCCTGCGCCCACAGCGGCGCACTCAGCACCCGGTGCAGGCCGGGCACGGCGCGCGTGCTGCCCGGCGCGCCGCGGCGCTGGGCCGTGCCGTTGAAGCCGGTGGGGCTGACCAGCGCCAGCCGGCCCCAATGGGCCGGCTGCTCGGCCGCCGCGCGCGCCAGGAACTCGCAGCCCAGCGACGCGGCCAGCGCGTCCACCGGCGCCGGGCCGCAGCGTTCGCGGATGCGCTGGTTCACGGCATGCAGCGCGTCGGTCATCAGGCGCGGGGTGTAGGCGCGCTCGCTGCGGTCGGACAGGCCGTAACCCGGCAGGTCGATGGCGAACACGGTGCGCGTCTTCCGCGCGTGTTCGTAGATCGGCCGCACCTCGGCCGCCGAGGCCGCGGCGTTGACGCTGTGAACCAGCAGCAGCGGCGGCCCCTGGCCGGCCACGTAGGCGGCGAGCCCGTCGAAGGCCAGGCGTTCACCCGGCAGGGCCGGCGCGAGGCTCATTGCCCCAGCATCACGCCAGTGCCGCGCGCCACCTGCAGCAGCGGGTGGTCGGGCGGCACGGGGCGGCTCTTGCCGGCGATGCCCGCGATGTCGTGGCTGACGATCTGGTCGCCCTGCAGCGCCACCATGCGGCCGTAGCGGCCCTGCAGCACCAGTTCGGCGGCATGCCAGCCATAGCGCGTGGCCAGCACGCGGTCATACGCCGTGGGCGTGCCGCCGCGCTGCACGTGGCCCAGCAGCGTGCTGCGCACGTCGCTCTGCACCAGCGGCTGCAGGCGCTGCTGCAGCCAGGCGCTGACGCCGCCCAGGCGCAGCGGATCAGGGCTGCCGGCGATGCGCTCGCGCACCGTCAGGCCCTCGCCTTCGGCGCGTGCGCCTTCGGCGATGCAGATCAGCGTGTAGCCGCCGGCCTCTTCGCGCCGCCGCGCCAGCGCGGCCACGGCGTCCACCGAAAACGGCAGCTCGGGCAGCAGGATGGCGTCGGCCCCGCCCGCCAGCCCGCCTTCGAGCGCGATCCAGCCGGCGTAGCGGCCCATGGTCTCGACGATCATCACGCGGCCGTGGCTGCGCGCGGTGGTGGCCAGGCGGTCCATCGCCTCGGACACCACGGCCACCGCGCTGTCGAAGCCGAAGGTGCGGTCGGTGGACGGCAGGTCGTTGTCGATGGTCTTGGGCACACCCACCATCGGCAGCCCGCGCTGCTGGAAGCGGTAGGCGATCTCCATCGTGCCGTCGCCGCCGATCACCACCAGCGCGTCCAGGCCCAGCTCGCGGGCGTAGGCGAGGGCTTCCTCAGATTGGTCGCGGCCTTCAAAGCGGAAGGGGTCGCAGGAGTTGTGCGTGCCCAGGATGGTGCCGCCCTCGGCCAGGATGTGCGCCACGAGGTCAACCGTCAGCGTGCGCGAACGCCGCGCCAGCAGGCCGTGGAAGCCGCGTTCGATGCCGGTGACCTTGGCGGCGCCCTGCCGCACCAGCGCGAGCGTGCAGGCGCGGATGACGGCGTTGAGGCCGGGGCAGTCGCCGCCGCCGGTGAGGATGCCGATGTGCATTGGGGCCTCTATTCCTTTTCTGCAGCGCGCGGCAAAGGCGCATGCGGGCAGGCTGTGGCGCGAGGGTTCGGCGGTCTTCGCTTCGCTACGACTTCCCTGCGGTGCTCGGGCTCGTGGCGCGTTGCGGAACTCGCTGCGCTCACTTCGTTCGCTACGCTCAAACACCCGCAACGAGTCAGTTTACGAAGCGCGCTACGCGCGCCGCCACGAACCCTGCGCTCCTCGGCGCCTCTCACACGCGCCACAGCCTGCCCGCACGCGCCTTTGCGGAACCAGGGTTTGTTCTCCGAGAACAAACACCGGTTGTTGAGCGGCAGGCGGTGTCCGTTGGGGGCGCTGTGTGGGGCGGCGAGCAGCGCAGCGGAGTCGGAGCGAAGCGGAGACCGCTCCACCCTGCGCCCCCAACGGACACCGCCTGCCGCGACGCGCAAGGCCGAGCTCACAGCTTCAATATCTTCGGCACCGGATTCGGCCGCAGCCGAAACGCATCCGGCATGCCCGAGCCCAGCAGCGGCCGCAGGTACAGCCTGAACTTGTCCGTCACATCGGTACCCGAGTCGGAAATGAACTCCGCCTCCATGGTGCGCGTCTTGCCCGCCACCGCCGACAGCGCCTGCAGTTCGTAGTCCACCGAATAGAACCCGGTGCGTCGGATGGCCACCGAGCCGCTGCTGTCGCCCCACATCGCGTACTGCACGGCCTTTTCGCCCACCTCGCGGGCTTCGCGTGCATCGACGTCGCTGACGCAGCCGACGAAGCTGCGCTGCAGGTAGCCGAAGGTGTCGCCGCGCATGCGCTTGATGCCCAGCCTGGCCTTGATCTCTTCGCACAGCAGGTCGGCCAGCGCGCCGCTGCCCGAGAGCTGCACGTTGCCGTGGTCGTCCTTCTCGATGTCCTTGGCCAGCTGCGTGATGATGGGTGCGCCGCTCGCGTCGTGGATGCCTTCGCTGACGGCGATGACGCAGCGGCCGTACCGGTCGTACGTGGCCTTCACGTCGGCCAGGAAACGCGGGATCTCGAACACGCGCTCGGGCACGTAGATCAGGTGCGGGCCGTCGTCGGGGAACTTCTTGCCCAGGGCGCTGGCGGCGGTGAGGAAACCCGCGTGCCGGCCCATCACCACGCCCACGTAGACGCCCGGCAGCGCCGCGTTGTCGAGGTTGGCGCCGGCAAAGGCCTGGGCCACGAAGCGCGCGGCCGAGGGGAAACCGGGCGTGTGGTCGTTGCCGACCAGGTCGTTGTCGATGGTCTTCGGGATGTGGATGGCGCGCAGCGGGTAGGCCGCCTTCTGCGCCTCTTCGGCCACGATGCGCACGGTGTCGGCGCTGTCGTTGCCGCCGATGTAGAAGAAGTGCTCGATGGCGTGCGCCTGCAGCACCTGGAAGATCTCCTGGCAGTACTTCAGGTCGGGCTTGTCGCGCGTGCTGCCCAGGGCGCTGGCCGGCGTGCCGGCCACCATCTCCAGGTTGTGGCTGGTTTCGCGCGTCAGGTCCACCAGGTCTTCATTGACGATGCCGCGCACGCCGTGGCGGGCGCCGTAGACACGCGTTACCGCATGGTGGCGGCGCGCTTCCAGCACCACGCCGGCCAGGCTCTGGTTGATCACCGCCGTGGGGCCGCCACCCTGGGCGACGAGGATCTTTCCGGACGACATGGGTGGGCACCTCCTCGTGCCGGTGTGGCATTGCCACTCGACTCGAACCCCCTCGGGGGGCGGGCCGGGCTGGCCCGGCCCGGGGGCCTGGTGCGGCATTGTGCCGCCTGATGGCGGCGCTCAGGCTCGCTGCGGTGGCACCACCAGGATCTGCAGGGTGCCGCCCTCGCGCGTTTCGAACTCGCGCATGCGGGCGATCAGCGAGGCGGTGAGCCGGTGTCCCTTGGTCAGCATCAGCACGCCCCGGGTGGACACCAGGTCGCCGGCCAGCACCATGCCCGGCTCCAGTGCTGCGCTGGGCACCGGCAGCGCCGGTGCCGGCGTGGGAGCCGCCCTGGGCTCGGACATCTGCAGGAAGACGTCCAGCACCTCGGGGTTGAACTGGGTGCCACGCGCCTGGCGCATCAGCAACCGGGCCTCGGCCGCGCTGAGCTGCGCCTCGACGATCTGCCCCTGCTGCAGGTCGTCGAAGGTGTCGGCCACGGCCAGGATGCAGGCGCCCAGCGGGATGGCTGCACCGGCGAGGTGATCGGGGAAGCCCTGGCCGTCCCAGCGCTCGTGATGGCCGCGGATCATGGGCAGCATGGGCTGCAGGTCGTCCAGTGCCAGCAGCGAGTGTTCGCCGGCCGTGGCGTGCTCGCGGAAGAGGGCCATCTCCTCGGCCGTGAAGCGTGCGGTGGGTTTGGCGAGCAGCTTGTCCAGCGTGCCGATGAGGCCGATGTCGTGCAGCAGGCCGGCGACGAACACCTGCAGGCACTGCGTGTCGTCCAGGCCCATGGCACGCGCCAGGTCGCGCGCCGACTCGGCCACGCGGCGGCCGTGGCCGGCCAGGCGGTCGCCGCGCAGCTCGAGCAGGTTGCTGAACACCTTGATGGTCTTCAGGTGGTTGCGCTGCAGCTTCTGGTTGGCGTCACTCAGCTCGGCGGTGCGCGCCGCGACGCGGTCTTCGAGCTCGGTGTTGAGGCTCTTGAGTTCGGCGTTCTGCTGTTGCGTCAGCGCTTCCAGGCGCTGCTTCTCGGCCTGCAGCGACAGGCGCTCGATGCCCTCGCGCACGGTGGCCAGGAGTTCAAGTTCGTCCCAGGGCTTGCTCAGGTAGCGCAGGATGCGGCCGCGGTTGATGGCGGCCACGGTCGAGTTCATGTCGGCCTGCCCGGTCAGCAGGATGCGGGCCACCTGCGGCCAGCCTTCGTGCACACGCTCCAGCAGTTGCGCGCCGTCCATGCCCGGCATGCGCATGTCCGAGATCACGGCATGCACGTCACCCAGGGCCAGCCGCTCCAGCGCGGCGGCCCCGCCGTCGGCGACCAGCACCTGGTAGCCGGCACCGCGCAGCACGCGGCGCAGTGCCGAGAGGATGTTGCTCTCGTCATCGACGCACAGCACCGTCCAGGGGCCACCCGGCGGGGCGCCCGGCGGCTCGGGCGCGTTCACGCCGCGGCCTGCTCGGGCTGGCGCACGGGCACGGTGACGCGAAAGCGCGTGCCGCGCCCCGGTTCGCTGTCCACTTCCAGCCTGCCGTGGTGCTTCTTGACGATGCCGTAGGACAGCGACAACCCCAGCCCCGTACCCTGCCCCACCGGCTTGGTGGTGAAGAAGGGATCGAACACGCGGCCCAGGTTCTCCTTGGCGATGCCGACGCCGTTGTCCTCGATTTCCACCCACACCTGCTCGCTCTCCACGCCCGTGCGCACGTGGATCGTGCCGCGCCCCTGCTCGCCGCCGGGAATGGCATGCGCGGCGTTGACCAGCAGGTTCATGAACACCTGGTTCAGCTCGCTGGACAGGCACTGCACCTGCGGCAGCTCGGCGTAGACCTTGAGCACGTCGGCCTTGTACTTGATCTCGTTGTTGACGATGTTCAGCGTGCTGTCGATGCCGCGGTGCAGGTCGGCCCACTCCCACTCGCGCCGTGCGTCGACGTGCGAGAAGTCCTTCAGGTCCTGCACGATCTTGCGCACGCGGGTGATGCCGTCCCGCGACTCGTTCATGAGCTGCGGCACGTCTTCCTTCAGGTAGTCGAGCTCGATCTCCTGGCGCAGGGCCGCCAGGCGCACGCCGGCCGGCGTGCCGGCCAGCAGCGGCTCGGCTTCTTCATAGGCGGCCAGCATGCGGAACAACTCCTCCAGGTATTTGGACAAGGTGCCGAAGTTGCTGAAGACATAACCCACGGGGTTGTTGATCTCGTGCGCCACGCCCGCGGCCAGCTGGCCGATGCTGGCCAGCTTCTCGCTCTGCACCAGCTGGTCCTGCGCACGTTGCAGTTGCAGGTTGAGTTCGGTCAGCGAGCCATTGGCACGGCGCAGGTCTTCCAGCTGTTCCTGGAACGCGCAGTCGCCACAAGGCGGTTGCTGGGGATTCATCAGAGGGCCTCCTTGGAATCGGCGGGCGACACACCCAGCGCCAGGCTCAGTTCAGCGACCCCGCGCTCGGTGGCACGCAGCACCGGCAGCAGCGCACGTGGCTGCAGGCCCAGGCGCTCCCAGGCCCCCGCGTCCAGCGGCGGCACGCACTCGTAGGGGTCGCCATTGAGGTCCAGCGCATGCGCGATCGCGTTGGCCACGTGCACGATGTCGGAGAGGCTGGCGCGCCCGTCGGCGGCCGCCGCCGGCGCATGGTGCAGCGCCACGGCCTGCGCGACCGCCGGCGGGAAGCACCAGTGCAGGGCCACCTGGCGCCCCACCTCCACGTGGTCGACGCCCAGCTGCATGTCCTCGGTGCCCCCATGGCCGTCGTCGGCCTGGCGCGCGAGCTGGAGCGCTGCGCCCACCTCGACCGGGAAGTGCGCGGCCAGTGCCAGGCGGCCGACGTCGTGGAGCAGGCCGGCGACGAAGGCCAGCTCGGGGTCGTTCTGCAGCGCCTGCGCCAGCTCGCGCGCGGCGTGGGCCGTGGCGATGGCATGGCGCCAGAACATGGTGGAGGAGAAGGCCGGGCACAGCGAGGTGTCGATCTGCTTGACCAGCAGAGCCACCGCCACCAGCGAGGCCAGCGTGCGCCGGCCCAGCAGGTGCACGGCATCGCGCAGGTGCACCACCCGCCCCGGCACGCCGTAGAACGCCGAGTTGGCCAGGCGAAGCGCACGGGCAGCCAGCGCCGGGTCGTGGCCGATCAGCTCGGCGCAGCCTTCGCTGCCCAGGTTCTCGTCGCGCAGCGCCCGCAGCGCGTCCAGCGTGGCCTGGGGCAGCGGCGGCAGGTCATTCAGGCACTGCAGCAGCTCGGCACGCCCGATCGTCGTAGGCAGGGCCACCGTGGCGCTCATGGCTCGTCTCCGGCACGCGGCCGCGCCTCGGCGCGGTAGCGCTGCACGATGTGCTGCAGCGGGTGGATGACGCCACGTCGCCGCTCGGCGCGAAACAGGAATTCGATGCGCGCCTGTTCGGCGTCGGACAGTGCAGGCGGCGGCTCGTCGACAGTCTGCGGGTCGGGCTGGTTCATGAGGTCGTCGGGTTGGGTTCGGGCAGGCACAGCAGCAGGCGACCACGCGGCCCTGCCGCAGCCGGGAGCAGGCGCACCAGCACCTGCATCGCGTGGCCTTCCAGGCACGCCGCGAGGCGGCGTGTCGAGTGGTCGTCGGACAAGGGGGCGAGCGCCTCGCGCGGCAGCAGATGGGCGACGCTGTCGCCCAGGCGCTGCACCAGCGCAGGCATCAGGCCTTCGGCCTCGCGGTTGACGAAGCTCAGGGTGCCGTCGGCCTCCAGGCCCAGCATGGCCACGGGCAGTTCGTCGAATATCGCGCGCATGCCGTCGGCGCTGGCCACCAGCAGTTCGGCCTGCGTGCGCTGCTGCGTCAGCAACTGACCCAGCTGTTCGTTGAGCTTGGCGAGGTCGGCGTTGGCACTGTCCACGCGCTGCGTCAGGCGTCGGTTCTCGTCGGCCATCTCCTTGCGCCGAAAGGCCTCGGCCACGTGCCCGCGCAGCAGTTCGTCGTCCCAGGGCTTGGTGAGGAACTTGTAGATGGCGCCTTCGTTGATGGCGTCGATGATGGACTGCAGCTCGGTGTAGCCGGAAAGCACCATGCGCAGCGTGTCCGGGTACAGGTCCCTGGCGCGGTGCAGGAACTCCACGCCCGTCATGCCCGGCATGCGCTGGTCGGAGACGATGACGTCGACCTCGGCCTCGGCCAGGCGCTGCAGGCCCTCGGCCGCGCTGGTGGCGGTGATGATGCGGTAACCGTCGCGTCGCAGCAGTCGCTTGAGCGCGGCCAGGATGTTGTCCTCGTCGTCCACCAGCAGCAGCGTGCGCAGGCGCTGGGTGCTGGGGCGGCGCACGTAGCGGTCGGGCAGGCGCCGGCCCTCGCGCACCAGGGCCGTGAACTCGCTGGCGGGCACGGCAGGGCTGAACCAGTAACCCTGCAGTTCATCGCAGCCCGCCGCCACCAGCAGGCTGAGCTGGCCTTCGGTCTCCACGCCCTCGGCCAGTGCCCGCATCTGCAGGCCGTGGGTCATGTGGATGATGGCGCGCGTGACCGACACGTCCTGTGCATCGGCGGTGACGTCGCGCACGAAGCTGCGGTCGACCTTGACCACGTCGATGGGCAGGCGCGACAGGCTGCTGAGGCTGGAGTAGCCGGTGCCGAAGTCGTCCAACGAGATCTCGATGCCGATGGCCTTCAGCGCGCGCAGCGTGGCGGTGGCGCCAGCCAGGTCGGACATCACCATGCTCTCGGTGAGTTCCACGCCCAGCCAGGTGGGGTCGGCACCCGTTTCCAGCAGCAGGGCCTGCACCTGGCCGGCCAGATCGTGGCGCTGCAACTGGCTGGCCGCCAGGTTGACCGACACGCGCACCGGCCGCAAGCCACTGCGGCGCCAGCCTGCGGTTTCCACGCAGACCTGGCGCAGCACCCAGTCGCCCACGGCCCCGATCAGGCCCGAGCGCTCGGCAATCGGGATGAACTCGCCCGGGGACAGAGGCCCGAGCTCGGCCGAATGCCACCGCAGCAGGGCCTCGGCACCACTGACCTGGCCGGTGACGAGGTTCACCTTCGGCTGGTAGTGCAACGCAAACTCGTTGAGCTGCAGCGCGCGCCACAGCGCCGCTTCCACCTGCATGGCGCGACGGGCCTGCTGGTTGCTGTCGGGCCGGAATGCGGCCACGCCCTGGCCGGCCTGCAGGTCCAGGCGTGCGGTCTGGGCGTTCTCCAGCAATGCGGCCGGTGCATCGGCGTCGCCCGGGAAGAAGGCCACGCCGATGCGGCACTGCGGGTGCACCTCGGTGGCACCCAGGCGCACCGCCTGTTCCAGGTGCTGGCGCAGCTGGCGCGCCCGCGCGAGCACGCCTTCCCGCGTGCCACCGGGCGCCAGTTCGATCAGCAACGCAAATTCGGTCTCGGCCAGATGGGCCACCACGGCCTCGGTGTTGCCGTCGCCGCGCAGGCGGGCGGCCAGGGCCATGGCCAGGCTGTCGCCGGCGCCGAAGCCCATGTTCGCCTTGACCTCGGCGATGCGCGGCAGGTCCAGCGCCAGCAGGGCGAAGCCGCCGGCGTCGCCGGCCCAGCCGGCGGCGTGCATGGCCGCGTCCACCTGGTCGAGCAGCCAGGCGCGGTTGGGCAGGCCCGTGACGTCGTGGTGCGTGGCCAGGGTCTGGATGCGCTGGGCGGCTTCCAGCTGTGCCGTGATGTCCTGCAGCAGCGCCACGCCGCGGCCGTCCGCGCCCAACAGGCCGCGGTGCAGCACCACCAGCCGGCCGACGGCGGGTACCTCGATGCGATGCTGGAACTCGAAGGGCTCGCCGACCACGGCATTGCGCCAGATGCCGCTGACGTAGGCCCGCTCTTCCGCGGGCACCCAGGCCATCGTGTCGAGCGTGGTGCTGGCCGAAGTGCCAGGCGGCGCGCCCACCAGGCTCAGCAGTCCGGCCGACATCAGCAACTGGCCGTCGGGCCATTCGAGCTCGAAGCTGCCGGCGCGGCACAGGGCTTCGGTGCGCGCCAGCATGCTGGCATTCCACTCGGCGCGCTGCAAGGCGCTCGCCAGTGACTCGGTCGGCGGCCCGCCGCCGGATGCGGCGGCGGATGCTGGCAGCTGCGATTCAGGAAGGTCGTTCAACTTCATGGGCGCCAGGTTCCTAGCAGGAAATGCCCGCGCGGGCCGGGCCGAGCCCCGCGCCGCCTGAAGGCCCACATGGAGCCAGCCGACAACGGGTTATCGGCGCCGGACTGGTGGCCTTGAGACGTTTCCTTGCAATCGCAGCCAGGCGGGACAATCAGCCGATTCCCGAAAGCGCGTCATGCACTTCACGATCTTCGAGACACCCCTGGTCAACCGTGCCATGCGCGCCCTTTCGCTGGCCTTCCTGCGCCTGAACGGCTGGACCGTGCACGGCAGCCTGCCGCCCGACGCGCCCAAGTGCGTGATGATCGCCGCACCCCACACCAGCAACTGGGACCTGCCCTACACGCTGATGGTGGCCTTCGCCCTGCGCCTGCACATCCGCTGGATGGGCAAGGCCAGCATCTTCCGCTTCCCCTTCGGCCCGCTGATGCGCTGGCTGGGCGGCATCGCGGTGGACCGCGGCAAGACCAACAACCTCGTGTCGGCCTCGGCCGAGGCGCTGAAAGCGGCCCAGGGCCCGGTGCAGCTGGTGGTGCCGCCCGAAGGCACGCGCGGCAAGACGCGGCACTGGAAGACCGGCTTCTACTTCATCGCACTGGAAGCCGGCGTGCCCATCATCCTGGCCTACATGGACTACGCGAAGAAGGAAAGCGGCCTCGGGCCCACCTTCAAGCCCACCGGCGACGTCGAGGCCGACATGCTGGAGATCAAGCGCTTCTACGCCGGCGTGCAGGGGCGCAACGCCGGCCAGTTCGTGGCCGACTAGAACCCGATCACGTCCACGCGCATGCCGCGCGACACCAGCAGCGCGCGCGCCTTGTCGGCGTCACCGCGGCTGGCAAAGGGCATGCCGACGACACGCCAGTCGTCGCCCACGGGCATGACGTCGACACGCACCTCGGTGGCGTTCACGGCCTTCAGCAGCGACTTCATCGCGATGCGCACCTGGTCGGCTTCGGCGCGGGTGCGCAGCAGGCGTGTGGACAGGGCGAAGGCTGCCACCGTGGGCAAGGGTGCAGGCGCGGGTGCGGCGGTTGCGGTTGCGGGCGCAGGGCTCGCCGCCCCGGGCTGCGGCTTGAGGTGCGGGCCGAGTTGGGGCCGGATCGACGGCATGTCGATGCGGCCCAGGCGGGGTTCCACGTCCAGCGGCGCGCTGGCCGGCGGCTCGGGGGCCGCCATGGTCACCAGCGGCGCCGAAGCCACGGGCGCCAGCGCGGTGGGTGCCGAAGCGGCCCATGCGGCCGACGCGGGGGCGGCCGCCACCTGGGCTGCCGGTGCCGGCCGCGACGCCGGCACCGCCGCAGGAACCGCGGCGGAAGCCGCCGAGGCCGCAGCCAAGGGCGGCACCACGGCCGCCAACGGCGCTGGCCCCACAGGCCGGTTCATCAGCAGGGCCGCGACACCCGCGGCCATCAGCGGCAGCACAGCGGCCACCGCACGCGCGGGCGCCAGCACGCGCAGGCCCAGCACCGCCGGCGTGTTGCCACCACCCAGCAGCACCCGGCTCTTGCGCGTGCCGGTCTCGATGACGGCCGTCAGCAGGTACAGCGTGAGGCCGCCGCCAGGCTGGCCGCCGTCGGCGCGCACGCGGCGCAGCGGGCCGTCGGCCGGCGCCCGCACCAGGGCCTGGCCCTGGCGCCGCGCGAAGCGCTCCACCTGGCGCGGCGTCAACGGGTCGATGAAGTTCTCGCTGAAGTCGGCCGTCAGGTGCTGGTGGTTCACCGCCAGCTGCGTGACGGTGGGAACGCCGGCGGGTGCGCCGGCGGCCTGCTGCTGCCGCGAGCGGGCCTGGGCGCGCTCGCGCAGCGTGCCGCCTTGCGCGGGCTCGTCGGCAGGCGCCGGTTGATCGGCGGGCGCAGGCGCAAACGCCGCGCCGCGGGGGTCGGAGAACGGCAGCGCCACATAGCCGATGGCATGCACCTGCGACGCCGTGATGCGGCGCGCCAGGGGGTGGCGGTTGTGCCAGGCCACCACGCGCGTGGCCACGGCTGACAGGCGCAGTTCTTCCATGGTCGGCGCCGATTCTGGGCGCCGGGGCTGCCGGGCAGCGCCGGAAGTAGCCGGCCTGCGCGGCCCTATTTCGGGCTCAAGCGGCCAGCACCGTGCCTGCCAGCTGGCCCAGGCCGATGCGCGCCGCACCCGGCGCGGCGCAGTAGGCGCGCAGCGCCACCGTGTCGCCGTCTTCCAGGAACGTGCGCTCCTCGCCGCCCGGCAGCTGCAGCGGCGCCTTGCCGCCCTGGCTCAGCTCCAGCAGCGAACCGCCCTGGTCGGGCTTCGGGCCCGACAGCGTGCCGGTACCCAGCAGGTCACCGATGCGCAGGTTGCAGCCGTTGCTGGTGTGGTGCGCCACCATCTGGGCGAAGGTCCAGTAGGCGTCCTGCGCGTTGCTCTGCGACAGGCGCACCGGCGCCTGCCGCGCCGCCTTCATCTTCGCCGTCTGCAGCCACACTTCGAGCGTGATGTCGAAGGCGCCGCCCAGGCGGTTGGCCGCGCTGTCCAGGTAGGGCAACGGCTGCGGGTCGCCATCGGGCCGCGTGAACGGGCGGCGGAAGGGCGCCAGCGCCTCGAAGCTCACCAGCCACGGCGACACCGAGGTGGCGAAGCTCTTGGCCAGGAAGGGCCCGAGGGGCTGGTATTCCCAGGCCTGGATGTCGCGGGCCGACCAGTCGTTGAGCAGGCTGATGCCGAAGAGCCGGTCTTCGGCCTTGTCCATGGGCACGGGCGCACCCTGGGCGTTGTCGGCGCCCACCCAGAGGCCGAGTTCCATCTCGTAGTCCAGCCGCTGGCTGGGGCCGAAGTGCGGCGCGCCTTCGCTGCTGCGCGTCTGGCCCTGCGGCCGCTTCACCACGCCGCCCAGGCCCACCGACGAGGCGCGGCCGTGGTAGGCGATGGGCACCCACTGGTAGTTGGGCAGCAGCGGGGTGTCGGGGCGGAACAGTGCACCGACGGCGCGCGCGTGGTGGATGCCGGTGAAGAAGTCGGTGTAGTCGCCGATGCGGCAGGGCAGCGCCATCTGCGCCTCGGCGCGTGGCACCAGGCACATCTCGAGGAAAGGGCCTTGCTCGGCACCCTCGGCCAGGGCCTGCGAGATGGCGGCACGGAAGCGCTTCCAGGCCGGGCGCCCCAGGCGCATGAAAGCGGCCAGGTCACCCGCGGCCAGCGGGCTGAGCACGAAATCCAGTTCGCTGGGCCACGGGCATTGTTCGGCGGCGAGCTTCAGGTCGAGCACCTGGTCGCCGATGGCCACGCCGCAGCGCAGG
The DNA here is from genome assembly GCA_964423075.1 of uncultured Rubrivivax sp. Taxonomy (GTDB): domain Bacteria; phylum Pseudomonadota; class Gammaproteobacteria; order Burkholderiales; family Burkholderiaceae_C; genus Rubrivivax. The sequence continues at coordinate 3,904 of CAYREA010000026.1, read as the reverse complement.
GGTTCGGAACTGTCGCCCTCGGCCGGCCGGCGCCGGAAGCGGCCGAGCGGCAGGTTCTGGATCGGGAAGTCGTGGCCCGCGACATTGGCGCTGGCCACCCAGCTCTTCAGTGCGGGATTGTGGGTGGCGTCGGTATGCGGGGCAGGCGCTGCGCTCATCGTCAGGGATTGAAGGTGTCTGGCAAGCCGGCCCAGCAGCCGGCGTAGCCACGATCCAGCGCGCCGCCCTGCAGGGCCCAGGCGGTGGGTTTCATGCGCCAGCGGCTTTCGAACATGAAGGCCAGGGTGTGGTCCAGTTTGTGTGGAGCCAGCGCAGCATTGCTGGCTTTCTCGAAGGCCTCGGCGTCCGGCCCGTGCGGCACGTGGGTGTTGTGCAGACTCATGCCGCCGGGACGAAAACCCTCGGGCTTGGCATCGTACTGGCCATGCACCAGTCCCATGAACTCCGCCATCACGTTGCGGTGGTACCAAGGCGGGCGAAACGTGTCTTCCATCACCATCCAGCGCGGCGGGAAGATCACGAAGTCGCAGTTGGCCACGCCGGCGGTGTCGCTGGGGCTGGTGAGCACCGTGAAGATGCTCGGGTCGGGGTGGTCGTGGCTGATGCTGCCGATGGTCATGAAGCGCGCCGTGTCGTACTTCAGCGGCACCAGGTTGCCGTGCCAGGCCACCACGTTGAAGGGCGAGCTGGCCGCGTGCGTGCGCCACAGCCGGCCGCCGAACTTGCGCACGATCTCGGTGGGGCCGTTGTCCTCGAAGGCGGCCACGGGGGCCAGGAAGTCGCGCGGGTTGGCCAGGCCGTTGCTGCCGATGGGGCCGAGTTCGGGCAGGCGGAAGGCGGCGCCGTAGTTTTCGCAGGCATAGATGCGCGTGGGCCCGCTCACGGCGATGCGAAAAGCCAGGCCGCGCGGCAGCAGCGCCACCTCGCCGGGCGCCACGTCGAGCCGGCCGAGTTCGGTGGTGATGGCCAGGCTGCCCTGCTGCGGCACCAGCAGCATCTCGCCGTCGGCGTTGACGAAGGCGCGCTGCATGCTGCGGTTGCACAGCACCAGGTGGATGCCGATGCCACTCTGCGCCTCGGCATCGCCGTTGACGGCCACGGCGCGCAGGCCGTCGATGAAGTCGGCGGGCGCGGCCGGCACCTCCACCGGGTGCCAGCGCAGCGGGTCGGGCGGCGCGGCTTCGCCCTCGGCGGCGCCAGTCTTCCAGTGCGCGTGCAGCAGCGGTTCGTAGGCGCCGGCGATGACCGAGGGCTGGCGCCGGTACATCCAGGTGCGGCGGTTCTCCACCCGCGGCGCCGTGAAGGCGCTGCCCGACAGCAGCTCGGCATAGAGGCCCAGCGGCGCGCGCTGCGGGCTGTTGCGGCCCACCGGCAGCGCGCCGGGCACGGCCTCGCTCTGGAACTGGTTGCCGAAACCGGCCAGGTACTGAATCTCGCTCATGGTCACTCCTTGGATGCCACGCCCGCACGCGCCGCCGCGATGGCCTCTTCCAGCACGCGCAGGTCGCCCACGTGGTTGGCCAGCAGCAGCACCAGGCGCGCGTTCATGCGCTCACTTTGTTCGTCAGACAAGCCACGGTGGCCTTCGATCAGCAGGTCGTAGAAGGCATCACCCGGCGTGTAGGGCTGGCGCTGGCGTTCGCCGGGGATGCCGAAGTTGGGCAGCACGTTCAGGTGCTTCATGGCTCAGCCCCTCGCGGTGGCGCGGGCCAGGGCGGCACGCAGCTTGTCGGGGTGGAAGTGGCGCCAGCGGGCGGCGACATGCTGGTCGGGCCGCAGCAGGTAGCAGGTGCCTTCGCGGGCGTCGTAGCGCTGCGCGGCCAGGCCATCCGGCGCGATGCCGAGCACCGGCAAGCCCTCGGCGGCGGCGCCCGGCTCGCGGCCGAAGTGCAGCAGCGTGAAGCTGGCCGGCAGCTGGCGCAGCAGCCAGCCAACATCGGGCAGCGGCGCGTCGTCGGCGGGCGCGCCCGGCACCATCCAGCCTTCGAAGCTGTCTTCGTCGGGTGTGCTGAGCGGTGAACCGACCAGCGTGGCCGGCACCGACAGGCGCCCGCTGTTCACCAAGGCGCGCGCAAACGGCTGCTCGGCGGCCAGCGACAGCACCGCGTCGCGCAGCACCCGGCTGGCGCGGCTCTTGGGCGTCATGAAGTCGGTGCTGCGCGTGCTGTTGAGGATGTTCTCGTCGGCTGCGGCCACCCGTTCGGTGTCGTAGCTGTCCAGCAGCGCCTCGGGCGCCTGGCCGCGCAGGACCAGATCCAGCTTCCACAGCAGGTTGTCGGTGTCCTGGATGCCCGAGTTGGCGCCGCGCGCGCCGAAGGGCGAGACCTGGTGCGCCGCGTCGCCCACGAACAGCAGCCGGCCATGGCGGAAGCGCTGCATGCGCCGGCACTGGAAGGTGTAGACGCTGACCCATTCGAGCTCGAAGCCGATGTGACCCAGGCCCTGGCTGTCGAGCACGGCGCGGATGCGCGGCGCCACGCGCTCGGGCTGCTTTTCCGCGTCGGGGTCGGCGTCCCAGCCGAGCTGGAAGTCGATGCGCCAGACGCCGTCGGCTTCGCGGTGCATCAACGCACTCTGCCCCGGGTGGAAGGGCGGGTCGAACCAGAAGCGGCGCTCGGTGCGTTCGAGCGGGAAGGGCTCGCCGTCGAGCACCACGTCGGCGATAAGGAAACGGTCCTGGAACACCTTGCCCTCGATGTCCAGGCCGAGCTGGCGGCGGATGGGGCTGCGGGCGCCGTCGGCGACGATGAGCCAGTCGCAGCGCAGGGTGTACGCGCCGTCGGGTGTGTCGACCTGCAGCGTGGCGCCCTCGCCGTCGGGCTGCACCAGCGTCACCTTGTGGCGCCAGCGCAGATCGATCAGCGGCAGTTCCTGCGCCCGCCGCACCAGGATCTCTTCCAGGTGGTACTGCTGCAGGTTCACCATGCCCGGCCGCTGGTGGCCGGCTTCGGGCACGAGGTTGAAGCTGAACACCTCCTGCTCACGGTGGTAGGTGCGGCCGACGTTCCAGGTGACGCCCTTCTTCACCACCGCATCACCCACGCCCAGGCGGTCGAGGATCTCCAGCGTGCGCTTGGCGTAGCAGACGCCGCGCGAGCCGACGCTGACGGTGTGGTCCTCGTCCAGCAGCACCACGGGCTGGCCGCGCAGCGCCGCGTCGATGGCGGCGCACAGGCCCACCGGCCCGGCGCCCACGACCACCAGCGGCACCGGGGGCTGCGGGTTCGGTGCCGGCCTGTACGCGTAGCGCGGCCAGGTGTAGGTCTTCAGCACTTCAGCCTTCCAACGCCTTCCACATCTCGATGTCGCGCTCGGCCGTCCAGATGCGCGGGTCGCGGTACGCGGTGGCCTCGTCGTAGGCGCGGGTCACGTCGAAGGGCATGCAGTGGTCGAAGATCACCCAGTGGCCGTAGCTCGGCCGCACCGCGGCCAGCGTGTGCTGGTAGACGGCGCGCAGGTCTTGCCCCTGCTTCGCGCCCGCCTGCACGGCGGCGTACACGTCGCGGATGAAGCTGCGCGTGCCGTCCAGGCCCGCCGCCACCTGGGCTTCGTTTTCCAGCGCGGCGCCGCGGCCGGGTACCAGCTTCTGCGGCTTCAGGGCGGCCAGGTTGTCCAGCGTCTGCGGCCAGTCGCTGAAGTAGGCATCGCCGGCATAGGGCGTGGCGTCGAACTCGACCAGGTCGCCGCTGAACAGGATGCGCTCGGCCGGCAGCCACACCACCGTGTCGCCCTTGGTGTGGCCACGGCCCAACTGCAGCAGCTGCACTTCCAGCTTGCCGAGCCACAGCGTCATCTTGCCGGTGAAGGTGAGCGTGGGCCAGGTCAGCCCGGGTGGCACGCTTTCGACGTTGCGGAACAGGCGCGGGAAGCGGCCGATCTCGCTGGCCTTGTCCTGCTCGCCGCG
>CAYREA010000025.1:0-38875 GCA_964423075.1 uncultured Rubrivivax sp. | reverse complement strand
GAACCACGCCAACAGCTACTTCTGGACCGGCAAGACCTTCGCCGCGCAGTACTTCTGCGCCGTGCCCTTCGGCCTGAACTTCCAGGGCATCAACGGCTGGCTCTACGACGGTGGCGGCCAGGCGCTGTGGGACGAGGTCTACGCGCCCTTCGGCCTGAAGGCCATGGCCTGCGGCAACACCGGCGTGCAGATGACGGGCTGGTTCAAGAAGGAGATCAAGTCCAGCGCCGACCTGAAGGGTCTGAAGATGCGCATCCCGGGCCTGGCCGGGCGCGTCTACGCCGTTCTGGGCGTGGACGTGAAGCTGCTGCCCGGTGGCGAGATCTTCCCCGCGCTGGAGCGCGGCGTCATCGACGCGGCCGAGTTCGTCGGCCCCTTCCAGGACCGCAAGCTCGGCCTGCACAAGGCCGCCAAGTACTACTACACCACCGGCTGGCACGAGACCGCCACGGTGTCGGAACTGCTGGTCAACAAGGCCGCCTGGGACAAGCTGCCGGCCGACCTGAAAGCCATCGTCGAGAACGCCGCCGCGGCCTGAAACGTCATCAGCGAAGCCTGGTGCCAGCGCAACAACGCCGAGGCGATGGACGACCTGGTGAAGAACCAGGGTGTCATCGCGCGCCCGCTGCCCGACGAGCTGCTCAAGAAGCTGCGCGAGGTCACCAATCAGGTGCTGACCGAGGCCGCGGGCAAGGACGCGATGACGAAGAAGGTGCATGACTCCTACATGGCCTACAAGAAGAAGTACGACGCCTGGTGCACCTACAGCGAAGGCCCGTACCACGACAAGATCCTGACGGCCTGAACGTGGTCGGTGCCATTGATCGCTGGGTGGACGCCGTCGGCCGCGCGGCCTCGTGGCTCACGCTGGCCATCGTCGTGCTGATGGCGGCCAACGTGCTGCTGCGCTATGCCTTCAGCTTCGGTTCGGTGTGGTCGCAGGAACTGGAATGGCACCTGCTGGCACCCATGGTGCTGGCCGGCATGACCTACGCGCTGGGCCAGGGTGAACACGTGCGCGTGGACGTGCTCTACGCCAGGTACCCACCACGTGCGCAGGCGGCGGTGGACGTGCTGTCGGCGCTGCTGGCCGTGGCCTTTGCGCTGCTGGTCATCCGCTACTCGCTGCCCTACCTGATGCAGTCGTGGAGCATCGGCGAGATCTCGTCGGACCCCGGTGGGCTGCCGTACCGCTGGGCCTTGAAAGCGTTGATCCCGCTCGGCTTCGCGCTCTTCGCGCTGCAGGCGGCGGCGCAGGGCGTGGCCGCGTGGCGGCGCTTCAGCGGGGCGGCATCGGCATGAGCGTCAACGAGTGGCTGGCCATCGGCCTGCTGGTCGGCTTCTTCGGCCTGCTGATGCTGGGCGTGCCGGTGGGCATCACGCTGGCGGCCAGCGGCTTCGTGTTCGGGTTCATGGGCTTCGGCGAGACGCTCTTCATGCTGCTGCCGGCGCGCATCTACGGCGTGGTGGCCAACTACCAGTGGCTGGCCATACCGCTCTTCGTCTTCATGGGCGTGATGCTGGAGAAGTCGCGCCTGGCCGAAGACCTGCTGGACGTCATCGGCCACCTGGCCGGCGGCGTGCGCGGTGGCATGGCCATCGGCATCATCGCGGTGGGCGTGCTGATGGGCGCCACCACCGGCATCGTGGGTGCCACCGTCATCACGCTGGGCCTGCTCACGCTGCCCACGCTGCTGCGCCGCGGCTACGAGCCCGGCATCAGTTGCGGCGCCATCTGCGCGTCGGGCACGCTGGGGCAGATCATCCCGCCCAGCCTGGTGCTGATCCTGCTGTCCGACATCATGCAGCTCTCGGTGGGCACCCTGTTCGCTGCCGCCGTGCTGCCGGGGCTGATGCTGGCCGGGCTGTACATCGGCTACATCGTGGTCTACGGCTTCGTGAAGCCGAACGCCATGCCGCCGGTGCCGCAGGCCGAACGCGACGCACTGCCGCGCGCCGAGCTGTGGCTGCGCGTGTTCAAGGTGGCGCTGCCGCCGCTGGCGCTGGTGCTGGCGGTGCTGGGCTCCATCATCGGCGGCGTGGCGGCCCCCACCGAAGCGGCTTCAATGGGTGCGCTGGGCTCCATCCTCGTCGTGGCACTGGCGCGGCGCCTCACGCTGGCGGTGCTGCGCGACGTGATGCGCGGCACCACGCGCATCTCGGCCATGGTGCTGTTCATCCTGATCTGCAGCCAGGTGTTCTCCATCGCCTTCCGCGGGCTGCAAGGCGAGAAGCTGATCGAGGATCTCTTCGCCTTCCTGCCCGGCGGCATCAACGCCGCGATCTGGTTCCTGATGCTGCTGATCTTCGTGCTCGGCTTCTTCATCGAGTGGATCGAGATCAGCTACATCGCCGTGCCGCTGTTCCTGCCCATCTTCGCCGCGGCGGGCGTGGACATGGTGTGGCTGGCGATGCTGATCACCGTCAACCTGCAGACCAGCTTCCTCACGCCGCCTTTCGGCTGGGCGCTCTTCTTCCTGCGCGGCGTAGCGCCGCCGCAGATCACCACGCGCCACATCTACGCCGGCGTCATCCCCTTCGTGGCGATGCAGATCCTGGGCATCGTGCTGGTGTTCAGCTTCCCGGCCATCGCCACCTGGCTGCCCAAGGCCATCGGCTGGTAGTGCCGGCCACCCCCCTATTCGTGCGCTGGCCCTGGATGAAAGTCCGGGGCACGATCAAGGCTTTGCGCCTCACGCGCGGAGAACAAGGCATGCGAAACCTGACGAAGTGGGCTGCAGCGGCCCTGGTTGCCCTCACGGCCGCGAGCCCGGCCCTGGCGGCGGGCTGGAACGAAGCGGTCGACGGCGACCTGTCCAACGACGGCCTGGCACCCAGCGCCGTGTCCTTGTCGGTGGGCAGCACCACCGTGATCGGCGCCACCGGCCGCGCCGTCACCGGCGGTCCGGTCGACCGCGACTACTTCACCTTCGTCGTGCCGGCCGGCCATGTGCTGGAGTCGATGATCCTGCTGAAGGGCGTGACGGTGGTCGGCGGCGGCTCCTTCCTGGGCTTCATGGCGGGCCCGCTCGTCACCGTGTCGCCCACCGGCGGCACGGCCGACGGCCTGCTGGGCTGGACGATCTACAGCGAAGGCAACGTCGGCACCGACCTGCTGCCCGCCATGTCCATTCCCGCGCTGGGCTCCAGCGGTTTCGACATCCCGCTGCCGGCCGGTGCCTACAGCTTCTGGGTGCAGGAAACCGGGGTCGGCGTGGCGGCCTACGCTTTCGAGTTCAACGTCTCGGCCGTGCCCGAGCTCTCGCCGGCACTGAGCCTGCTGGCCGGGTTCGCGCTGCTGGCCGCCGTGCGCCGCCGGCGCTGAGTACGGCTCAGACCACCAGTGCGGGGTTCACCTCCCGCAGCCGGTGGTCGATGTAGTAACCCCCGAACTCGGTGTACTGCAGGAAACCGCGCCCGCAGGCGCGGCAGGCCCACACCTCGCAGCGGTTGAAGGGAAACCAGGCCGGGGCGATGGGGGCGTCGGCCGAGCCGTAGCGCGTGCCGGTCGGGTGCAGTTCTTCCAGCGTCGGCTCCTCGTCCGCGGCATCGCGCAGCGTGCCCAGGTGGCGCAGCAGCGGCTCGCCCGGCGCGGCGGATACCGATTCCCAGCCCGGGCACACCAGGTGGCTGCAGGCGCAGCCGGCCGGCGTCGCACCCGGCGGCGGCAGGCGGCGCAGGTCGGCGGCGGAAAGACGCGCGCTCAATCCGGCTTGATGCTGTTGGCCTTCACCACCCGCGCCCAGGTGTCCATCTGCCCTTCGATGAAAGCCTGCGCCTGGGCCGGGCTGCCGGCGGTGAGGGTGATGCCCTGGGCGGCCAGCTTGCCGGCCACCTCGGGGTTCTTCAGCGCCTTGTTGATCTCGTCGTTCATGCGCTGGACGATCTCGGGCGGCGTCTTCGCCGGTGCCAGCACGGCCCACCAGGCCGGGGCGTTGAAGCCGGCGTAGCCGCTTTCGGCCAGCGTGGGCACCTCGGGCAGCTGCGGGCTGCGCTGGTCGGTGGTGACGACCAGCGCGCGCAGGCGCTTGCTGTCGATGTGCGGCTTGGTGACGAACACCGAGCCGATGGACAGCGGCACATGGCCGGCCACCGCGTCGTTCATCAGCGGGCCGCCGCCGCGGTAGGGCACGTGCACCAGGTCCAGGCCGTTGCCCTTGGCCAGCAGCGTCATCGCCAGGTGGCCCAGGCTGCCGTTGCCGATGCTGCCGTAGCTCACGCCCTTGCCGGCCTTGGCGGCGGCCACCACGTCGGCGAAGCTCTTGTAGGGCGAATCGGCGTGGGTGGCCAGCACCATCGCGCTGGTGCCGATCAGCGCCACGGCGGCCAGGTCCTTGCGCGTGTCGTAGGCCAGATTGGGGAAGAGGGCCGGGTTCACGCCGTGGGTGTCGAAGACCACGGCGAACGTGTAGCCGTCGGGTGGCGAGGCGGCCACCACGCCGGCGCCGATGGTGCCCGAGGCCCCGCCCTTGTTGTCGACGATGACGGTCTGCGAAAGCTGCTGCTGCAGCGCCGGCTGCAGGATGCGCGCCACCTGGTCCACCGAGCCGCCGGGCGGGAACACCGCCACCAGCTTGACGGGCGCCTTGCCCGGCCAGGCCTGGGCGTGGGCCGCGCCGGCGCAGGCCAGCAGGGCCAGGGCGGCGAGTGAGGTGTGCAGGAAAGGACGACGTTTCATGGGGGCTGCGGTGCGTGAAAGGCGCCGCGAGTGTGCGCGTGGTGCGCCCTTCCGGCCGCCGTGGAAAACACGTAGCGGCTCGGCGCGGCCTACGATGCGGCCGTCATCACGCCACGCAGACCATGGCCGTCTTCCCGCAAGGCCTGAGCCAGATCGACCAGCGCTGCAACGCCGGCGAACGCCGTGTGCTGCACCAGCTGAAGCGTTGCCTGGAAGACGACTACCTCGTCTGGCACGACATCCCCATCGGCCCCAAGGCGCGCCAGCCCGACTTCGTGATCCTCAGCCCACGCTGGGGTGTGCTGCTGCTGGAAGTGAAGGACTGGCGCCAGCACACGCTGGGCCCGGCCACGCGCGATGCGGTGGAGCTGCGCCTGCCGCGCGGCCGCGTCACCGTGGCGCACCCGGTGCGCCAGGCGCGCGACTACGCGATGGAGCTGGTCGACCTGATGCAGCGCGATCCCCAGCTGGTGCACGCCGAAGGCCCTTTCGCAGGCCGCCTGCTTTTCCCCTACGGCTGGGGCGTGGTGCTGGCCTCGCTGCGCCGCGCCGACGTGGCCGGCAGCGACTTCACGACCGTGTTTCCGGAATCGCGCACGCTGCTGCGCGACGAGCTGGAAGTTGAGGTGGACCCCGCCGCCTTCCAGCTGCGCCTGTGGGGCATGTTCAGCGTGAGCTACCCCCACACCCTGACGCTGCCGCAGCGCGACCGCATCCGCTGGCACCTGTTCCCCGAGCTGCGCCTGCCCGTGCAGCAGACGCTGGACTTCCCCGACCCCGTGCAGTTGCCCGACCTGCTGCCGGTGATGGACCTGCAGCAGGAACAGCTGGCGCGCACGCTGGGCGAAGGCCACCGCGTCATCCACGGCGCAGCGGGCTCCGGCAAGACCATGATCCTGATCCACCGCGCGCAGCACCTGGCCGCGGCGGCGCGCGCCGACCAGCCCATCCTGGTGCTGTGTTTCAACCGCGAACTGGCTGGCCGCATCGATCACATGCTGCGCCAGCGCGGCGTCGACGAACGCGTGCAGGTGCGCACCTTCCACGCCTGGTGCCAGGACCTGGTGCGCAGCTACCAGCTTGGCGTGCCCGGCGCGCTGAAGGGCGACGCCTACTTCACGGCGCTGGCGCATACCGTGGAGCGCGCCGTCGAGACCGGCCGCGTGCCCGGCGGCCAGTACCTGGCGCTGCTGATCGACGAGGCGCACGACTTCCAGGACGCCTGGCTGCGCATCGCCGGCCGCATGGTAAACCCGGCCAGCAACAGCCTGCTGGTGCTGTACGACGACGCGCAGAGCATCTACCAGGGCCAGCGGCGCAAGTTCAACTTCGCCAGCGTGGGCATCGAGGCACGCGGCCGCACCAGCATCCTGCGCCTGAACTACCGCAACACCACCGAGGTGCTGGCGCTGGCCATGCATTGCGCGCAGAGCCTGCTGCAGGGCGACGGCAAGGCGGCCGCCGCGGCCGGCGACGACGAGACCATGCCGCTGGTGCAACCCGCCAGCGCCGGCCGCCATGGTGCGATGCCGGTGCTGGTGGAAGCGCGCCACGCCGCCGAAGAGGCCGAGCTGCTGGCCGAACGCGTGGCCGCGGCGCTGGCCGGCGGGCTTGCGCCGAGTGACGTGGCGCTGCTGTGCCGCACACGCGCCATGATGGCGCCGCTGGAGCGCGCGCTGGCGGCGCGGCGCATCCCCTTCCAGTCGATGAACGCCACCGCCTACCGCCGCTTCGACTGGGCGCAGCAGAGCGTCAAGCTGCTCACGCTGCACAGTGCCAAGGGGCTGGAGTTCCCGCTCGTCATCGTCGCCGGCCTGCAGAGCCTGCCGCTGGGCGACGAGCCGCTGGAAGACGCCGTGCGCCTGCTCTACGTGGCGATGACGCGCGCCACGCACCAGCTGGTGCTGTCGGCATGCGGCCCGTCACCGCTGGTGCAGAGGGTGCGCCAGGCGCTCAGCGCGGTGGCTTGACACCCACGTTCGCCGGCCGCTCCTGGCGTGCCTGGGCCAGCTGGGCTTCGAGCTCGGCTTCCTTGATGCGCTTCAACACGCAGAAGTTGCTGCGCGTGAGCGTGGTGGTCTCCCAGGCGCGCAGCAGCAGCGCGCGCTCGCGCCGGCCGGCCTGTTCTTCGGCGCTGAGGGCGGCGATGGCGGGGTCGACCTGCGGGGCGGGTGCGGCTTCGCGCGGCGGCCTTGGCGGCTGTTGCCGCGGCGGGCCTTCGGGCCGGGGCGGGCGGTTGGGCCGGTCGGGGCGCGGCGGGCGCTCCGGGCGCGGCGGCCTGTCGGTGCGCGGTGGCCGCGGCTCGGCGCCGGGCTGTCCTGCGGCTGCGGCGGCGCCTTCGGGGGCGCCCTGGACAGCAGCGCGCGGCGGCCGCTGCGCCTGCCGTTCGGCCTGGCGCTTGGCCATCACGATGGCGCGGCGCCGTTCCACTTCCAGCGTGGCGGCCTCGCGGTGTTCGACGGCCACCTCGCCGGCCGGGTTGCCGTCCAGATCGAAACGCTGCGGCGAGGCCACCAGGGCCTTCAGGTAAGGCGTGCTGGTGGTGTGCCGGTGCAGGAACAGCGACAGCGACTTCTTCGTGAACACGCCGGGCAGGCGCAGCTGGATGTCGGCCTGGATGCGCAGCTTGATGGGCTTGGCCTGACCGGGCGTGAACAGCGCCGGGAAGTGCTGCACCAGCAGCGCGGCGGTGGCGGCCGGTGTCAGCTCGGGCAGCGCAGGCGCGGCGGCTTCGGCCGAGGCCTCGGCCGGCGCTTCAGTCGGTGCTGCAGCCGGCGTCTCAGGTGCCGCTTCGGTCACGGTCTGCGCGGCCTCGGCCGATGCCTCGGGCACGGCCGGCACTTCGGGTGCAACGGCGGGTGCAACGGCGGGTTCGCCTTCGGGCGGCGTCGGCACGGTGGGCTCTTGGATCGGATCGGACATGGAATCGGTTCGGGCAGGGCCCGCAGGCAGCGCAGCCTGCCATTGTCAACGCTGCGCGGCGCGCTGTTAACCTCCCCGGCATGAACATCGCCGTGATCGGCGGCGGTATCGCCGGCCTGGTGGCGGCCTGGCGGCTGTCGCAGCAGCACGCCGTGACGCTGTTCGAACGCCATGCCACACCCGGCTTCACCAGCAGTTCGGTGGCGGTCGACGGCCAGCGTGTGGACGTGCCGCTGCGTGTGTTCTACCCCGGCTACTACCCCACGCTGACGCGGCTGTATGCCGAGCTGGGCATCGCAACGCAGCCGGTGGACTACGCCACCACCTTCACCGGTGCCGACGGGCTGGCCTACTTCCGCTGGCGCAACCTGCGCCTGGCGGGCTGGTCGTGGCCCTTCGTGCTGCCGCGCGACGTGATGGGCGAACGGGCGCGCCGCATCGTGGCCGGCGCGCTGCATTTCAGGGCCCGCGCGCGCGCCGCGCTGGCGGCCGGCGACCTGGGCAACACCCGCATCGGTGACTTCGTGGCCGCCGAAGGCATCGCACCCGAGTTCGTCGAAGGCCTGCTGCTGCCGGCCGTGGCCACCATCGGCACCTGCACCACGGCCGACGCACGCGCCTACCCGGCCGCCGTGGTGGCGGCCTATGCCGGCGCCGGCCTGTCGCGCCAGAGCGTGCACCGCGCACGCGACGGCGCCGATGCGGTGGCGCAGCGCCTGCTGCAGGGCATCCGGCACGTGGTCTGCAGCGCCGGCGTGGACGGTGTGCTGCGCCTGCCCGGTGGTGTGCTGGTGCGCCACCGCGGCGGCGTGCAGGCCTTCGACCACGTGGTCTTCGCCACCCAGGCCAACCAGGCGCTGGCGCTGCTGGACGACGCGAACGGCGCCGAACGAGCGGCGCTGGGCGCCTTCCGCTACCGGCCGCTGGACGTGGTGATGCACCGCGACGATCGCCTGATGCCGGCGCACCGCGCCGACTGGTCGCCGGTGAACGCGGTGGTCGACCCGGCCTGCGAAAGGCCGCAGAGCACGATCTGGATCAACCGCGTGCAGCCCGCGCTGCGCGACGCCGCGCCGCTGTTCCAAACCGTGATGCCGCAGGCCGAGCCGCGTGACGAGCGGGTGCTGAGCCGCGCGCGTTTCGAGCGCCCACTGGTGGACGGCAAGACCGAAGGCGCGATCGCCGCACTGCAGCGCCTGCACGCCGAGCCGGGGCGGCGCGCCTGGTTGTGCGGCTCCTACGCGATGCCGGGTGTGCCGCTGCTGGAAAGTGCCGTGTCTTCGGCGCTGGCCGTGGCCGACCACATCGCGTAGCCCAGGCCGGCGGCGCGGCAGGGGCCGATCAGCGCCGCCGTGGTGGCCACGCGCGGCCAGCGCCAGGGTGGCAAGGCCCGCTGCTGCACGAAGCGGGCGAAGCCGCCGAGCACGGCGTCGTCCAGGTGTTCGACCTTCACGTCGGCGTAGCCCAGCGCCTGCAGGCGCTGCCGCTGCGCCGCGGCCGGCAGCAGCGTGCCGGGCTGCAGGCCGCACAGGCGCGCGGCGACGCGCAGCAGCGGGTGGGCCCGTTCGGCCACCAGGTCGGTGTAGGCCAGCGTGCCACCGGGCCGCAGCAAATGCCGTGCGGCCCGCATGAAGGCCGTGCGCGGCTGCAGGTGGTAGGCCGCGTCGACGCAGAGCACGCGGTCGAAGTGGCCGGCCGGCAGGCCCAGTTCGAGCAGGGCGCTGCCCGAGCCTTCCAGCACACGCGCTGCCGGTGCCAGCTGGCGCGCCTGGCGGGCGCTGGCCGCATCGGCCTCGACACCCACCACCTCGGCCGCGCCGAAGTCTTGTTGCCACAGGCGCAGTTCTTCACCCGCGCCGCAGGCCACGGCCAGCACACGGTCACCGGCCCGCAGGCCGGCGGCGTGGCCCAGCGTGCGGGCCAGGGCCTGGCAGGCGCCGAAGTAGTCGGGCGTGGCCGCGTCCCACAGGCCCAGGTTGCCCCAGGCGCCGGGGCGGCCGCCGGCGTGCAGCAGCTCCGTGTCGCGCGACACGGCCGTTCAGGCCCAGCCGGGTGGCAGGTGCACCAGGTCGGCCGGCTCGTCGATGTCGGGCACCGGCGGCAGCTCGGCATGGCGCAGGCCGGCGGCGGCCAGGCGCTGGCGCGTCAGGGCCATCACCTGCGCGGTGCTCCAGGGCATGGCCTCGAACAGCGCCGGCTGCGGGCGCTGCAGGCCGATGAGTGCGTAGCCGCCGTCCAGCGCCGGCACGAACACGGCGTCGTGGCCTTGCAGCGCGGCGGCGGCCGCGCGCAGCATGGCGGCGTCCAGCGCCGGGGCGTCGCTGCCCATCAGCAGCAAAGGCGCGCCGGCGCTGAAGACGGCCAGCATGCGCGCGCCCAGGTCACCCGCCGGCTGCACGCGCAGCCGCACGCCGTGGCGCGCCTGCTGGCGCTGGAAGGCGGGGTGGCTGGCGTCCGGCGCGGCCCACAGCGTCACCGCACCGGGTGCGGCGGCGGCGGCCTGCGCCGCGGCGTGGTCGAGCAGGCGTTCGGCCAGCGCGGCGGCGCCATCTGCGCCCAGGCGCGGCGCCAGCCGCGTCTTGGCCAGGCCGGGCAGCGGCGCCTTGGCCATCAGGGCGATGGGCAGCGGGCTCATCGGTACGCGCGCGCCAGGTCTTCGGGCGCGGCGCCGCGCCAGTAGCGCCAGCGCAGCGTCCACATCAGCCACACGGTGCGCCAGACGCCGCGGTTTTCCCAGCGCCGGCCCGAGGTGGCCACGCGCTCGCGCAGGCAGGCCGGGCGCGCCAGGCGGCGCAGGCGGCGGCAAAGTTCGATGTCTTCCATCAGCGGCTGGTCGGCATAACCACCGAGTTGCATGAACAGCGAGCGCTGCACGAAGATCGCCTGGTCGCCGGTGGCGATGCCGGTGAGGCGCGAGCGCAGGTTCATCAGCGCGGCGATGAGCGGGAACCAGGGCGAGGCGCCGACGATGCGCACGTCGAAGCGCCCCCAGCGCGCGCCGGCCCGTGCCGCCGCTTCGAGGGCGGCGCGGGCGCCATCGGGCAGGCGCGTGTCGGCGTGCAGGAACAGCAGCCACTCACCTTGTGCCGCGGCGGCGCCGGCGTTCATCTGCCGCGCGCGGCCGCGTGGGCCGGCCAGCACGGCATCGGCCAGCGGGCGGGCCAGCACGGCGGTGTCGTCGAGGCTGCCGCCGTCGACCACGATGAGCTGATCACCCGCCGCACGCCAGGGCGCCAGCGCCAGCAGGGTGTGGGCGATGCCGGCGGCTTCGTCCAGCGCCGGCATCACGATCGAGTAGCGCGGCGCTGACATGTGCGAATGTGACGGGGCAAAGGCGGCAGGCGCTCAAGTCGGCGCCAGGGCTGCCGAAGCCTTGCCGAGAAGGTAATCAAGCCGTGAAGCTACCACCGATACCCGAACAGGATGCCCTGCGAGCCGCGGTTCGCAACCAGGACGCACAGCGCAAGGCCTTGGCCCAGCTGGCGCGCGCCGGCGTGCCCGAATGGGTGCGTGCGATGGTGGACGATGCGGCTGCCGAGCTGGCCTCGGCCAACCAGCGCAATGCCGTGGCCGGCGACCGCCAGCACACCAGCGGCGCACTGGCGCTGCTGCAGGGCCGGCGCGAGCCGCTCATCGCGCAGCTGGTGCAGGCGCTGCACCAGCAGCTGGAGCCCGGTGCCGCGCCTGCGCCGCGCGAAGCCGCGCCGCAACAGGGCCGGCTGCAGCTGACGCTGATCGAAGAAGCGCAGATCGACGAGGACATCGAGATCGCGCGCATCGTGCAGGCCATCGAGAGCGAGGCCGACTGGGAACTGCGCCAGCTGCGCGCCCTGGCCAGCGGCCTGCATGGGCTGCCGGCCATCGACGACGCGGCCGCGCCGCTGGCGCCGCTGGCCTGCGCCGGCGGGCTGCGTAGCGCACTGGGTGGCCTCGGCCTGGAGCCCGGCACGCGGCTGATGCTGCTGCGCCTGCTGGGCCCGGCGCTGGGGCGCGCGGTGAAGAGCGTGTACGGGGATCTGGCGCGCCGCCTGCTGGGCTGGGGCATCAACCCGGCGCCCTACAAGGTGCGCCAGGTGGCGCAGGGGCGCACGGCGGCACCCACCGCGGCGCTGCCTTCGGACGAGACCGCCACCGAACGCACGTCCAGCGCCCTGCGCCAGCTGGTGGAGCGCGCGCGCGACACCTTGGCCACCGAGCCGCCCGCCGGCCCGGCAGCGCCTGCCGGGGCCGACGAAGCGGACGGCGGCGCGGCCCCGCTGTCGCTGCGCCTCTTCAGCGACCCGCTGCCCGCCGAGCGCGCCCGTGCCGCGCTCGACCCCGCCACCGCCGTGGTGCTGATGGAGCGACTGTTCGCGCAGATCGAAAGCCACCTCGGCGGCTCGGACGCCACGCGGCGCCTGCTGGCCGGCCTGCACGCGCCGGCGCGCACGCTGGCGGCGCAGGAATCGCAGCTGTGGTCGCAGCCCGACCACCCCTGGTGGAAGCTGCTGGACAAGCTGATCACCCTGGGCACCGTGAACGACGACGCCGAGGCCGAAGGCCCGGTGACGGCCGCGCTGTCGCTGGTGGTGGACCGCATGCGCCAGGCGCCCACGCTGGACCGCGACACCTGCCAGACCGCCGCCGACGCGGTGCAGCAGGTGGCCACGCGCAGCATGGGCCTGCGCAACAGCGAACTGGGCGCGCAGATCGACGAGATCCGCCACCAGGTCGACCGCGAGGAGATGGAAGCCACGCTGCGCGGCCAGATCGTGCAGCAGCTGCGCAGCACGCCGGTGAGCCTGGGCCTGCGCCAGTTCCTGGTGGGCCCGTGGACGCAGGTGATGACGCAGGCCACGCTGCAGGGCGGGCCGGACAGCCCGGCGCTGGCCGAACACGCGCTGCTGGTGGACGACCTGATCCGCGCCACCGCCACGCCGGGCAAGATGGTGAGCAGCGCGCAGCAGCGCGTGCTGCTGCGCCAGGTGGGCCTGGCGCTGGCCGAGGCCGGCCTGCCACCCACGCGGGTGGAGGCCGAGATCGGCGACCTGAAGAGCCTGCTGCGCTGTCCGCCGCCGGTGCAGGACGAGCCCTGGGCCGACCCGGCCGCCGCCGATGACGACGAACCCGTGCTGCCGCGCCACCCGCAGGACAGCGTGACCACCGCGGCCATGATCGAGCTGCAGTCCGGCCTGCCCACCGTGCCCGTGGGCATGGGCGCCGACTCGACGCTGGAGGCCGCCACGCACCAGCGCGACTGGCTCGACGGCCTGGAGCCCGGCGCCTGCTGCCGCCTCTTCGTGCAAGGCCGCTGGATCACCGCGCAGCTGAACTGGGTGAGCGACAGCCACAACCTGTTCCTGTTCAGCAGCCGTCACGGCGGGCGCACGCATTCGCTGACGCGGCGCATGCTGGGCAAGCTGCGCAACGCCGGGCTGGCGACGTCGATCGAAAGCGGCACGCTGCTGGCGCAGGCCATGCAGCAGCTGGCGGAAACCGACTTCGCCCCGCCCGGCCACTGAGGGCGGCTTCAGCGCAGCTTGCCCAGGATCGTCTGCACGTCGTCCAGCACGCCGTTGAGCCGGGCGCTGCTCTGCGCGTCCCCGGACAGGTGGCTGCTCAGCTCCTGCTGCATGAAACACACCGCCATGCGCACATAGGCGCTGTCCAGCGCCTTGCGCACGGCCGCCATCTGGCCGGCGATCTCCACGCAGGGCTCGTCGGATTCGATCATGCGCTGGATGCCGCGCAGCTGCCCTTCGGCGCGGCGCAGCCGGTTGAGCATGTCGGCGCGCATCGCCTCGTCCACCAGGTGCGACATGTTGCGGCGGGGCCCCGGGGCCCTCAGTGGCTGAAAGGCCGATTCTGGTGGCACGCCGTGCTGCCTTGTTGATGCACCTCAGAAGCCTGGAAGCCGTCGCATATACCCTGACCGGTATGTTCCGCAGCCTATGGAAAGGGGTGTGACCATGTTGCTCGAATCGTCCTCCTGGGGGCGCGTCGCCCGCGGTGGACTGGTGTTGCTGGCCTGCCTGGTGGGCGCCTTCGCCGCCCAGGCCAAGGACCATGCCAAGGTCATGAAGGGTCCGTACAAGGACGGCCCCGAGGTCACCAAGGCCTGCCTGGAGTGCCACGCCGACGAGGCCCACGATTTCATGAAGACCGTGCACTGGACCTGGAACGCCACCCAGAAGCTGCCCGGCAAGGGCGAGGTGCGCCTGGGCAAGGCCACGGCCGTCAACAACTTCTGCATCTCGCTGCCGGCCAACGAGCCGCGCTGCACCAGCTGCCACGCCGGCTACGGCTGGAAGGACGCCAGCTTCGATTTCGGCAAGGCCGAAAACGTGGACTGCCTGGTCTGCCACGACACCACCGGCACCTACAAGAAGCTGCCGGCCGGCGCCGGCCACGGCGCCTACGTGGACACGGAGGTGCCGCCCAAGTCGGGCAAGATCGTCAAGGCGCTGGACCTGGTGGCCATCGCCGGCAAGGTGGGCCCGACCAGCCGCGCCACCTGCGGCGCCTGCCACTTCTTCGGCGGTGGGGGTGACCACGTCAAACACGGCGACCTGGACAGCTCGATGGTGGCCCCCGCGCGCGACCTGGACGTGCACATGGACGCGCAGGGCGCCAACATGAGCTGCACCGACTGCCACCGCACCTACCGCCACCAGATCGCCGGCAAGGCGATGTCGGTGTCCACCGCGGGCAGCGGCCAGGCCCTGGGCTGCACCGACTGCCACGCCGGCAAGCCGCACAAGAACAACACCGACCTCGACCGCCACACCGCCCGCGTGGCCTGCCAGACCTGCCACGTGCCGGCCTTCGCGCGCGAGCTGCCCACCAAGCTGTGGTGGGACTGGTCCACCGCCGGCCAGGAAAAGCCCATCACCAAGGACGCCTACGGCCTGCCGCAGTACGACCCGATGAAGGGCGACTTCAAGTGGGGCAAGAACGTGGTGCCGACCTACCTGTGGTTCAACGGTTCGGTCGACCGCGTGCTGCTGGGTGACCGCATCGACCCCAAGGGTGTGGTGCACCTGAACCAGGCGCGCGGCAACCGCGACGACCCGCACGCCCGCATCACACCCTTCAAGATGATGCAGGGCAAGCAGCCCTATGACGCGGTGAACCTGACGATGGTGGCGCCGCACCTGTTCGGCAAGGGCGGCTACTGGGTCACCGAAGACTGGTCGAGTGCCATCGTCAGCGGCATGAAGGCCGCCGGGCAGCCCTACAGCGGCAAGTTCGGCTGGGTGCAGACCGACATGGTGTGGAAGGTCAACCACATGGTCGCGCCGAAGAAGAAGGCACTGGCCTGCGACGACTGCCACGGTGCCCAGGGCCGCATGGACTGGAAGGCGCTGGGCTACAGCGTCGACCCGAAGAAGGCCGCGGCGCGCTGAACCGCCGAGCCCCAAGTGAAGCGGCCGCCCCTCGAAAAGGGGCGGCCGCTTCGCTTGGCAGGCCGCGGTTCAGCAGCCCGCGGTCTTGCGGAAGGTCTTGCTGATGTTGCGGCCGGTGCCGTTGTCGTACTTGACACGGATCTCGTCGCCGCGCGTGATGCGCTGGTCCTTGAACTTGTCCAGGGTCTCGTCGTCGAGCACGATCAGGGTGACGTCGGCGCCGCCTTCGGCGTCCTGCATCACGACGGTGGCCGACTTGCCGTCGGCGGCCATCTGGATCGAGCTCACGGTGCCGACCAGCCGGACTTCGGCGGCCAGCGCGGCCGCCGCCAGCGCGGCTGCGGCCAGGGCGATGAACAGGCTGCGGATCTTCATGGGGTGCTCCTCGTGAATCAGAACTTCACGTCCAGCGTGAAGTAGGCGTCGTAGGCACGGGACAGCGGCGTGGTGGCCATCATCTGGCCGTTGACGTCACCGATGGGCATGGGTGCGCCCACCCAGTTGTTGCTGCCCGTGTACTTGAAGGTGTAGGCCATCACGCCGAAACGCAGGAAGGTCTTCGCCGCGGGCGTGGAAACGGGCTTGGCGTCGAACTCCTGGATCAGGTAGGCGTCGACCGCGTGGCCGCGCGTGCCCACCTTGCTGGTCCAGAAATCGGCCGCGGCGGGCGCGAAGGTGATCCAGTTCTTGCTGCCCTGGTTGTATTCCAGGCCCAGCTTGAGCTTCGAGGGCAGGTCGTAGCGCAGGCCGACGAAGATGGCGTTGCCCTTGCGGTTGGTCGGCTCCTCGGGCGCGAAGAAGCTGCCCGTCAGCAGGCCCTGGAAGCCGAACTGTGCCGACACGTTCTGGTTCGGCCTGGCGATGCTCAGGCCCAGGTCCACGAACCAGTTCAGGTCGCCCGGGCCCACCTTGCGCAGCGTGCCCATGGCGCCGAGGCCGAACCAGTCGATGTCGCCCAGGTTGGTGCGCGCGCGGGTGTCGCCGAAGTAGGTGTTGCGCATGGCCGGCGCGTCGAAGATGTGGGTGCCGCGGTTCCACTGCGTCCACACGCGCAGGCGGTCGGTCTCGTAGGGCACCACCGCCACGCCGAGCATGTCGGTGTCCTTCAGCGAGTTGCCGGCGGGCGTGCTGTAGCCGCTGTCGAAGCCGCGGCCGTAACAGAGCTTGCCGTAGGCGCCGGGCAGGCTCTCGATCTCGGGCGCCCAGCCCAGGGTCATGCCGTCGAAGGTGTAGTTCACCAGCAGCGCCGGCGTGCCACCGTTGCCGGGGCGCGCGGTGTTGCTCTTGAAGTTCGTCGGCGCGCCATCGGTGGCTGGGCGGCGGCCCACCGAGAACCAGATGTCCTGGCCGCCGATGTCGCTCCAGGTGGCGTAGGCGCGGTCCACGTTCAGCAGGCTGCTGGATGGCAGGTGGCCGATGGTGCCGTCGAACACGCCCACGCGGTCAGAGAAGAAAGGCGCGGCGCCGCTGTTGACCAGGGCCGACTCGTCCTGCGAGCCGAAGGTCTTGAACATCACCAGGCGCGCATTCACCGACACGTGCTGCGCCGCCTTGATGCCCAGGTCCAGCGCGAAGCGGTTGCTGTAGAGGCTGTCATTGCGCGGCTTGTAGGCGTCGACGTAGGCGGCGGGTGCGAAGGCGGCCAGCCCGCCCATCATCTGCGCGTTGGCGGCCAGGAAGCCCTGGGCCTGTGCCACGGTCTGCACACCGTTCATGCCCTGGGCGAAGGCGGCGAAGCCGTTGAGCATGGCGCCGGTCTGCGGCGTGGGGTTGGCGAAGAAAGCGGCCTGCAGCTGCGACTGCGCGGCGCCGAACAGCGCGTTGACGTCGGTGTAGGGCTTGCTCTGCCCGCGCAGGCTGTCCACGCGGAACTGGTAGTCGCCGCCCAGCGTGAGCCAGCGGCCGATGGAACGGTCTTCGACGCGCTGCAGGCGCTGCGCATCGGCGGCTTCTTTCGGCGCCGCCTTCGGTGCGGCCTGCACCTGCTGCTTCAGCTGCTCGAGCTCCTTGGTCAGGGCGTCGATGCGGCGCGCCAGGTCGGCCTCGTCGGCGCGCACGCCGAGCGGTATCAACAAGGCGGAGGCTGCGGCCGCCAGCAGGGCGGGCCGCAGGGTGGAGAGTCTTCGGGTCATGGTGTCCTCGCTGGCTGGCGGCGCCGAGCGCCGCCGCGCGACGGGTCGCGCCGCATGCGGGCCAGCGGGCCCGCTGCGCGGCGGGGCGGCGGGGTCGCGGTCGTCGCCCTTGCCGGCAGCGTGTCAGGCGCGAGGCGCTGCTCGCTTGAGCTGCCTCAAGCGTCCCTGCATACCCTCACCGGTATATCGGCCCTGTGGCCGGCAGCCCACGCCAGACGGTGGTTCAGCCTTGCAGGCGGTTGCCGCCGTGCAGGTCGCGGCCCTTCACCAGCCACAGCGGCCGGCGCGCGAAGTCCACCGGCACGCCGCTTTGCCCGTGCACCGGCCGCAGGCTGCGGTCGAAGAGTGAACTCGTGGGCATGTAGCGCAGCGCCACACCCGTGCGGCGCTGGCCCGAGCGGTTGGCCGCCGCGCCGTGGATCATGTAGACGTCGTGCAGCGACATCTGGCCCGGCTGCAGCTCGATGTCGACGGCCTGGTTCTCGTCGAAGGCGCCGGCGGCCAGGCGCTGGTTCAGCGTCAGGTCCTGCCGGTCTTCGTGCAGGTGCTCGTGCAGCCGCATCCCCGCGTGCGAGCGCGGGATCACGCGCAGGCAGCCGTTGGCGCGCGTGGAAGGCTCCAGTGCCACCCAGGCGGTGCAGGTGGCCAGAGGCCGGATGGGCCAGTAGTGGCCGTCCTGGTGCCAGGGTGTCTCGAAGCCTTCGGCCGCCGGCTTGCAGAAGACATGGCAGCCCCACAGGATGATGTGCTCGCCGATCACGCCGCTGACCAGGTCGACGATCTGCGGGTCGCGCGCCAGGGCCAGGAAGTCGGCCACGCCCTTGACGCCTTCGCCGTTGTCGCCTTCCACATGCGCCGACACCAGTTTCTCGGGCCGCACGCCGGGGTTGCGGCGCAGCAGTTCGTCGAGCGCCTCGCGCATGGTCGCCACCTGCGCGGCCGGCAGCGTGTAGCGCGGCACCACGTAGCCTTCGCGCCGGTAGTGCGAGACCTCTTCGCGGCTGAGTGTGGCCATGGCGGCTATCGTATCGGCACCGATGAAATCGCACCCTTTGGAAAACCCGCCCGAGCGCTGGACGCTGCAGGCCGCCGACGCGCCCAGTGCCGTGCTGGTGATCCCCGCCGACGGCAAGCGCCAGCGCCAGTTCGAGATCGCCATCGCCGTGAGCGTGGGCGTGCCCGCCGATGCGCACGAACCCTGGTTGCAGCTGACGGTGATGGCAAACGGCGCCCTGCAGTGGAAGCGCCGCGTGCCGGCCCACAACCCCGGCGACTACGACGGCCTGGACTACCGCTTCCGCCGCAGCGTGCCGGTGGGCCAGGCGCTGCGCATCCAGGTGGCGCTGGCCGGCGCCGGCGTGCGCCGCCGCACGCTGTTCATCGAAGCTGACGAGATCTGATCCAGTCCTCGACCATGCGGTCCAGTTCCGACAGCGGCACGCTGCCCTGCGACAGCACCAGGTCGTGGAAGTCGCGCAAGGAGAAGGCCGCACCCAGTTCGCGCGCCGCACGCTCGCGCAAGGCCTGGATGCGCATCGAACCCACCTTGTAGGCCAGCGCCTGGCCGGGCCAGGCCATGTAGCGCTCGGTGGCATTGCGCGCGTCGGCCTCGCTGGCGCCTTCGGTGTCCATCATGTAGCGCATGCTCTGCTCGCGCGTCCAGCCCATCGCGTGCAGGCCGGTGTCGGCCACCAGGCGCACGGCGCGCAGCAGCTCCAGCTTCAGGTGGCCCAGGTACTGGTTGGGGTCTTCATACAGGCCGAGTTCGCGGCCCAGTGTTTCGGCATAGAGCGCCCAGCCTTCGCCATAGGCGCTGATCCAGCCGTACTTGCGGAAGTCGGGCAGCGGCAGTTCCAGCTGCGTGCTGGCCTGGTAGTGGTGGCCGGGCTGGCCCTCGTGCAGGAAGAGCGTGGTGACGATGCTGTCGTTCATGCTGCGCGGGTCGGCCGACCAGGCGTAGAAGACGCCCGGCAGCTTGCCGTCCAGCGTGCCGGCCTGGTAGTAGCTGGTGCCGGTGGCGCGCAGCAGCTCGGGCACTTCGCGCACTTCCAGCGCAATGCGCGGCTGGCGGCCGAAGAACTGCGGCAGCTGCTGCGCCAGGCGCTGGTTCAGCTCGCGGTAGCGCGCCAGCATCTCTTCACCTGACTTGAAGGGCTTGAAGCGCGGCTCGGCCGCGTGCCAGCGCAGGAACTCGGTGACCGTGCCGGCAAAACCCAAACGCTGCTGCACCTGCGCCATCTCGCCGCGGATGCGTGCCACCTCGGCCAGGCCCTGCTCGTGGATGGCCTGCGGCGACAGCGCCGTGGTGGTGTGCAGGCGCACCAGGTAGGCGTACCAGGCCGGGCCGCCGGGCAGGTCCTGCAGGCCGCTGCTGCTGCGGCAGCGGGGGCGGTATTCGGTCTCCAGGAAGTGCAGCAGGCGCGCCATCGAAGGCTGGATCTCGCGCTCGAAGGCGCGCCGGTAGGCGGCCGTGATGCGGGCGCGGTCGGCGGTGCTGAAGTCCTGCGGCAGAGCACGGATCGCGGTGCCGAACTTCGATGTCGAGAAGTCGCGCTCGGCCAGCGCGCGGAAGATGGGCAGGGCGCTGTCCACCAGCGCCTGCGGCACGGTCACGCCCTGCCGCAGGCCCGCGCGCAGGTTGGCCATGGCCTGCTGGTTCCAGGCCGGCAGGCGGCGCAGGCGCTGCAGGTAGTGCGCGTAGTCGGCGGCTGTCTTCAGCGGCTGCTGCTGGTCGCCCGTGCCCAGGCCGGCCAGCATCAGCGGCACGGCGCCGTACTGGTCGATGGGCATCAGGTGGGCGGGGTGCTGCAGGCCTTCGAGCAGCCCTTGGGCTTCTTCGCGCAGCAGGCGGTGGTTCAGCCGGTCGGCGGCCGTCAGTGCGTCAGCGGGGATGGCCTGCAGTTCGCGCAGCACGCCCTGGTACAGCGCCTTGGCGCGCGCCAGTTCGGCCGGCGCGATGGTGATGGCGAGCCGACCTTCGTGGCGCGCATCGGGTTTGATGGCCGAGGCGCCGACGGGATCGAGGTCCATGCGCGCGTCGAAGTAGCGCTGGGCCAGCGTGGCCAGGCGCGCGGCCGGCGTGCTGTCGGCCGCATGGCCGGGGGACAGCAGGGCCGCGGCGGCCAGCGCCAGCAGGGGCTTGAAGGGGAATCGCATCGGGGGCTCCTTGCGCCATCGCAGGAGCCGCATTCTTCGCATCAAACCAGACAGCCTCTGTCAGGTTTGTTCCTGCGACAAGCCGACTCAATCCATCGGCCAGGCCGCCGCCTTGGGCCAGCTCATCGGCTCGATGGCCGCAGGCGCGTCGGTCTTCGTTTCCACCCCGCGCCACCACGGCGTCACGCTGTCCACCTGCTCGGGCTCCACCGCCTGCCCCAGCTGTGGCATCACCAGGTGCACACCCTGGCGCGGCGCCTGGTCCAGCAGCACCTCGGCCGGCTGGTCCCAGGCGTGCATGGCCAGGCTGAAGGTGCCCCAGTGCACCGGCAGGAAGGCACCGCCGCCGAGCAGCTGCAGCGCTTCGAGCGCGTTCTCGGGGCCGAGGTGGATGTCGCCCCAGGCGGGGTGGAAGGCGCCCACTTCCAGCATCACGAGGTCGAAGCGGCCGTAGCGTTCGCGGATCAGCGTGTAGTCGTCGGTGAGGCCGGTGTCGCCGCTGAAGAACACCTGGTGGCGCTCGCCCCGCACCACCAGCGACGACCACAGCGTGGCGTTGCGGTCCTTCAGGCCGCGGCCACTGAAGTGCTGCGAGGGCGCGGCGCTGATCTCCACGCCGGTGCCGGGGATGCGGTGTGCTTGCCACCAGTCGAGTTCGGTGATGCGCTCGGGCGCCACGCCGAAGGCCTGCAGGTGCGCGCCCACGCCCAGGCTGGTGACGAAGGGCACGGCCGTCTTCGCCAGCGCGCGCACGGTGGGGTGGCACAGGTGGTCGTAGTGGTCGTGCGAGACCAGCACGGCGTCGATGGGCGGCAGCGCCTTCAGCGCCACCGGCACGGGCTGGAAGCGCTTGGGGCCGGCCAGTTGCGAGGGTGATGCACGCCGGCCCCACACGGGGTCGGTGATGACACGCGCGCCGTCGATCTCGACCAGCACCGTGCTGTGGCCCAGCCAGGTGGCGCGCAGGCCGCTCGCGGGCGGGCGCAGCCACGCTTCGCGCGGGTCAGCAGCGGGCAGCGGGGCCGTCGGCACGCGGCGTTCACCGCCGCACAGGAAGTCGGTGAGTGACGGGAACTTCGCCGCCGGGTCGCGCAGGCCGGGGCGTATGGGCGACAGGTTGCGAAAGCCCTTGCCCGCCCAGAGCGGGCTGGCCTGCATGCGCTCGAGGCGAAGCCCCTCGGCGCGGGCGCCCAGCGACTTCACAGCGTGGCCAGGAAGTCCGCCAGCGCGGCGTTGAAGCGCGTGGGCGCTTCCAGCCCCGGCAGGTGTGCCGTGCCTTCCAGCACCACGCGCTGCGCGCCCGGGATGCGCTGCACCAGGGTCTCGCAGCGTTCCTGCAGGTAGGGCACGTCGAGGTCGCCCCAGATCACCAGCGTCGGCCGGCCGATCTGTTCCAGCCGCACCCAGGCCGAGGGTTCGTCGACGGCAGTGCCGGGGTCTGCGGCCGCCAGCGCGATGCCGTTCATGTCCAGGAACAGATCGCGCGCGGCACCGGTGACGCGGCCGCGCGGGGCGGCAGGCCCGTCCAGCCACATCTGTGCTTCCAGCTGGTTGGCGGCTTCCAGGTTGCCGGCCTCGACGGCGGCGTCGATGGCCTCGTCCAGCGCCTTCAGCTCACCCTGCAGCTCGGGCACCGGTGCGCCGTTGACGGCGGGCGCCACCAGCACCAGCGCGGCCACGCGGTCGGGGCGGGCTATGGCCAGGTCCAGCGCCACGCGGCCGCCCTGCGAACAGCCCACCAGCACCGAACGCTGCAGGCCGGCGGCGTCCAGCACCGCCATCAGGTCGAAGGTGCGGGAGTAGGGCCGGGCCTCGTGCACGCGCGTGCGGCCGAAGCCGCGCCGGTCGTAGCGCAGCAGCGGATGCTGCTCGACGAAAGCGTCCCACTGGGGCTGCCACATGCGGCCGTCGGCCACGCCGGCATGCAGGAAGACCAGCGGCAGGCCGTCGGCGCCCTTGCGGTGTTCGTGTTCGGCGGCCAGCGTGGCGCCTTCCAGATCCAGCCAGGTGGCTTCGCTCATGCGGGTGTGCCCTTCAAGACGGTGGCCGCCGCGTGGATGGCGGCGCGGATGCGCGGGTAGGTGCCGCAGCGGCACAGGTTGCCGGCCAGCGCGGCGTCGATGTCGGCGTCACTGGGCGCGGGATTCTTCATCAGCAGCGCGGTGGCGGCGACGATCTGGCCGCTCTGGCAGTAGCCGCATTGCGCCACGTCGAGCTGGATCCAGGCCGCGCGCACCGCGCCGGCCACGCGGGCGTCCAGGGCTTGCAGGCCCTCGACGGTGGTGAGGGCCCGGTCGCCCAGCTCGCCCACGGTGGTGACGCAGCTGCGCACCGGCTCGCCGTCCACCAGCACCGTGCAGGCGCCGCACAGTGCCATGCCGCAGCCGAACTTGGTGCCGGTCATCTTCAGCTCGCCGCGCAGCAGCCACAACACGGGCGTGTCTGGCTCGGCCAGCACGGCCTGGGCCTTGCCGTTGATGCGCAGCGTGCTTGCCATCAGGACACCCTCAGCGGCAGCGCGCGCAGGCGCTGGCCGGTCAATGCGAATACCGCGTTGGCCACCGCGGGCGCGATGGGCGGCGTGCCGGGTTCGCCCACGCCTTCGGGCGGCTCGGTGCTGGCGATGATCTCGGTCTGGATCGCCGGGCACTGGTTCATGCGCAGCGCCGGGTAGTCGTGGAAGTTGCTCTGCAGCACGCGGCCGTTCTCGACGTCGATGCGCCCGAACAGGGCCGCCGACAGGCCGTAGACGATGGCGCTTTCCATCTGCTGGCGGATCAGGTTGGGGTTGACCGCCGTGCCGCAGTCGACCACGCAGTGCACCTGGTGCACGCGGATGGCCTTGTCCGCGTCCAGCGACACCCGGGCCACCTGCGCCACGATGCTGCCGAAGCTGCGGTGCAGCGCGATGCCGCGTGCGGCCTTGGCGCCGTCGGGCGCGGCCGGCACCGGCTGGCCCCAGCCGGCGAGTGCCGCGGCGGCCTGCAGCACCGCCAAGGCACGCGGGTGCTGCGCCAGCAGCGCGGCGCGGAAGGCCACCGGGTCCTGCCCGGCGGCATGCGCGGCCTCGTCGACGAAGCTCTCCTTGAAGAAGGCCTGGTGCGAATGGCCGACCGAGCGCCAGAAGCCCACCGGCACGGGTGAGTCGACGATGACGTGGCCGACGCGGGCAGCCGGCCAGCCATAGGGCTGGTCGAACGCGCCTTCCGAGCTGGTCTTGTCCGGCCCCACCTTCGGCAGCCCGAACAGGCGGCTCAGCGAACCCTGCGTGGGCGAAGGCCCGGCCGAGACGTTCTTCCATGCCAACAGCTTGCCCTGTGCGTCCAGGCCCGCGCTGAAGCGCGACACCGCGGCGGGGCGGTAGAAGTCGTGGCGCATGTCCTCTTCGCGCGACCAGATCGTCTGCACCGGCGCACCGCCGCCGCCCAGTTGCGCGATGACGGCGGCCTGGGCGATGAAGTCGACGTCCAGCCGGCGGCCGAAGCCACCGCCCAGCAGCGTAACGTTCACCTGCACCTGGTCCGCCCTGAGGCCCAGGGCCTGGGCGACGGCGCTGCGCGCCACGTCGGGGATCTGCGTCGGCGCCCAGACGGTGGCGCGGCCGTCCTTCACCTGCGCCGTGCAGGTCTGCGGCTCCATCGTGGCGTGGGCCAGGAAAGGCGCGCGGTACTCGGCGCTGATCGTCTTCGCCGCGGTCTTCAAGGCCGCGTCGACGTCGCCGGTCTTGAAGTAGCCAAAGCCCTCGTCGCCGTCCAGCGTCTTGGCCAGCTGGTCCATGAAGGCGGCGCTGCTGAAACCGGCGGCCGGCGACGAGGCTTCGTCCCAGGTGACGACGGTCTTCTTCAGCGCCTGCATCGCATGCCAGGGCGTGTCGGCAATGGCGGCCACCCCCGCGGTGCCGCCGGCATAACCCGGGAACATCACGACCTGCTTGACACCGGGCAGGGCGCCCGCCGCGGTGCTGTCGACGCGCGCCACCTGGCCACCGAGCGTGGGGCACATCACCACGCTGGCGTACAGCAGGCCCGGCGGTGTGGCGTCACCACCGAAGCCGGCCGTGCCCAGGCCCTTGGCGGCGGCTTCGATGCGCGGCAGGGGCTTGCCGATGAGCTTCCATTGCGCCGGGGCCTTGAGGCTCACGCCATCCGGCAAGGGCAGCCTGGCGGCCGCCTCGGCCAGTTCACCGAACGTGGCGGACTTGCCCGAGGGGTGCGACACCACGCCGGCCGCCACCGTCAGTTCGGCCGCGGGCAGGTTCAGGCGCTGCGCCGCGGCGGCCACCAGCATGGCCCGCGCCGAGGCGCCGGCCTGGCGCATGGGCAGCCACAGGTCCTTGATGCTGGACGAGCCGCCGGTGACCATCACCCCGATCTCGCGCATGGTCTTGGCCGTCAGGTGGCCGGCCATCTGCTTCACCCAGCCCTGGCTGTCGGGATGGAAAGGCAGGCCGTCGGCGGCCACGGCCTGGTTGAAGTAGATCGGGTCGATGGGCGCCGGCAGGATGGCCACGCGCGACCAGTCGGCGTCCAACTCGTCGGCCAGCAGCATGGCCAGGCCGGTGTGCACACCCTGGCCCATCTCGCTCCTGGGCATGACGATGCCGATGCGGCCGTCGGCGCCCACCGCGAGCCAGCCGTTCAGCGCCACCTGGCCCGGCGCCAGCGCCAGCGGCTCGCGCGTGCTCAGGCGCTGGCGTGGCGCCAGCAGGGCCCAGCCGACACCCAGGGCGCCGGCCACGCCCAGGGCGCTCAGAACGAAGTGACGGCGTTTCATGAAGGCGACAAGGCCCTGTGGCAGGGTGAACGGCGGGGCAGGATAACCCCGACTCCGGACGGGTGTGTGTCGTCCAGACTTTGACCAGGCGCCAGCACGAAAAGCGCCGAACGCTTACCCTTCGCCCCCGAGAGAACCGCAGCAGAGACTTTGCATGAGCCAGGCCCAACCCCTTTCCGATGCGCTGCGCCGCCTGGGTGACCAGCGCCTGCTCGGCATGCGCCGAGGCATCGAGAAAGAAAGCCTGCGCGCCGGCCCCACGGGCGCCCTGGCGCTGACGCCGCACCCACCCGCTCTGGGCGCGCCGCTGACGCACCCGCACATCACCACCGACTACAGCGAAAGCCAGCTCGAGCTGATCACCGGCGTGCATGCCGGTGTCGAGAGCTGCCTGGACGAGCTGACGCGCATCCACCAGTTCGTCTACCGCACCCTGGCCAACCGGCGCAACGGCGCCGGTGGTGAACGCCTGTGGGTGGGCAGCATGCCCTGCGGCCTGCCGCCCGACGAGACCATCCCGCTGGGCCGCTACGGCAGCAGCAACATCGGCCGCGCCAAGAGCGTCTACCGCATGGGCCTGGGCCACCGCTACGGGCGGCGCATGCAGACCATCAGCGGCATCCACTACAACTGGTCGCTGCCGGGCCTGAGCAACGAAGAGCACTTCGCGCTGATCCGCAACTTCCGCCGGCATTCGTTCCTGCTGCTGTGGCTGTTCGGCGCCAGCCCGGCGGTATGTTCCAGCTTCGTGGCCGGCCGCGACCACGGCCTGCAGAAGTTGACCGAGCACACCCTGTACCAGCCGCACGCCACCAGCCTGCGCATGGGCAAGCTGGGTTACCAGAGCGACGCGCAGGCCAGCCTGGCCGTCAGCTACAACAGCCTGGAGAGTTACGCCACCTCGCTGCACGGCGCGCTGACGCAGCCGTACGCGCCCTACGAGGCCATCGGCATCCGCAACCTGGGTGGCGAATACAACCAGATGGCGACCACGCTGCTGCAGATCGAGAACGAGTTCTACGGCACCATCCGCCCCAAGCGCGTGATCCACTCGGGCGAGCGCCCGCTGCATGCGCTGCGCGAACGGGGTGTCGAGTACATCGAAGTGCGTCTGATGGACCTGGACCCCTTCGTGCCGGTGGGCATCACCGGCCAGACCATGCGCTTCCTCGACATCTTCCTGCTGCACTGCCTGCTGCAGGACAGCCCGCCCGACACGCCGGCCGAGATCGCCGCCCTGGGCCGCAACCAGCACCGCACGGCCGCCTTCGGCCGCGAGCCGGGGTTGACGCTCGAACGCGAGGGCAGCAACGTGCCGCTGGCCGCCTGGGCGGCCGAGTTGCTGCAGCAGTTCAAGCCCATCGCCGCGGCGCTGGACGGTGTGCAGGGCGGCACGGCCCACGCCGAGGCGCTGGCCGCGGCCCACGCCGCGCTGGCCGACCC
This sequence comes from uncultured Rubrivivax sp., assembly GCA_964423075.1. Taxonomy (GTDB): domain Bacteria; phylum Pseudomonadota; class Gammaproteobacteria; order Burkholderiales; family Burkholderiaceae_C; genus Rubrivivax. Next base: position 12,386 of record CAYREA010000025.1, on the reverse strand, counting down.
CGAGCTGCTGTCGTCCTCACGCGCACTGGCCATGATGCAGCGCGACTTCGAAGGCTCGCACGTCGAGTTCATGCGCGCGCAGAGCGAGCAGACGCGCAACCACATCCTGGCCCTGCCCTGGCCGGCCGAGCAGCAGGCGGCCTTCGAGGCCGAGGCGCGCGATTCGGTGGCCCAGCAGTCGGCCATCGAGGCCGCCGACACGGTGGACTTCGAGACCTGGCGGCTGGCCTATCTGGCGCCGGAGCGGCTGCGGGCCTAGCGCCGCTGAACGTTCAAGGCCCTTCGCCCTGCGGCCCCACCTGGGCCGGATTGACGAAGCGCGACGGCGTGGCGCGCGCAAAGGCATCCACCAGCGCGTCCAGCACCGGCCGGGCGCCGCCGGCCTTGTCGTGGTTGACCATCATCGACACGGCCCAGGGCCGGCCGCGCGCGTCGTTCACGTAGCCGGCCAGCGCCACCACGTTCTTCAGCGTGCCGGTCTTCAGCCGCGCCCAGCCGGTGGCGGGGCCGGTCTTGAGGCGGTTGCGCAGGGTGCCGTCCACGCCTGCGGTGGGCAGCGTGGCGATGAAGTCGTGCGCATGGCGGCCGTTCCACGCCGCCTTCAGCAGCGCCGTCATCTGCGCCGGGCTGATGCGTTCGCTGCGCGACAGGCCCGAGCCGTTGTCCAGCACCAGGCCGGTGGCGTCGATGCGGTTCTCGGCGAACCAGGCACGCACCTCGCGCGCGGCCAGCTCGGCCGTGCTGGCCTGCGGGTTGGTGGCCATGGCCGGCACGCCCAGCAACAGGTAGAGCAGGCGCGCCTCGGCGTTGTCCGAGGTCTTGTTCAGGTGGCGCAGCACCTCGCCCCAGGGGCGTGCGACGTGCCGCGCCAGCAGCCTGCTGTCGGCCGGGCCCGCGGCTTCGCGCGCGCGACCGGCCCAGCTGCCGCCCAGGCCTTCCCACAGGGTGCGGAAGAGGCGTTCCTCGAACTCCAGCCGGTCGATCAGTTGCAGCGCGGTGCGCTGCGTGCAGTCGCGCGGGAAGGCGCCGTTCAGCGTGATGAGCGTGCGGCCTTCTTCGCGCGCCACCTGCGCGGGCCTCCAGTGTTTGTCCCAGTCGCTGCAGGGTGCGTCGACCAGCTGCATGCGGCTGTCGACGGCCAGCCCTGCCAGCGCCGGCAGCGTGCTGGCGCGCACACCGTCGACCGTGGCCGCCAGCTCCAGCGGCAGCAGGTTGCCGTTGAGATAGAGCGCGTCGGGGATGACGTTGTAATAGAACTCGGGTGACTCGTCGAAGGGCGGCAGGCCGAGATCCATGCGGGCCGGGCGGAACAGCGTGCGGTCAATCAGCAGGTCGCCTTCGATGCGAGTGATGCCGCGTTGGCGCAGTTCGGCCAGCAGGGCCCACAGGCGCGCCACGTCGAGTTCGACATCGGCGCCGCCCTTGAGCACCAGTTCGCCCTGCAGCACCTCGCCCACCACGGGGGCCGCGCTGCGCAGCTCGGTGCTGCCGCGCTGGTTGGGCCCCAGCCGGTCGAGTGCCACGATGCTGGTGACGAGTTTCATCGACGAGCCCGGCTGCACCGGCTCCAGCGCGCGGTGTCGCCACGAGGGCGCGCGGTGGTTCAGCGGCACGGCCATGGCCGACAGCGCGTCGGCCGGTACATCGGCCGCCTTCAGAGCGGCCAGCACGGCCGGTGGTAGGCTGTCCTGCGCGGCCGCGGCCAGGCTGAACACACCGACACACCAGGCGAGCAGGGTTCTGTGCAACATCGGCCGATTGTGTGGGGATGTGCGGACGGCAGAATCGCGGACCATGAAGTCACTGATCACCTTGTTCGCCGCCTTGCTGCTGGCGGGCTGTTCCACGCTCAGCGGCCCCGGCGGCGTGCCCGTGGACACCACGCACACCGCGAAGGGGCAGGACAGCCGCGTGCTGTACCTCGTCCTCCACTACACCGTGGTGGACCTGCCCAAGTCGATCAAGATCCTCACCGAGCAGGAGGTGTCGGCGCACTACCTGCTGAGCGACGGCACGCCGCCGAAGATCTACCGCCTGGTGGACGAGACGCGCCGCGCCTGGCACAGCGGCGCCAGCGGCTGGAAGGCCGACAAGCGCCTGAACAGCAGCAGCATCGGCATCGAGATCGTGCACCCGGGCTACGTGCAGCTGCCCGACGGGCGCAAGGTCTTCGCGCCCTTTCCGCAGGAGCAGATCGACGCGCTGATCCCGCTGGTGCAGGACATCGTCAGGCGCCACGAGATCAAGCCCGAGCGCATCCTGGGCCACGGCGAGGTGACACCGTCGTACAAGGAAGACCCAGGCCCCACCTTCCCCTGGAAGCGCTTCGCCGAACTCGGCATCACGCCGCCCTGGCCCGACGCCGCGCGCGTGGCCGCCAAGCAGGCCGAGTACGAGGCCAACCCACTCGACATGTACAACGTGCAGAAGATGCTGGCCCAGCATGGCTACCAGGTGGAACTGAGCGGCGTGATGGATGCTCAGACCCAGCGCGTGCTGATGAACTTCCAGATGCGCTACCGCCCCACCAACTACGAAGGCCAGCCCGACGCCGAGAGCGTGGCCATCCTGTGGGTGCTGACCAACCCCTTGCCCACGGTACCTCCGCAATGAGCTTCATTCGTCTCCTCGCCGCTGCCGCCTTCGCACTGCTGGCGGGCTGCAGTTCGCAGCAGCTCTACATCGTCGGCCAGGGCTGGCAGAAGCAGGAATGCCAGAAGCTGGCCGACCTGGCCGAACGGCAGCGCTGCGAGAAGAGCAACGCGATGTCCTACGAGCGCTACAAGGCCGAAGCCGACGCCGCGAAGCACCCGAAGCCGTGAAGCGCCGCGAATGGGCGCCGGCGGTGCTGGCGCTGCTGGCGGGCTGCGGCGTGGTGGCCACGCTGCCGGGGGATGCCGCACCGGCCGCAACGGCCCCGCCGCCGGCCCCGGCTCTGCCACCGAACGAGATGCCGCCGGCGCCGCCGCGCGAGTTTCGCGGCGCCTGGGTGGCCACGGTCACCAACATCGACTGGCCCAGCAAGCCGGGCTTGAGCGGCGCAGCAATGCGCGCCGAAGCGGTGCTGCTGCTGGAGCGCGCGCGCACGCTCGGCCTCAACGCCATCGTGCTGCAGGTGCGGCCTTCGGCCGATGCCATCTATCCGTCGACGCTGGAGCCCTGGGCCGAGTACCTGTCGGGCGAGCAGGGCAAGCCGCCCTGGCTGCCCGGCGAAGCGGCCTGGGATCCGCTGGCCTTCTGGCTGCAGGAAGCGCACCGCCGCGGGCTGGAACTGCACGCCTGGCTCAACCCCTACCGCGCGCGCCATTCGCTGGCCAAGAGCCCGCTGGTCGCCACGCACATCGGCGTGCGCCAGCCGGCGCTGGTGAAACGTTATGGCGACCAGCTGTGGATGGACCCCGGCGAGCCCGCCGCCGCCGCGCAGACCCTGGCCGTGGTGGCCGACCTGCTGCGCCGCTACGACGTGGACGGCATCCACATCGACGACTACTTCTACCCCTACCCCGTGCAGGCCGCGGACGGCAGCGACAGGCCGTTTCCCGACGACGAGGCCTATGCCCGCTACAAGCTGGCCGGCGGCCCGCTGGAACGCGACGCCTGGCGGCGCAGCAACGTCGACGGGCTGGTGCAATCGCTGCACCGCCTGGTGCGCGAAACCAAGCCGGCGGTGCGTTTCGGCATCAGCCCCTTCGGCATCGGCAAGCCCGAGCGCCGGCCGGCGGGCATCACCGGCTTCAGCCAGTACGACAAGCTCTATGCCGACGCCGAGCGCTGGCTCGAAAGCGGCTGGCTCGACTACTGGGCGCCGCAGCTGTACTGGCCCATCGCCCGCGAAGGCCAGCAGTTCCCGCTGCTGCTGGACTACTGGCTGGCCAACAACCCGCTGCAGCGCCACATGTGGCCGGGCCTCTTCACCAGCCAGGTGCGCAACGCCACCGCCCCCTGGCCAGCGCGCGAGTTCGTCGACCAGATCGAGCTGCTGCGTTCGCGCCCCGCGAACGGCGGCCACATCCACTTCAGCATGGCGGCGTTGATGCAGGACACGCAGGGCCTGCCCAGCCTGCTGCAGCTGGGGCCTTACGCCCAGCCTGCGCTGGTGCCGGCCACACCGTGGCTGCAGGCGCCGGTGGTGGGCCAGCCGGTGCTGCGGGCCGCCGCCGGGCGCGTGCGCATCGAGCCCGCGGCGGGCGAGGCGGCGCGGCGCTGGGCGGTGTGGCGGCGCGTTGGCGGGGCCTGGCGCTTCGCGGCCCTGCCGGCCTCTGAACGGGTCTTCGAAACCCAGGGCGCCGACGCCCTGGCCGTGGCCGCGGTCGACCGCATCGGCCGCCTGAGCGAAAGCGCCATCATCCGCGTGCCATGAGTTCACTGAAGACCGAACAGCCGCACCCGGACCATGCCGGGCTCGACACCTACGACACGGCCACGCTGGTGAACGCCCTGGTGGCCGACCAGGCGCGCGCCGCACTGGCCGTGAGCGCAGCCGGTGCGGACATCGCACGCGCCGTCGACGCCGCTGCACCGCGGCTGCGGGCGGGTGGCCGCATCGTCTACGTCGGCGCCGGCACCAGCGGCCGGCTGGGCCTGCTGGACAGCGTCGAGCTCAACCCCACCTTCTCATGGCCGCGCGAACGTTCACCGGCCCTGCTGGCCGGCGGCGAGCGTGCGCTCTTCGTCGCGGTGGAAGGTGCCGAGGACAACCGGGAGGCTGCGGTGGCCGACGTTCAGGCGCTGCAGCTCACGCCGAACGACGTGGTGCTGCTGCTCGCTGCGTCCGGCACCACGCCGTATGCGATTGCGGCCGCCGGCGCTGCGCGAGCCGCCGGCGCCTTGACCGTCGGCATGGCCAACAACCCGGGCACGCCGCTGCTGGCCGCCTGCGAGATCGCCATCACGCTGGACACCGGGCCCGAGCTCATCTCCGGCAGCACGCGCCTGAAGGCCGGCACGGCGCAGAAGATCGCGCTCAACACCTTCAGCAGCGCGGTGATGGTGCGGCTCAACAAGGTCTACGGCAACCTGATGGTGGACCTGCGCGCCACCAACGCCAAGCTGGCGCAGCGCGCACTGCGGCTGACGGTGGCCGCCACGGGCGCCGACGAAGAGCGCGCCCGTGTGGCGCTGGACGCCAGCGGCCTGCGCGTGAAGGTGGCCATCGTGATGCTGAAGGCCGGCGTCGACGCGGCCACGGCCGAGTCGCGGCTGGACGCCGCACAGGGCAGCGTGCACCAGGCCCTGCTCTGAGCGTGGAGCGTTTCCGTTCGCCGGACGCCGAGCGCTTGCGCTCGTTGGACGTTCTGCGCGGTGCCACCGTGGCCCTGATGATCCTGGTCAACAACCCCGGCAGCTGGAGCCACCTGTACGCCCCGCTGGCGCACGCGAACTGGCATGGCGTCACGCCCACCGACCTGGTGTTCCCCTTCTTCCTTTTCGCGGTGGGCAATGCCCTGGCGCTGGTGCTGCCGCGCCTGCAGGCCGGCCCGCCTGCGGCCTTCTGGTGGAAGGTGGGCCGGCGCACGCTGTTGATCTTCGCCATCGGCCTGTTGCTGAATGCCGCGCCCTTCCTGCGCTGGAACGCCGCCGGCGAGCTGGTGGCGAAGGACTACGACACGCTGCGCCTGATGGGCGTGCTGCAGCGCATCGCGCTGTGTTTCGGCGCCGCCGCGGTGATCGTGTGGCTGGGTGGCCGGCGGGGCGCGCTGTGGGGCGCGGCGGCGCTGCTGCTGGGCTACTGGATGGCCTGTCTCGCCTTCGGCGCGCCGGGTGACGCCTACAGCCTGCAAGGCTGGTTCGGCACCGCGCTCGACCGCACGCTGCTCGGCGCTGCGCACCTCTACCGCGGCGAAGGCCTGCCCTTCGACCCCGAAGGCCTGGCCAGCACCGCACCCGCCATCGCGCAGGTGTTGCTGGGCTGGTGGGTGGGCGACATGGTGGCGCACACGCGCCCCGACGACTCGCTCGTCGCGCGGCTGTTCCTGTGGGCCGCGCCGATGCTGGCCCTGGCCTGGGCCTGGCAGCTGGTGCTGCCGCTGAACAAGAAGATCTGGACGCCGAGCTACGTGCTGCACACCACCGCGCTGGCGATGATGGCGCTGGCGCTGCTGATCCACGTCATCGAGATCCGCCGACGCCCGGCCGAGCAGGTGGGCTGGGTGCGCTTCTTCGAGGTCTTCGGCCGCAACCCGCTGTTCATCTTCGTGCTCAGCGGCCTGATCCCGCGCCTGCTGGGCCTGTGGCGCACGCCAGAAGGCGGGCCCATGGCCTCGGTCTACCAGCATGTCTTCGCCGGCATCGGCAGCGACCCCCGCCTGGGCTCCTTCCTCTTCGCCTGCGCCAACCTCGGCTGTTATGCCGCGCTAGCCTTCTGGCTCGACCGCCGGCGCATCTACATTCGTGTCTGAACCCCGCCCATGGAGACACCGATGACGCAGAAAGACCCGCGCGTCGACGCCTACATCGCCAAGGCCGCGCCCTTCGCGCAGCCGCTGCTGGCCTGGCTGCGCGACACCACCCACGCTGCCTGCGCCGAGCTGCAGGAAGACATCAAGTGGGGCATGCCCTTCTTCGTCTACCAGGGCAAGCCGGTGGCGCACATGGCGGCTTTTAATCAGCACTGCGCCTTCGGCCTGTGGCGCGGCCGTGACGTGGTGGACACGGGCAAGGAAGGCGAGGCCATGGGCCAGTTCGGCCGCATCACCACGCAGGCCGACCTGCCCGGCGCGCGCGAGTTCAAGGCACTGATCAAGACCGCGGTGGCCAAGACCGCAGCCGACATCGCAGCCCCGCCCGCGCCCAAGCCGCGTACGGCCAAGCCGCTGCCCGAGATGCCGGCCGACCTGGCCGCCGCGCTGTCGAAGAAGCCCAAGGCCCTGAAGCAGTTCGAGGCCTTCGCGCCCACGCACCGCCGCGAGTACCTGGAATGGGTGATGGAGGCCAAACGCGAAGAGACCCGCGGCAGGCGCATCATCGAAACCGTCGCGCGGCTGCTGGACGGCCAGACCCGCTACGACCAGCGTCCCTAGAATCCGCGCCCCTGCCCCCTCACCGCACACATGTTCAAGAACGCCCTGATCTACCGCATCGAACACTGGGAACCGCCCCTGCTCGCCGAGTTCGAGCAGCGCCTGGGCGGCGCCCGCTTCGTCGAATGCGGCCCGTCGCAGCCCGAGTCGGCCGGCTGGGTGGCGCCGCGCGGCGACAAACACGCGGCGCTGGCCGAAAGCGTGGGCGGACAGCTGATCCTGAAGCTGGCCAACGAGACCAAGGCCGTGCCCGGCCGCGTGGTGAAAGACCTGGTGGAGACCGAGCTCGACAAGATCGAGAAGGACACCGGCCGCCGCCCCAAGGGCAAGCGGGTGAAGGAGCTGAAGGAATCGGTGACGCATGCGTTGCTGCCGCGCGCCTTTCCCAAGCGCAGCGAAACCATCATCTGGGTCGACGCCAAGGCGCAGACGGTGGTGGTGGGCGCGGCCAGCATGAAGAAGGCCGATGCGGTGGTGACGCGCCTGCTCGAGCTGCTGGGCGGCGGCCTGAAGATGAGCTTGCTGCAAACGCAGCTGTCGCCCGCCGTGGCAATGGCGGCCTGGCTCAGCGACAAGGAAGCGCCGCCCGGCTTCAGCATCGACCGCGACTGCGAGCTCAAGCAGCCCGACAGCGAGAAGGCGGCCGTGCGCTACGCCCGCCACACGCTGGACATCGACGAGGTGGGCGAACACATCAAGCAGGGCAAGCTGCCCACGCAGCTGGCGCTGACCTGGAACGGCCGCGTCTCCTTCACGCTGACCGAGGCGCTGACGCTGAAGAAGATCAAGCTGCTCGACGTGGTGCTGGAAGGCAAGGGCAGCGCGTCGGCCGAAGAAGACGGCTTCGATGCCGACGTGGCTCTCACCACCGGTGAACTGCAGCTCTTGATTCCCGAACTGGTGGCGGCGCTGGGCGGCCTGCAGGAAGAACGCGCGGCGCCGGCCGCGCTGCCGGCCACCGGCGCGGCCGATGTGGCGCCCTGGGACGCCGTGCCGGCCTAGAGCGCGGGCAGCTCGCCGCGCCGCGGCAGATCGGCGCCCCGCCGTGAGCAGGTGATGGCTGCGGCCTGCGCCGCGAACTGCAAGGCCGAAGTCAGTGCATCCGCGCCGATGCCGGCCAGCGCCGCGCGCGACAGCAGTCCGCGTTCGGCCAGCGCCGTGAGCAGCGCTGCCTGGAAGGTGTCGCCGGCGCCGACGGTGTCGACCACGGCCACGGGCACCGGCGGCACGCTCACCTGGGTCGACGCCGTCCAGGCCCAGGCGCCTTCGGCACCGCGGGTCACCACCACCAGCGCCACGCCGGCGGCCAGCCACTGCGCGGCCAGCGTGGCGGGCTCGGCACCGGGGTAGAGCAGGCCCAGGTCTTCGTCGCTCACCTTCAGCAGCGTGGTGCGCGGCAGCATCCACTGCAGCGTGTCGCGCCAGCGCTGCAGCTCGGGCTCGACGTTGAGGCGGATGTTGGGGTCGTAGGCGATCACGCTGCGCGCGCATTCGCGTTCCACCAGCGCGCGCTGGGCCGTGGCCACCGGCTCCACCACCATCGCATAGCTGCCGAACTGGTACGCGGCGGCTGGCGGTACGAGCTGCAGGGCTTCCACGGGCAGTTGCCGGTCGGCGGCGCCGTGGCCGTAGAAGGCGTAGCTGGGCACGCCGCGCGCGTCCAGGCCCACCAGGCCCAGCGTGGTGGGCGCGTCCACGCGCACGGTGCAGCGCGGGTCCACACCCTCGGCGGCCAGCGCCGCGGCCAGGCGGTCACCCAGGAAGCCGGTGGACAGCGCGCCGAAGAAGGCCACCGGCTGCGCCAGCCGCGCCAGGCCGATGGCCACGTTCAGCGGGCTGCCGCCGATACGCGCGTCCAGCGCCATGCCGGCGGCGGTGTCGCCGGCGGCAAACACGTCCATCAGGGCCTCGCCGCTCACCACGATCATGGTCTTCGCTCCGGTTGCCGGCGTCGCTTGCGCCGCGGTGCAGAGCATGCAGCGGCGCGCTGCCGGCGGGGATCCGGGAAAACCATTAATCAATCCATTTGATTTATCAATCGGTCTCGCCTAGATTCTCGACACGGTGCCGCGACGCGCCGGCCTTACCCCAACAAACCGGAGACACGCATGCTGAAGTTCCTACCCCTGGCCGCGCTGGCTCTGGCCGCCGGCGGTGCCGCTGCCCAGGGCGCGCAACCTGTGATTGGCCTCATCACCAAGACGGAGACCAACCCCTTCTTCGTGAAGATGAAGGAAGGTGCGGCCGAGGCCGCCAAGGCCGCCGGCGCCAAGTTGCTCACCGGCGCCGGCAAGACCGACGGCGACAACGCCGGCCAGGTGACGGCGATGGAAAACATGATCGCGGCCGGCGCCAAGACCATCCTCATCTCGCCCAGCGACAGCAAGGCCATCGTGCCCAGCATCAAGAAGGCGCGCGACAAGGGCGTGCTCGTGATCGCGCTCGACAGCCCCACCGACCCCACCGAAGCCACCGACGCGCTCTTCGCCACCGACAACTACAAGGCCGGCGTGCTGATCGGCCAGTACGCCAAGGCGGCACTCGGTGCCAAGCCCGCGAAGATCGTGATGCTCGACCTGATGCCCGGCCACCCCGTCGGCGCGCAGCGCCACAACGGCTTCCTGAAGGGCTTCGGCCTGGCGGCGCCGGAAGCCACCAGCAACCAGCTGGGCAAGGCACCCGAGATCGTCTGCATGGCCGACAGCTACGGCGACCAGGCCAAGGGCCAGACGGCGATGGAAAACTGCCTGCAGAAGGCCGGCGAGATCAACGTGGTCTACACCATCAACGAACCGGCCGCGGCCGGCGCCTTCAACGCGCTGAAAAAGGCGGGCAAGGACAAGGGCGTGATCGTGGTCAGCGTCGACGGCGGCTGCCAGGGCATCAAGGACGTGGGGGCGGGCGTCATCGCCGCCACCAGCCAGCAGTACCCGCTGAAGATGGCTGGCATGGGCGTGCAGGCCGGCGTGGAATACGCCAAGACCGGCAAGAAGCCCAGTGGCTACACCGACACCGGCGTCACGCTCATCGCCGCCAAGGCCCTGCCGGGCATCAGCAGCCAGACCACGCAGGTCGGCGCCGAACTCTGCTGGGGCAAGAAGTGAGTGGCGCCGCTGCGGCCCCGGCCCCGGCGCCGGGCTTCAAGGTCAACCTGGGCACCCTCGGGCCCTTCATCGCGCTGCTGGCGGCCTGCCTCTTCTTCGCCACGCAGAGCGACCGTTTCCTGAGCGCCAGCAACCTCAGCCTGATCCTGCAGCAGGTGATGGTGGTGGGCGTCATCGCCATCGGGCAGACGCTGATCATCCTGACGGCCGGCATCGATCTCAGCTGCGGCATGGTGATGGCCCTGGGCGGCATCGTGATGACCAAGTTCGCCACCGAACTGGGCCTGCCGCCGGCGCTGGCGGTGCTCTGCGGGGTGGCGGTGACCACGCTGTTCGGCCTGGTCAACGGGCTGCTGGTCACACGCGTGAAGCTGCCGCCCTTCATCGTCACTTTAGGCACGCTGAACATCGCGTTCGCGATCACGCAGCTGTACTCCAACTCGCAGACCGTCACCGACCTGCCGCCCTTGATGACGGCGCTGGGCAACACCTTTGCCGTCGGCGGCAACGAGGTGGCCTATGGCGCGGTGCTGATGCTGGCGCTGTACGGCCTGGCCTGGTTCGTGTTGCGCGAGACGGCGGCCGGGCGCCATGTCTACGCCGTGGGCAACAACGCCGAGGCCACGCGGCTGGTGGGCATACCCACGCAGCGGGTGCTGCTGGGCGTGTACGTCGTCGCCGGCTTCTTCTACGGCATCGCGGCGCTCTTGAGCGTGTCCCGCACCGGCGTGGGCGACCCCAACGCCGGGCAGACCGAGAACCTGGACGCCATCACCGCCGTGGTGTTGGGCGGCACCAGCCTGTTCGGCGGGCGCGGCGTGATCCTGGGCACGCTGGTGGGCGCGCTCATCGTCGGCGTGTTCCGCAACGGGCTCACGCTGATGGGCGTGTCGTCGATCTACCAGGTGCTGGTCACCGGCGTGCTGGTGATCCTGGCGGTGGCGGCGGATCAACTGTCGCGAAAGGGCGCGCGATGAACAACCGGATCGTCATGCAGGCCAAGGGTCTGGTGAAGAAGTACGGCCAGGTGACGGCGCTGGACGGCGCCGACTTCGAACTGCGCGCCGGCGAGATCCTGGCCGTGATCGGCGACAACGGCGCCGGCAAGAGCAGCCTGATCAAGGTGCTTTCGGGCGCCACCATCCCCGACGCCGGCGAGGTGCAACTCGACGGCAAGCCGGTGCAGTTCAGGAGCCCCATCGATGCCCGCCAGGCCGGCATCGAGTGCTGCTACCAGGACCTGGCCGTGGCCCCGGCCATGACCATCGCCGAGAACCTGTTCCTGGGCCGCGAGATGCGCCGCCCCGGTTTTGCGGGCACGGTGCTGCGCATGCTCGACAAGAAGAAGATGCTGGAAACCGCCATCGCGCGCATGCAGGACCTGAAGGTCGGCATCCGCTCGATGACGCAGGCGGTGGAAACGCTCTCCGGCGGCCAGCGCCAGTGCGTGGCCGTGGCGCGCGCGGCGGCTTTTGCCGAGCACGTCGTCATCCTCGACGAGCCCACCGCGGCCCTGGGCGTGAAGGAAGGCAACATGGTGCTGGAGCTGATCCGCCGCGTGCGCGACAAGGGCCTGCCGGTGATCCTGATCTCGCACAACATGCCGCATGTGTTCGAGATCGCCGACCGCATCCACGTGGCCCGCCTGGGCCGGCGCGCCGCCATCCTCGACCCGAAGAAGATCAGCATGAGCGACACCGTGGCGGTGATGACCGGTGCGATGCCGCCCGACAAGATCCCCGCCGAATGCCTGGCGCATTGAAGCACGCACCATGTTGAAAGGCATCGACCCCCTGCTCACCCCCGAGCTGCTGAAGGTGCTGGCCGAGATGGGGCACGGCGACGAGATCGTCGTCGCCGACGCCAACTTCACGGCGGCCACTCTGGCGGCGGGCAAGCCGGTGATCCACCTGCCTGGCGCTGGCGTCGAGCGGGCGAGCCAGGCGGTGCTGTCGCTGCTGCCGCTGGACACGGCGGTGGCGCAGCCGGTGGCCTTCATGCAGGTCAGCGAGTACCCGGCCGGCACGCTGAGTGCGCTGCAACGCCGCATGCTCGACCAGCTTCAGCGCGGCGGCCACGCGCAGCCCGCGCAGTGCGAAGCCACCGAGCGTTTCGCGTTCTACGATCGGGTTCGTGACGCCTTCGCCATCGTGCTGACCGGCGAGCTGCAGCCCTACGGCAACTTCCTGTACAAGAAGGGCGTCATCGGAGAAGCCCTTGTCCCCTGAAACCGCCCCCGCCCCACCCACCGAGGGCTCCCGCC